>NZ_JAUHUI010000003.1:0-257883 GCF_030418155.1 Pseudomonas sp. 2,4-D
TCGCCCGGTGCCGGCACAGGGGCTGGAGCGGGTGGCGCAACCAGCGTCGAGCGCATGTACCAGCTGTTTTCACTGCCGGCAGTGACGCCCCCTTTGAACAGCCGATAGTCGTAGGCACCGGCCGATAGCGTCTGGATCTGCACAAAGGCGGTGGCCGTGCTGGTGGCGCCGTCACGGGCTTCGACCACCTGGATGCCGTTCTGCGCAGTCGCCGCACCTGCGCCGTTGAGGTTGTTGATGAGCACCTGGGTAGAGCCGGCGATGGCGCCGCGGCTGACCACCAGTCGATCGGAAGCAGCGCCATCGCCGGCCAGCACGCTGTTCAGGCGCAGGGTGCCGTTGTTGCCGGTGTAATCGCCCTCGATGTTCAAGCGGCCCATGGCATCATTGCCGGCTGTGAGGTCAAGTGTACCTGCGTTGCTGACCGAGGTGCGCTGGCCTGGGACAAACGCGGTGATCACCCCTTGGCGTGAAGTGATGCTGCTGCTGGCGTCGAGGGTGAGGCTGCCCGTGCCGCTGTTGCTATCGCCCAGTACCAGCGTGTCATCCAGTGCCAGCCGGCTGCCGTTGTTCAGCGCCACGCGTTCCCAGTTCACATAGTGGGCACCGCCTGCCGGCTGGCTGGCATCGAACGTCAGGCTGTCGTTACCTTCGCCGCCGTCCAACGTGATACTCAGCACCTCGGGCGTAAGGCCTTTGAGCAGTGCCGTGTCATCACCAGGGCCGGCATCCACGCGCCCGACAATACGGCCTCCGTCCCAGGTGAAGCGGTCGTTGCCAGAGCTCAGCAACACATCGCCGCCAACCTGGCCACCGTGCACCAGCACCTGGTCGTCGCTACCGCTGACGCTTATGTTGCCGCCGATGTTGCCATCGAAGACTTCGATGTAGTCCTTGTCGAAGGCTGTGATGACGTTCCGGTCGACGTTGCCGCCACGCATGATGAAGGTGTTCTCGTCCAGCCGCATGTTGACGTTGCCGATACGCCCGTCGTCCATTTCGGCATAGTCGCCGCTGTCGAACGTGCCCTTGATCCAGCCGCCGCTCATGTGAAAGGTGTCCAGGCCATCACCCTGGTTGAGGTTGCCTTCGATGACGCCGCCGCTCATGACGAAGTCATCGATGCCAGCGCCTTGGTTGACGTTTCCGCCGACGCTGCCAGAGGCCATGTCGATGCTGTCTCTGCCGGCGCCAAAGGTTACGTCGCCGGTGATGGCGCCGCTACCGGATGCCGGGAATACCAGGCGGTTATCACCGCTGGTGTCCACCAGCGAGGGCGCAGTGCCGCTGTCACAGGTGTAGGTGTCGTTACCCGGGCCGGGTGAGAAGGTACAAGCCGCGTGTGCAGCGGGCGAGGCCATGCCCAGCAGCGGGAGCGAACCCAGGGTCAGCATCAGGCGTAGACGCATCAGGAAATCCTCCATTCTCCAGGGAGACCTGCGCATCAAGCGTGGCGCGCAGGGTTACCGGGGTTGTATAGAGGAGTGCGTCACGACCACAACTGGCAAAAATGTCAGGTGGCAAAGGGCTAGCGCGTTAGTCGCGGTAGAACGTTTGCACCAGGTGGTAGCCGAATTTGCTCTTGATCGGCCCGTGTACCACACGCAAAGGCTTCTTGAAGATTACCTGGTCGATGGCGCCGACCATCTGCCCGGGGCGAATTTCGCCCAGGTCACCACCGCGCTTGCCCGATGGGCAGAGAGAGCACTTTTTCGCGAGCACGTCGAAAGCCTCGCCGTTGGCGATGCGCTGCTTGAGCTTTTCGGCTTCGTCAGCGGTCTTGACCAGTATGTGGCGGGCTTGGGCTTTCATGGGCTACCTGTGCATCGGGGAAAAAAGGCGGCATTATGCCTGATTGAGTCCCGTTGTAGCGATCGCGCCCAACTGGCCGCGATGAATGTCAGCTCTTCAGCTCTGCGCGATCGCGAAACTGATCGAGCGCCTCCGGGTTGGCCAGGGCATCGGTGTTTTTCACCGGCAACCCATGCACCACATCGCGAATCGCCAGTTCCACCAGCTTGCCACTGATGGTGCGCGGTATGTCGCTGACCTGGGCGATCACCGCCGGCACATGGCGGGGCGTGGTGTACTGGCGTATCACCTGGCGGATGTGCTGGCGCAGGGCTTCATCCAGCTGCAGGCCGTCGTGCAGGCGCACGAACAGCACCACCCGCACATCCCCGTTCCAGTCTTGGCCGATGGCCACGCTTTCCACGACCTGTTCGACTTTTTCCACCTGGCGGTAGATCTCCGCCGTGCCAATGCGCACGCCGCCCGGGTTGAGCACGGCGTCGGAGCGACCGTGGATCACCATGCCCCCGCTGGCACGCTGCTCGGCGTAGTCGCCTTGGGCCCACACCCCCGGAAACTGACTGAAGTAAGCATCGTGGTAACGGCGACCGTCCGGGTCGTTCCAGAAACCGAGTGGCATCGAGGGGAAGTTGCGCGTGCACACCAGCTCGCCTTTTTCGTCCACCACAGGCTGACCCTGCTCGTTCCACACCTCCACCGCCATACCCAGGCCCTTGCACTGGATTTCGCCACGACGCACGGGCAGGGTCGGGTTGCCCAGCACGAAGCAGGAGACAATATCCGTACCGCCCGACATGGACACGAGCCACAGGTCGGCCTTGATCTTGTCGTACACATAGTCATAGCTGTGTGGTGACAGCGGCGAACCGGTGGACAGCAGCAGCCGCAGGCTGGTCAGGCAGTGGCTGGTGGCAGGTTCCAGGCCTGCCTGCTCCAGTGCCGCCAGGTACTTGGCGCTGGTACCGAAAGCGTGGATACCCTCGGCCTCTATCAGGTCCAGAAGGCGCCCGGGGCCTGGGTGGAACGGCGAGCCGTCGTACAGCACCAGCGTGGCACCCACCGCCAGGCCGCTGGCCAGCCAGTTCCACATCATCCAGCCGCAGGTGGTGTAGTAGAACAGCACGTCATCGGCCTTCAGGTCGTTGTGCAGGCCGTGTTCCTTGAGGTGTTGCAACAGCACGCCTCCGGCGCGATGGACAATGCACTTGGGCACGCCGGTGGTGCCACTGGAATAGAGGATGTACAGCGGGTGGTCGAACGGCAGCGGAGTGAAACGGGGCTCGCCGCCGGGCTGGAAGAAGTCATCCCACAGGCTGACGTTGGCTGCCTGGAATTCGTCGGTACGCGTGCCTTTGCGGGTATGGGGCACCACGATAAGCTGCTCCAGGCCCGGCAACTGCGCACACACCTGGTTGACCTTGGTCACCTGGTCGATGGCCTTGCCAGCATACTCGTAACCGGCGCAGACGATCAGCAGCTTGGGTTCGATCTGGCCGAAGCGGTCGATGATGCCATGCACGCCGAACTCGGGCGAAGAGGTAGACCAGACCGCGCCAAGGCTGGTGCAGGCGAGCATGGCCACCAGTGTTTGCCAGGTATTGGGCATGATGGCAGCTACCCGGTCGCCCGGGACGATACCTGCAGCCTTGAATGCCGTTTGCAGCCCGGCCACCTGTGCGGCCAGTTCGGCATGGGTGAACACTTCGCGTTGGCCGTCTTCGCGTACGGCGACCACGGCCGGGCGGTCGTCACGGCGGCGCAGCAGGTGTTCGGCAAAGTTCAGGGTGGCATTGACGAACCACTGTGCATCGGGCATTTGCGGCCCTTCGCTGAGCACCTGGCTGGGCGGGGTATGCCAATGCACGTGGAAGTACTCGGCAAGGGTTTGCCAGAAGGCGGGCCGCTGTTCGATGCTCCAGGCGTGCAGGGCCTGGTAGTCGTTGAGTTGCAGGTTGTAGCGCAGGTTGACTCGGCGGCGGAAGGCATCCATCCGGCTGGCCTCGATCTGCGTTGTGGACGGGCGCCAGAGCACATCGTTCATGCCGAATCTCCTTTACCGGAACAAAGCAGGCTCAGGGCAGGATCAGCCTTGTGTTGCGAAGAGGCTGACCCTGCCGAGAAAGCGGTCCTGCTTACTCTACTTTAGCCTTCTGCACATCCTGCGATGCCGCCCACACGCGGTAGCGCACTTCGACATCCTTGGGCACATACACCACCACCGGCAGCTTGCTGTTGTAGCGCAGCAGGAAGCCATCGCCGACCACCGGCACGAAGGCCTCGGTCTTCTTGCCGTCCGGGCAGGCCATCAGCGTGCTGGCCGGGCCGCTGACGTTGTCCAGGCGGTAGTAATTGTAGCCCCAGCCTTCCAGGGTGCGTGCTTCAAGGTTGCCGCCCAGGCGCTGACGATTGCAGTCGACCTGCAGCGTCTTGCCAGCGAGGATTTCCAGTTTATAAGCCGACTCGTCGGCCTGTGCCGGCAGGTGGATAACCTGCCGGGTAAAGCCTTTTTCCGCCTCGGGGTAGGGCGCGATGTCCTTCAGGCTGGCGGCCATCGCAGGTGCGGCGGCGGCCAGGCTCAGGGCCAGAATCGCGGTCATTGGGGTAGGGCGCATAAGGCCTCCTTGCTGATAAACGAATGCGGGACCGTCGCCAGGCCCAGGCCGCCCGTCACTGGGCCAACCAGCCACCATCGACGTTCCAGGCGGCGCCGCGAACCTGGCTACCGGCCTCGCTGCACAGGAAGAGTACCAGCTCACCAAGGTGTTCGGGGGTGACGAAAGCCAGCGACGGTTGCTTTTCTGCCAGCAGATCGTGCTGCGCTTGCAGCCGATCGCCACCCTTGGCCGCACGATCGTCGATCTGCTTTTGCACCAGCGGTGTCAGCACCCAGCCCGGGCATATGGCATTGCAGGTGACATGACTGGTGGCGGTTTCCAGGCCGACCACCTTGGTCAGGCCGACCACACCATGCTTGGCTGCCACGTAGGCTGCCTTGCCCATCGAGCCGACCAGGCCATGCACCGAAGCGATATTGATGATGCGCCCCCAGTTGCGCGTGCGCATGCCCGGCAGCGCCAGGCGCGTGCCATGGAATACGGCCGACAGGTTCAGGGCGATGATCTTGTCCCAGCTTTCTGGCGGGAACTGCTCAACCGGTGCCACATGCTGGATACCGGCGTTGTTGACCAGGATGTCGACGCCGCCGAACTCGCGTCCGGCCAGGTTGAACAAAGCCTCGATCTGGACCACATCCGACAGGTCGGCCGGGTGGTGCACAACCTTCACCCCGTGCCGGGCAATTTCCGCCATGGCGGGGCCCGGGTCACCAAAGCCGTTGAGCACGATGTTGGCACCAGCCCGGGCCAATACCTGGGCGATGCCCAGGCCAATGCCGCTGGTGGAACCGGTGACGAGTGCAGTTTTGCCTTCAAGGGTCATGCCATGCTCCTTAGACGATGCCAGTGGCGTAGAACGTGGCGATCACCACGAACACCGCCAGGGTCTTGATCAGGGTAATACCAAAAATGTCCTTGTAGGCCTCGCGGTGGGTGAGGCCTGTCACCGCCAGCAAGGTGATCACCGCGCCGTTGTGCGGCAGGGTGTCCATGCCGCCGCTGGCCATGGCGGCTACCCGGTGTAGCACTTCCAGCGGGATGTCGGCCGCGTGGGCGGCGGCGATGAACGTGTCGCCCATGGCCGCCAGGGCGATGCTCATGCCGCCCGAAGCGGAGCCGGTGATGCCGGCCAGCAAGGTCACGGTGATGGCTTCGTTCACCAAGGGGTTGGGGATGCCGCGCAGGGCATCGGCCAGCACCAGAAAACCCGGCAGCGAGGCGATTACCGCGCCAAAGCCGTATTCCGAAGCGGTGTTCATGGCTGCCAGCAAGGCGCCACCCACCGCGCTTCTGGTGCCTTCGGCCAGGCGCGTGCGAATGGTGCCAAAGGCACACACCAGGACCATAAGGATGCCCACCAGCAATGCTGCCTGCACTGCCCAGATGGCTGTTAGTTTGGCCACGTCGCTTTGTACCGGCGCACTCATGCCTGGCAGTTGCAGGCTGTGACTGGGGCCGTACCATTGCGGTATCCAGTGGGTGAACACCAGGTTCATCACCCCCACCAGTATCAGCGGCGACAGCGCCAGCCAGGGGTTGGGCAGGCTCAGGTCGGCAGCGGTTTCCGGTTCGTTGCGCAAGTCGGTGCCATAACCTTCACCGGCGCGCAGGGCCTTGTTGCGCTGGCGCTGCAGGTAGGCCATGCCGGTAAAGAACACGAACAGCGTGCCGATCAGGCCCAGCCACGGCGCGGCCCAGGCGGTGGTGTTGAAGAAGGTGCTGGGGATGATGTTCTGGATCTGTGGGGTGCCGGGCAAGGCGTCCATGGTGAACGAGAATGCGCCCAGGGCGATGGTAGCCGGGATCAGGCGTTTGGGGATGTTGCTCTGACGGAACATTTCGGCGGCGAACGGGTACACCGCGAACACCACCACGAACAGCGAAACACCGCCGTAAGTGAGCAGGGCACAGACCAGTACGATGACCAGCATCGCCTGGCGGGTGCCGAGCAGGCGGATGGCCGCGGCGACGATCGAGCGGGAGAAGCCGGACAGCTCGATCAGCTTGCCGAACACCGCCCCCAGCAGGAATACCGGGAAGTACAGTTTGATGAAACCGACCATTTTCTCCATGAACACCCCCGTGAACGCAGGGGCGACGGCAGCAGGGTCGGTGAGCAGGACAGCGCCGAGGGCGGCGATGGGGGCGAAGAGGATCACGCTGTAACCGCGGTAGGCGGCCAGCATCAGCAAGGCCAGAGCGGCGAGTGCGATGAGCACGGTCATCGGGGTGGGTCTCCTGGGTGAGTCTTGTTTTTATCGTTGAACAGGAGATAGCGGGAATCGTGCCAACTCTGTAACTGGCTGATTTGTAAGGATTTAAGGGTTTTGTTAGAAGTCTATGTCTACATTCAGAGACGCCAAAGGCTGCCTTACAGCCCAGCGCTGGCTTGCCTGTGATAAAGGGCGGACCTCTGGCGGAAATCTCATATCAGAAACAAAAGTCTCCAATCAGAGACCAAGTGCCGCCATCTTCTTGTACAGCGTCGACCGCCCCAGCCCTAAGGCTGCCGCTGCCTCTGGCACTTTTCCTCCCTGTTCGGCCAGCGCCCCGGCAATCAGGCCGCGTTCAAAGGCCTCGCAGGCCTCACGGTAGCTCTGCCGCACGGGCGCTTCAGCCAGCGGGCTCAATGGCCCCAATGCCGCACGCAGGTCCGCAACCCCCAACCGGGGCTGATCCGCCAGCAGGGTCGCGCGCTCCAGCACATTGCGCAGCTCGCGAATGTTCCCCGGCCACGCATGCCTGGCCAGCAGTTGCTGCGCTTCAGCTTCCAGCTCGTACTGGCTGCCCAGCTCACCCAATATGGCCTCGCACAGCGCGGGCAGGTCCTCCAGCCGTTGCCGCAACGGCGGGACATCGATCGGCAGCACATTCAGCCGGTAATACAGGTCGGCGCGGAAGGCCCCGCGGGCCATGGCAGCCTGCAGGTCGATGGAGGTGGCGGCAATGATGCGCACATCGCTGCGCAGCATCTGGTTCGATCCTACCGGTTCGTATTCCTTTTCCTGCAGCACCCGCAGCAGCTTGCTCTGCAGGGCCAGCGGCATGTCGCCGATCTCGTCGAGGAACAGCGTGCCGCCTTCGGCCAGTTGCAGCTTGCCGCTACGGCCTTTGCGGTCGGCGCCGGTAAAAGCACCCGGCGCGGTGCCGAAGAATTCGGCTTCCAGCAGCGTCTCCGGGATGGCTGCGCTGTTGATGCTGACAAAAGCTTTGTGTGCCCGTGCTGACGCTGCGTGAATGGCGTGGGCCAGCAGCTCCTTGCCGGTGCCGGTTTCGCCCAGCAGCAATACGGGTGAATCGCTGCCGGCGCCACGCCGGGCGCGTCGCTTGGCTTCCAGGCTGGGCGCGCTGCTGCCTACGAACTGGGCGAAGCTGTACTTGGCCTGGCGGGCGCGCAGTTGCGAGCGGGTCGAGGCCAGTTCCTGCTGCATGCTGGAATAGCGTTTGAGCAGCGGCGACAGGCTGCGCAGTTCGTCGAACAGGGCAAAGCCGATGGCGCCGATCAGCGTGCCCTGGTCGTCGTGGATGGGCAGGCGCATGACCACCAATGGCTCGTTCGGCGTGTCGAGCATGTCCAGCAGGATGGGGCGGCCATTGCTCACCACGTCGCGCATCAGGCTCCCAGGGATCACCGTTTCGCAGGGTTGGCCGATGGCACTGGCAGCGTCGGCCAGGCCAAAGCGTCGGGCATAGCGTTCGTTCATCCAGACGATGCGTGCCTGGCGGTCGACGATCACCGTGCCTTCGCTGGACTGTTCGATGATCTCGAACAGCGAGCGGATCGCCAGTTGCCGTACCTGGGGGTAGTCCTTGAGGCTGTTGCTGTCGTGCATGGGTGAACATCCTGAATCATGTATTGGCACAAGCCCGCGAAAAGGCCTGGCCTGAAAACTCATCGTCGGGGGTCAAACGCCTCACGCAAGGCATCCCCGATAAACACCAGCAGTGACAGGATCACCGCCAGCGCAAAGAACGCGGTAAAGCCCAACCACGGCGCCTCCAGGTGCTGCTTGCCCTGGGTCACCAGCTCGCCCAGCGAGGCGCTGCCCGCTGGCATGCCAAAGCCCAGAAAGTCCAGCGCGGTCAGTGTGGTGATCGCCCCGGTCAGCATGAACGGCACATAGGTCAGCGTGGCATTCATGGCATTGGGCAAGATATGCCGCAACATTACCTGACTGTCCGGTAATCCCAACGCCCGCGCTGCCTTTACATACTCCAGGTTGCGCCCACGCAGGAATTCGGCGCGCACGACGTCGACCAGGGTCAACCAGGAGAACAGCGCCATGATCCCCAGCAGCCACCAGAAATCCGGTTCGACGAAACCGCTGAGGATGATCAACAGATACAACACTGGCAACCCCGACCATACCTCCAGCAAGCGCTGGCCGAACAGGTCGACCCAGCCCCCGTGGTAGCCTTGCAGGGCGCCCGCCGCCACGCCAATGAGCACACTGACCACGGTCAGGGCAAAGGCGAACAGCAGCGATACCCGCGTGCCATAAAGCACCCGCGCCAGCACGTCACGCCCTTGGTCGTCGGTGCCTAGCCAGTTGCTGGCACTGGGCGGGCTGGGGGTGGGCACCTGCAGGTCGTAATTAGGTGTGTCGGCACTGAACGGGATTGGTGCGAACAGCATCCAGCCACCCTGTTCCGCGATCAGTTGGCGCACATAGGCACTGCGGTAGTCGGGCTGAAACGGCAGTTGCCCGCCGAACTGCTGCTCGGTATAGCGTTTGAGCGCCGGCACGTACACATTGCCCTTGTAGCCCAGCAGCAGTGGCTTGTCGTTGGCCACCAGTTCGGCGCAAAGGCTCAGCAGCAGAAGGCCGGCAAACAACCACAGCGACACCCAGCCCAGGCGGTGGCGGCGAAAACGTTGCAGGCGACGACGCGACAGGGGCGATAGCATCAGTGCGCCCTCGTATCGAAGTCGATGCGCGGGTCGAGCAGGGTGTAAGACAGGTCACCGAGCAGGCGAATCAGCAGGCCCGCCAGGGTGAAGATGAACAGCGTGCCGAACACCACCGGGTAATCCCGCGACACCGCGGCCTCATAGCTCATGCGGCCCAGGCCATCGAGCGAGAAGATCACCTCGATCAGTAACGAGCCGGCAAAAAACACGGTGATCAGCGCCTGTGGCAGCCCGGCCACCACCAGCAGCATGGCGTTGCGCAACACGTGGCCATACAGCACGCGGCGTTCGCTGAGGCCCTTGGCCCGCGCAGTGACCACGTATTGGCGGGAAACCTCGTCGAGGAAGGCATTCTTGGTCAGCAACGTGAGGGTGGCGAACCCACCGATCACCAGGGCCGCAACCGGCAGCACCAGGTGCCAGAAGTAGTCGGCGACCTTGCCCAGCAGGCTGAGCTCGTCGAAATTGTCCGAGACCAGGCCGCGCACCGGGAACCAGTTGAGCGAAGTGCCGCCGGCAAACAGGACGATCAGCAGCAATGCGAACAGGAACGAAGGCAGGGCGTAACCGATCACGATCAACGCGCTGCTCCAGGCATCGAAGCGGCTGCCGTGGCGCATCGCCTTGCGGATGCCCAGCGGGATAGACACCAGGTAGGTGATCAACGTGGCCCAGAAGCCCAGCGACAGGGTGACCGGCAACTTGTCGAGAATCAGGTCGGTGACTTTGGCGCCGCGGAAGAAGCTGTTGCCAAAGTCCAGCCGGGCATATTGGCCGAGCATCAACCAAAGCCGCTCGGGGGCGGATTTGTCGAAGCCATACTGGCGCCTGATCTCTTCGATCAGTTTCGGGTCCAGGCCGCGTGTGGCCCGGGATTCGCCATGGACCACTTCAGTTCGCGCGCCGGGTGCGCCGCCACCGATGCCCTGCAGGCGCGCCACGGCTTGCTCCACCGGCCCACCCGGCGCGGCCTGGACGATGGCGAAATTGACCAGCAGGATTGCCAGCAGCGTCGGGATGATCAGCAACAGACGGCGCAGGATATAAGCGGTCATGGCGAGGCCTTCTGGCGTTCGGCCATCTGCGCGTTGGTCAGCGGGGTAGGGCTTACCTCCCACCAGGTGTCCAGGCCCTCGTCATAGGTGGCCTGGACCTTGGGCAGGCCGAAGCGGTTCCACCAGACGGTGGAGCTGCCCGGTGGGTAATAGTTGGGTATCCAGTAGTAATTCCACTGCAGCACGCGGTCCAGGGCATGGGCGTGGCGCAGCATGTCGGCCTGGGTGTCGGCGCGGACCAGGCCGTCGATCAGGTGGTCTACGGCCGGGTCCTGCAGGACCATCAGGTTGTTCGAGCCGGGGTCGTGAGCGGCCGCCGAGCCAAAGTAGTTGTACAACTCGGCGCCCGGTGACAGGGTGACCGGGTAGCCGGTGACGATCATGTCGTAATCGCGCGCCATCAGCCGGTTGACGTACTGGGCCGAGTCGACGTTGCGGATGTTCAGGCTCACGCCGATCTGGGCCAGGTTGCGCTTCCACGGCAGCAGCAGGCGTTCAAGGCCGGCCTGGCCATTGAGGAACGTGAACGCCAGCGGCGTGCCCTGGCTATCGACCAGGCGGTCGCCTTCGGGGTGCCAGCCGGCTTGTTCGAGCAGGGCCAGGGCCTGCAACTGCTGTTGACGGATGATCCCCGAGCCGTCGGTGACCGGGGCGGTGAACACCGTGGTGAACACTTCATCTGGCACTTGGCCGCGCAAGGGGGCGAGCAGCTTCAACTCACCCGCATCCGGCAACTGGCGAGCGGCCAAAGGGGTATTGGAGAACACGCTTTGCTGGCGGATGTACAGGTTGCGCATCATCTGCCGGTTGCTCCACTCGAAGTCCCATAACATACCCAGCGCCTGTCGCACACGGCGGTCCTTGAACTGCGGCTGGTCGAGGTTGAACACAAAACCCTGAGCCACTTGCGGTTTGGCCGGGCCCAGGTGGGCGCGCTGCAGGCGGCCGTCGTCCAGTTGCGCACCGTTGTAGCCCAAGGTGTAGGCCGTGGCGGAGAACTCACGGTTGTAATCGTAGCCACCGCCTTTGAGTACCTGGCGCGCCACTTCGGTGTCGCCGAAGTACTCGATGCGCAGCTTGTCGAAATTGTAGCGGCCACGGCTGGCCGGCAGGTCACGTGCCCACCATGTCGGGTCGCGTTCGAAGGTGATGCTGCGGCCGTTTTCGATGCGCCCGATTCGGTATGGCCCGCTGCCAACCGGCTTGTCGAAGCCGGCACCGTTGGCAAAGTCGCGGTGCTGCCAGTCGTGCTCGGGCATTACCGGCAGGCTGGCGAGGTCCAGCGCCAGGGTGCGGCCGTGCTCGGGCTTCAGGTCGAATCGCACGCTGTGCAGGCTTTCTACGGTCACGCCGGCCACGTCGGCGAACTGGGTACGGTACTTCAGGCTGCCCTTGCTCATCAGCAGTTCGAAGGTGAAACGCACGTCTTTGGCGCGCACCGGCTTGCCATCGGCGAAGGTGGCGCGTGGGTCGATGTCGAAACGCAGCCACTCATCATTGGGGCCGCGCTCCATGCGCCGGGCGATCAGGCCGTAAACGGTATAGGGTTCATCGTAAGAGCGTACCGCCAGTGGCGCGTACAGCAGGCCATCGACTTCGCTGACACCGATGCCTTTGTCGATGTAGGGGAGGATGTGGTCGAACTGGCCGATCTCGATGGCCGAGCGGCGCAAGATGCCGCCCTTGGGGGCGGAGGGGTTTACATAGTCGAAATGCCGGAAGCTGGCGGCGTAGCGGGGGTCTTCACCGTAGACCGTGAGGGCGTGGGTGGGAGCGGCCTGGACCGTAAAGCCCATGCACGAAAATACAAGCCCCCACAATACTTGTGGGAGCGGGTTTACCCGCGAATGCGTCGGAGCAGGCAACGAGGTTGTCTGGTCTGGCCTCTTCGCGGGTAAACCCGCTCCCACAGGGGGGCTGATCACCGGGAGGGGTGAATCAGTCCTGGCGGCTGGTCACTTCCAGCAGGTGGTAGCCGAACTGGGTCTTCACCGGGCCTTGCACGGTGTTGACCGGGGCGCTGAAGACCACAGTGTCGAATTCCTTTACCATCTGGCCTGGGCCGAACGAGCCCAGGTCACCGCCCTGACGGCTGGACGGGCAGGTGGAGTTGGCTTTGGCGATTTCAGCGAAGTCGGCGCCTGCTTCGATCTGGGCTTTGAGTTCGTTGCACTTGTCTTCGCTGCTGACCAGAATGTGGCGGGCGGTTGCACGGGCCATGGGTACTGCTCCTTGGGGGTAAAAAGGCAAGCCTAGCGCACTTGTCCGGGGTATGTCTCGCCAGGCTTACAACCTTCGGCCTACAGTTTTTGTGCCGCCTCACGCAACAGGGTTTCGGTCGAGGCCCAGCCCAGGCAGCCGTCGGTAATCGACACACCGTATTTCAGCGTGCCCTTGCCCAGCGCCTGGCAGCCATCGAACAAGTGCCCTTCGATCATGACGCCGACCAGCGAACGGTCGCCGGCCAGGCGCTGTTCCAGCACATCATTGAAGACCGCTGGCTGGCGCGCCGGGTCCTTGCCGCTGTTGGCGTGGCTGCAATCGACCATGATCCGTGCCTGCAGACCGGCCTTGGCCAACGCCTGACGGGCCATGGCGATGCTGTTGGCATCGTGGTTCGGGCCTTTGTGGCCGCCACGCAGTACAAGGTGTGTGTCCGGGTTGCCCAAGGTCTCGATGATCGCCGGGTGGCCCTGTGCATCCATACCGAAGTGGCGGTGGGGGTGGGCAGCGCTGCGCATGGCGTCGCTGGCGATGGCGATGCCGCCGTCCGTACCGTTCTTGAAGCCGACCGGCAGTTCCAGGCCACTGACCATTTCGCGGTGGATTTGCGATTCGGTGGTGCGAGCGCCAATCGCGGCCCAGGCCAACAGGTCGTCGAAGTAGCCGGCGGCCATCGGTTGCAGCAACTCGGTAGCGATTGGCAGGCCGCGTTCGATCATGCTCAGCATCAGCCCGCGAGACAAGGCGATACCCGAGTGCATGTCGTCACTGCCATCGAGGTGCGGGTCGTAGGCCAGGCCTTTCCAGCCCACTGTAGTACGCGGTTTTTCGACGTAGGCGCGCATCACCAGCAGCAGCTTGTCGTTGACTTCGCGGCCAAGGGCGGCCAGGCGGTCGGCGTATTCCAGGGCCGAGCGCGGGTCATGAATCGAGCAGGGGCCGACGATGACCAGCAGGCGCGGGTCGCGGCCTTCGAGGATGTTGCGGATGGCCTGGCGATGGGCCTGGACTTGCTGGGCCAGTTCGCTGGGCAGTGGCATCTGTTGCTTGAGCAGGTGCGGGCTGGGCAGGCGTTTGCTGACAGTGGTGTTGGCCGCTTGCGGCTGGGTCAGGGGCAGGGCGAGGCTGGAAGCGTGCATGGCGTTTTCCCTGGGCGGACAGCGGGTTCAAGCCCGCATGGTCGGCCCTATCGAGGTGTTCGACAGATCGTTGAGTTCGTATTGGCTGCTGCATTGCCACCTGTAGAAGACCGGTCGGAGGCGGCAGGCTGGCCCGAACGGGATTGGCTAAATCGCCAGGCGTAGGTGTTTGCGTAGTAATAAGTGGCGTAGTTCATGAATCTGTCCTCAAAGTGAATCGGTGTTGGTCAAAGGCCTGAAAAACAAAACCCCCGGTCGGGAAGCCGACCGGGGGTTTGAGTATTCTCATGTTCGGCGGCCCCTCTAAGGTGGACGCCGGGTGAGTATCGGCGCCTAGTGGCTAAACCAATACCCAAAGTAATAGCTGGCAGGTGCCACGCAGCCGGCAACGGCCAGCACAGGGCGCGGGCTGCGACCGGTGTGGTTGGCGTGGTTGCGGGTGTGTTTCGGCATGTTGCTCTCCAGTGAATGAGCCCGAGCTTACTTCAGTTCGTGCGGGCCATTCAATGGATAAATGCTATGGGGCCGATCATTTACTTTTGTACTGACTGGTTCAATGGCCGTAGCGCCCGACCAGGCTCTGCGCCCCCAGGGCGTGGCCTTGCAGCAGTTGCAGCAGGCCGCTGCGGTCCAGCCCCTCGGGCAAGGTACCCAAGGGCAGGTCGGTGGCAATCAGGGTCAGGGCGTAATGATGGGGGTTGTCGCCGGCGGGTGGACAGGGGCCGCGGTAGCTCTCGGTGCCACGGGAGTTGCGGCCCACTGTCACGTAGGGCCCGCTCAACCCCGCCATGCCTTCCTTGAGCCCATCGTGTTCGGGATCGATGTTGTAGGCCACCCAGTGCACCACACCCACACCCTTGCCACCGTCCGGGTCGAACATGATCAGGGCCAGCGACCGCGTACCTGCGGGCAGGTTGTCCCAGCTCAGTTGCGGGGTCCGCTCTTCACCGGCACCGCATGCCGGGTCCTGGCCGACCTGTTGCAGGGCAATGACGCCGCCATCGGTGAAAGACGAGGAACTGACCGACATCGCGCCTTGGCCGCCTGCGGCGGCTGACGCTGTGCAGGGCAGCAAAGCAGCGAACAGCCAGTGTCTGAGGTGCATGGTCAATCCTTGGCAGGGCGTCAGGGCTCAGTCTAGTCCAGGTCTGCTTCAGCGGCTGTCCTGGTCCTCGGCAGTGCCTCCGCTGGCTCCGGCACCAGAGCCGGTGGCTTCGCCGGTACTGTTGGAGCCGCCAGTGGCACCGTCGGCGGCATCGGCGTTGCTGCCTGTGTCACTGCTGTCGTTACCTTTGCTGCTACCGGGGCTGTTGACGCTGCTGCCTTCACCGGCGGTCTTGCCGCCGGACTGGTCAGTTTGCGGATGGCTGTCGGTATGGGTGTCGGTGGCGGCGAAGGCAGCGCCGGTGAGGCTGGTCAGGGCCAGCGCCAGGCACAGAGACAGCGGGCGAATGCGGATCATGGGATTTCTCCTTTGTGCAAGATCTGTCATTCGTTTGGCTGGCAGCTGCTGGCGGGGTGCCTTCTGGCCGACGAGTGGCAATCAACAAGATTCCGAGCGCTGTGCCGGTGCCGGGGGTTCGACCGGTTCCAGCGGCGGATGCTCCTGCGCCGCATGCATCAGGTCTTCGGTCACCCGCAACTCGGCACCGGTTGGCGAGAAGGTGGTCGAAGCGGTGAACGGCGCCGGGTGCTCTGCCGCCGGGCGCTTGCCGCGGCGCCACATAAAGAAGCACACCATGGCCAGGTTGACCACGGCAAACGCCCAGAACAGCCCAGCCTCGCCAAACTCGGTCATCATCGGCGAAATGGCCACCGGTGCCATGGCCGAGCCCAGCGAGTTGATCAGCAGCAGGCCTTGGATCATCGGCACAAGTGCATCGGACGGCGCGCGGTCGGCCGCATGGCTGACCGCCACCGGGTACAGGGTGAACACGCCACCACCCAGCAGGAACAGCATGGCCGGCAACAGGAACGAGTCCGATGGCAGGAACACCGTTACAAGCGACAGGACAACGCACAACGCGGCCAGCGCGAGCAGCACATCGAGGCGGTCCTTGCGGTCGGACCAGCGCCCGACCGGGTATTGCAGCAGCATCGCGCCAAGGATCACCCAGGCCATCATGTTGCCGACCTCACCCACCTCCAGGCCGATGCGCTGCAAGTACAGTGGCAGCAGGGCATAGATGCCGGCAATCGCTACGCCCGAACCGAAGCAGCCGACCAGGCCCGACGGTGCAACGCCCAGCAACTGGCGGGGCTTGAGGGGTTCGACCTGCTCCAGCAGCGGCGACACCCGCGGCAGGATCACGATCGGCAACACCGACAGGGCGGCCAGCACGCCGGCCAGCATGAACGGGGCGGTATCGCCCAGCTGGGTGATTTCGCCAAGGCCAGCCTGGGCGATCACCCCGGCGCCGTAGAAGGCGATCATGTACAGCGCCAGCAGGCGGCCACGAATCTTTGCGTCACCGGCCAGCAGCAGCCAGCTTTCGATTACCAGGAACACGCCCACTGCGGCCCAGCCGTTGATCAGGCGCAGCACCGACCACCAGGTGACCTCGTAGAACAACCCTTGCAGCAGGATGGTCACGGCGATCAGCGAGGCGAAGCTGGTGTAGGCGCGGATGTGCCCGATGCGCAGGATCAGCCGGTCGTTGAAGATGGCGCCGAGGGTCAGGCCGATGAAGTAGGTCGACGAGACGATACCAATGGTGGTTGCAGACTCACCGGCGGCGCCCAGGCGCAGGGTGGTCAGGGAAGACATGAAGCCGTTGCCCAGGGCAATGATGAACAGCCCGAGCAGGGGCGCCAGCGCCATGGCCAGCAAACGCGGAGACATACGTACCTCTAGTTGGATGAGCGGAATGAGCACCTTCTCGGCGCGCACACCGGCTCGACCCGGCAAGGGGCGAGTGGCGACACGGATGCGACCTGGGCAAGACTCAACCGCTGGGCGCTATGGGAGATGGGCCGGGCGGGAAGGGTTGAGCCTACTTCACATGTGCGTTCATGTGTTCAGGCGCTGACTCTGTCATTGCTGCTGGTTGCCACCGTTCAAGGCGACGGGCGAAAAGGAAGCGGGATTCTACGGGCTTGGACGCTTTTGCCCAAGGGGCTCGGGTGTGCGACGAGACGCCGCAGTCTCAGCGCGACATGAACATGTCTTCCACAGACATTTTCGATGGCGGCGCCTGCGGGCGGTGAGATCGGCCCGGTAATCTCACTGAGTGCTGCATAATGCCGAACCCCACCAAGGAAGGCCCCCATGTTCGCGTCGCTGTTCGCAGTCCTGGCCCCGGTTTTCATCGTCGCCGGCATTGGTTTTGCCTGGGCCCGCAAGGGCCTGGATTACCCCACTGACTTCATCGCCCGGGTGGTGATGACCGTCGGCACACCTTCGCTGGTACTGTCCACCCTCAGCCGTACCGAGCTGGACCCGAATGCCTTTACCAGCATGGCCGTGGCCTGCTTGCTGTGCACCCTGGGTATGGCCTTGGCCGCTTTGCTCGTGTGTCGCGCGTCGGGCATGCACTGGCGGGTACTGCTGCCGGCGTTCATGTTCCCTAACACCGGCAACATGGGCCTGCCGATCAGTTTGTATGCCTTCGGTGAGCATGGCCTGGCCTTGGCCGTGGCATTCTTCCTGACCCTGTCGATCGTTCAGTTCACCATCGGCATGGCCATCTCCGGCACGGCGGCTTCGCTCAAGGCGTTGCTGCGCAACCCTATCGTCATCAGCCTGGCTGGCGCCATGCCCATCATTTTTCTCGATTTCGAACTGCCGCGCTGGCTGGCCAACACCGCAGACCTGCTGGGCGGCATGACCATTCCGCTCATGCTGCTGACCCTGGGGGTATCACTGGCCAGCATTCGCCTGCGTCACGTGGGCAGCGGCATGCTGCTGGGCGGTTTGCGCATTGGCCTGGGGGCTGCGGTGGGCTGGGCAGTGGGCGCGGTACTGGGCATGGACAGCCTGGAGCGTGCGGTGCTGATGGTGCAGTCGGCGATGCCGGTAGCCGTGTTCAACTACCTGATGGCGGTGCGCGCCAACCGTGAACCGGAGCAGGTGGCGAACCTGGTGATGTGCTCGACGGTGCTGTCGTTTGCCTGGTTACCGGTGGTCCTGGCCTGGTGGATGTAGACCTTTACCGACGATAGTGCCGGTACAGGCTTCGGGCTACTGGGCCAGCAACTGGTCATCCACCCAGCCTTGGCTGGTCAGCACCAGGGTTCGGGTTTCCTTGAGCGGGGCAGCATGGCTGGCCACCGCCTGGCCCAAGCCGGCGATGCTGGCTTTCACCTGAGCATTGGTGGCCCACGCCGGCAACTCGATGATCTTGTAGGCATAGGTCACATTCGACAGCTTCTGTCCGGTTGCCTCGCTCGGCTCACTGAACTGCTCGATTGCCGTCACTTGTGCCTTGCCGAAACACAGCCCAGCGCCTGCCTTGTAGTATTTGCGGCCTTCATCGGTCAGGTCGTAGGCGTAGTAGATATCCGTGCGTGCCGGCGACCACAGCCGGGCCGGTATTTCGGTACGCGAAATTTCCTTCTCGCTGACCACGCCTACCTGCGCCAGGGCGTGCAACGCCTTGTTGGTGCCGTGCACGTCGAAGTCCTGGGTCTTGGTAGGGAACGAACTGATGACGAAACAGTGTGGGTACCGGGTATCCAGGGAGGCCTGGGCAGCCTTGTGGAAACTGGCCTTGATGGTGTCCTGGCTGTCGGAGCAACCGGTCAGTGTTGCCAGCAATGCCAGTGGCACGATCTTCCTGTACATGGTGAAACTTCCTTGGCGACGGATCGTGCGCGATTAAAACCCACGGGTTAGAGCGGCGCAATCGTGGCACGACGGCATCCCTGCAGGGGCTGCCGGGGTTACATCACTGTTCGTCCCGGGTATCGATACTGACCACCACCGACATCCCTGGGCGCAGATGCCTGGCAGTCGGCTGGTCGGCATCCACCGTGATGCGCACCGGTATGCGCTGGGCGATCTTGACGAAGTTGCCAGTGGCGTTGTCCGCCTGCAGCAAGGCGAATTCAGAGCCGGTGGCCGGCGAAATCTGCTGCACATGGCCCCGTAGCTTCCGGTGGTTCAGCGCGTCTACGGTAAAGCTCACAGGCTGACCGATACGCACATTGGCCATCTGGGTTTCCTTCATGTTGGCAATCACCCAAAGGGTGTCGGGCACCAGCGCCATGAGCTGCGCGCCGGAGTTGACATAAGCACCCAGGCGGGTGCCGATCTGCCCCAGCTGGCCATCGCGCGGGGCCGTGACGCGGGTGTTGTCGAGGTCGATGCGTGCCAGCTCCACGGCGGCCTTGGCGTTCTCCACCGAGGCCTCGAGTGCGGCCCGGTTGACCACCACGGCCTCACGGTCCTGGCGGGCGATTTCCAGCGCCGCCCTGGCCTGGGCCAGGCTGGCGACGGCAGCGGCCTCGCTGGCACGGGCCAGGTCCAGGTCGCGGCGCGACACCGATCCATCGTTGACCAGCGCCTGGTTGCGGCCGAGGTCAGCCTTGGCCTTGGCCGCCTGGGCCGCAGCATCGCCGATGGCGGCCTGGCGCTGGGCAATGGTCGCTTCGGCGCTTTTGCGCTGCTGCTGGTTGTTGGCCAGGGCCGCCAACTGCTGTTGCAGCTGGGCGCTGGCCTGGGCAAGGCGTTGTTTGTAGATACGGTCGTCCAGTTGCACCAGCAAGTCGCCGGCCTTGACGAACTGGAAGTCATGCACCGGTACATCGACGACGTAGCCGCTGAGCTGCGGGCCGATGATGGTCACCTGGCCCCGCACCAGGGCGTTCTCGGTGCTTTCGATGGCGCTGCTGAATGGCGGCAGGCGCCAGGCATACAGCACCAACAGGATGCCGGCCAACGCCACGGCGGCGAAGCTGATGGATGACAGGATGCGCACCCGCCGCGTGCGTACCGGGCTGGTTGGTTCACTGGGCGGTGTGACGCCCTCCGGGGTTTCGGCGATGGCGGTGGTGGTCGTGGTGCGGGTGTCGTCGGTCATCGGGTGGGCGCGCCGGGGGTAGAGTCGGTAAGGGTGGCCTGACGTTTCACATGCCAGAGCCAGGTACTGCGGATACAGATCCAGATCATGGTCAGGATAGCGATGCTGCCGATCAGCACGAACACATCGTTGTAGGCCATGACGTTCGCTTCACGGGTAGCAGCGCTGGCCAGCAGGCGCATGCCGGCTTCACTGCGCAAGGCAGGGTCGGCAATGATGCCGCCGTAACCGGCACCCCCACTTTGAACGCGGGCATTGACCAGGGGTTCCAGGTAGCTGAGGCGATCCATCAGGTGGCTGGAGTGGAACTTTTCCCGCCAGGTCTGGAAGGTGCCCAACAACGCCGCCCCAATCAGGCCGCCGAGGTTGTTGCAGATGCCGAACAACACCGAAAAACTGACCAGGTTGCGCGGGTTGGCGCGCACATGGCTGATGCCCAGGGCCATCGACGGGCCGAGGAAGAAGGTGCTGCCGAACGCCAGCAGGAACTGGCTCAAGTACATTTGAGCCGGGCGTGTGAGGTTGCTGGAACTGCTGTCCATGAAGGCGCCGGCGGCCATGGCCAGCAGCGAGACGAACAGCGGGATCACCAAATGGTTGGGGTTGATGGTGAGGGCGCTGCTGGCCAGGCCCGTGACAGCGCCTAACAGCATGATCCAGTACAGCGTGCGCATCTGCTCGCTGCCCATGTTCAGCGCCTGCAGGAAACCGACCGCGCCGGTGGACTGTTCCGAGGTCACCATGCGGATCAGCACCACGCACAGGGCCAGACGTATGATGGCGCCACTACCCAACCAGTGGGTCATCAACAAGGGGTTGCGGCGATTGTGCTCGATGGCCAGGCCGCTGAAGACCAGCGCGATCGACGCCGCCAGTGCCACGCCGATCCACGGCGCCTCCAGCCACCAGTCGATGCGCCCCAGTGACAGTACGGCGCAGAGCAGTGCGGTACCGCTGGCGATCAAGGTGAAGGTCAGGAAGTCGAGGGGTTCGAAAGTTTTAAAACGGTCACCGGGCGGCAATTTCAGCAGCAGTACGCAACCCAGTGCGGTGAGTGCCAGGCCCAGCTCGAACAGGTACAACCCGCGCCATTCGGCAATTTGCAGAAGGTCTTCAGAAAAGATCCGTGCCAGCGGTAGCGCCAGCTGCGAGGCGCCCAGGCCCAGTACCATGGCCTTGAGCCGCCATTGCGCCGGGAAGGCCTGAATCATGTAGTACAGCCCCAGCGAGCTGAGCGCCGCGCCGACCATGCCGTGGGCCGCGCGTACGGCGATGGCAGAGTTCAGGTCGTTGACCAGCAGGTGGGCGAAGGTGACCAGCACGTACAGCACCAGGAACACTTCGGTGAAGGCTCGCAGGCCGAACTGTTGGCGGAACTTCACCAACAGCAGGTTGATTGAGACGTTGGTCATCACATAGGCGGCCGGCAGCCAGGCCATTTCCGCGGTGGTTGCACCCAGGGCGCCTTGCAGGAACACCAGGTTGGCGGTGACCAGCGCGTTGCCCAGGCCACCGGTGATTGCCACCAGCAGGCCGACCACGCCGTAGGCCAGACGCTTGGCTGGCGAATGCAGGGGCGTGGAAGGGGAGCCTGGCAGGCTGGGCTTTTCGTGGGGGAGCCACTGGCGGGGGGCGTATTTATCCATCGGCAGACTTTACTTTAGCGGCGCTTGATGCTGCTAGGCGCGTCCTTTGGTTTTTGGGGTGGTGTCGAGATTGAGCGCCGCCCGCTACAACGCTTTGGCCAGAAACTCGGCCGTGCGGCTTGCCTTACACCCGGCCACCACCTGCGGGGTGCCGCTGACCACCACCTTGCCCCCGGAATCCCCGGCCCCCGGGCCAATATCGATCACCCAGTCACTCTGCGCCACCACTCGCATGTCGTGTTCGACCACCACCACGCTATGCCCGCTTTCTACCAGGCGGTTCAACTGTACCAGCAGCCGGTCGATGTCCTGCGGATGCAAGCCGTTGGTGGGCTCATCCAGCACATACAGGGTCGCCCCGCGGGCCATGCGCTGCAGTTCGGTCGCCAGCTTGATCCGCTGCGCTTCACCACCGGACAGCTCGGTAGCAGGCTGGCCCAGACGCAAGTAGCCCAGGCCGATATCCTGCAGCACCTGCAGGCAACGGCGGGCAGGCGGTTGCTCGGCAAAAACCTGCAGGGCCTGGTCGACGGTCAACTGCAGCACTTGCGCGATGTTCATGCCTTGCCAGCTCACCGCCAGGGTTTCGGGGTTGTAGCGGGCACCCTGGCAGGTCGGGCAGGGTGCGTACACGCTGGGCATGAACAGCAACTCGACGCTGACGAAACCCTCTCCCTCGCAGTTGGCGCACCGGCCCTTGGCAACGTTGAAGGAAAAGCGCCCGGCGTCGAAGCCCTGTGCCTTGGCCTGCTCGGTAGCCGCGAAGCGTTTGCGCACGTGGTCAAACAGGCCTGTGTAGGTGGCCAGGTTGGAGCGCGGCGTACGGCCGATCGGCTTCTGGTCAACCTGCACCAACCGCTTGATGCTGCCAAGCCCGGCGCTTAGGTGGCCGCTGCTGGTCTGTTCAGGTTCGTCTTCCAGGCTCTGCGCTTCGGGCTCGCTACGTTGCTCGGCATGGCCCAGGTGTGCCCCCACCAGTTCCAGCAGGGCCTGGCTGACCAGGCTGGATTTGCCCGAGCCGGAAATACCGGTAACGGCGGTAAAGCAGCCCAGCGGAAATGCAGCGCTCAGGTTATCGAGGTTATTGCGCGTGATGCCTTCAAGCTTCAGCCAGTCGCGGGGCTGGCGGGGGGCGCGTGTGGCCTGTACCGGTGCATCGAACAGGTAGGTGCGGGTGCATGACTGTTGCACCTCAGCCAGGCCGGCAGGCGGCCCGCTGTAGAGGATGGTGCCGCCGTGTTCGCCGGCAGCTGGCCCTACATCCACCAGCCAGTCGGCGCGGCGCATGGTGTCCAGGTCGTGCTCCACCACATACACCGAGTTGCCAGCCTGTTTCAGGCGCTGCAGGGCTTCGAACAGCGCTTCACTGTCGGCCGGGTGCAAGCCGGCCGACGGCTCGTCGAGTACGTAAACCACGCCAAACAGCTGCGAATTCAGCTGGGTGGCCAGGCGCAGGCGTTGCAGTTCCCCAGAAGACAAGGTCGGGGTGCTGCGCTCCAGGGCCAGGTAACCGAGGCCGAGGTCAAGCAGCGTATCAATGCGTTCGAGCAGCTCGTTGGCGATGCGTTGGGCCGCCAGGCGTTTTTCCAGTGTCAGCTCGTCCTGCTGCCGGGTCAGGTAGTCGGCTGCCGCCACCTTGCGGAACACCTCGGCCAGCGCCTGCAACGACAGGTGCGACAGTTCGGCGATGTCCAGCCCGGCGAAGGTCACGCCCAGCGCTTCGCGCTTCAGGCGTTTGCCCTGGCACAGCGGGCAGGGGCTGGGGCGCATGTACTGGGCCACACGCTTGCGCATCTGCGCGCTCTGCGAGTGCATGAAGGTATGCAGCACGTAACGCCGGGCACCCATGAACGTGCCTTGATAGCTGGGCTCCAGCTTGCGCTTGAGCGCTTCGCGGGTCTGCGCCGGGGTCAGGCCGGCATACACGGGGGCGGTGGGCGTCTCTTCAGTGAACAGGATCCAGTCGCGCTGCGCCTGAGGCAGGTCGCGCCAAGGGATATCGACGTCATAGCCCAGCGTGACCAGGATGTCGCGCAGGTTTTGCCCTTGCCACGCCATTGGCCACGCCGCCACCGCACGCTCACGGATGGTCAGCGACGGGTCGGGAACCATGGTCGCTTCGGTCACCTCGTAGACACGGCCCAGGCCATGGCACTGCGGGCAAGCGCCCTGGGGCGTGTTCGGAGAAAAGTCTTCGGCGTACAGCATCGCTTGCCCGGCCGGGTAATGGCCTGCGCGGGAGTAAAGCATTCGGATCGAACTGGACAAGGTGGTCACGCTACCCACCGAGGAGCGTGCACTCGGCGTGCCGCGTTGCTGCTGCAGGGCCACCGCCGGCGGCAGGCCATCGATGGCATCCACATCCGGCACGCCAACCTGGTCGATCAGGCGCCGGGCATAGGGCGCGACCGATTCGAAATAGCGGCGCTGGGCTTCGGCATACAGCGTGGAGAATGCCAGCGAAGACTTGCCCGAGCCAGACACGCCGGTGAACACCACCAAGGCGTCGCGGGGGATATCGACATCAATGTTCTTCAGGTTGTGCTCGCGGGCGCCACGGACGCGGATGAAACCGCTTGGGGTGGTCGGGCTTGGAGGCATGAAGCAGTCCTTGTCTGAAGCTGAGCAGTGAGCCCAAGGTAACAGCAACTGCAGCGGCCCTCCAAAAGGCGCGCAAACATTCCGAATGTTGAGCGCTCCCTTGCTGACACAGCTTTCTCTCTCCGACTGGTTCCGCTGGGCGGAACCACATTCGTTTGTGATCCCGCGTCACTCGCGCTTATCTGTGAGCCAAGCACGACCTGCCTCACCTGTCGTGACCTGAAGGCGAACAACAAGAACGGGAAACCACCCGCGCGAGGAGACTCCACATGTCCCGACATCAGCATATCCAGGCCTGGCTCGCCGACGTGGCCAGCGACCTGCACGCGATCCGTCACGATATCCACGCTCACCCGGAATTGGGCTTTGAAGAAAGCCGCACCTCGGCATTGGTCGCCCGACTGCTGGAGGAATGGGGCTATGAAGTGCACACCGGTATCGGCAAGACCGGCGTGGTCGGCGTGCTGCGCAATGGCAGTAGCCCCCGCCGGCTGGGCCTGCGCGCCGACATGGACGCGCTGCCCATCCACGAAGCAACGGGCGCGGCATACAGCAGCCACCACCCAGGCTGCATGCACGCCTGTGGTCATGACGGGCACACCACCATGCTGCTTGGCGCCGCGCGCTACCTGGCGGCAACCCGGCAGTTCGACGGCACGCTGATACTGATCTTCCAGCCGGCCGAGGAGGGCCAGGGCGGGGCCGAGGCGATGCTGGCCGACGGCCTGCTGGAGCGCTTCCCATGTGATGCGCTATTCGGCATGCACAACATGCCAGGGCTGCCGGCCGGGCACCTGGGGTTTCGTGAAGGGCCGATGATGGCTTCGCAAGACCTGCTGACGGTGACCCTGGACGGGGTGGGTGGCCATGGCTCGATGCCGCACCTGACCGTCGACCCGCTGGTGGCGGCCGCCAGTGTGGTGATGGCGCTGCAAACCGTGGTGGCGCGCAATATCGATGCGCAGGAGGCGGCAGTGGTCACCGTCGGCGCGTTGCAGGCCGGCGAAGCGGCCAACGTGATCCCGCAACAGGCGCTGTTGCGCCTTAGCCTGCGCGCGCTGAACGCCGAGGTGCGGGCGCAGGCCCTTGAGCGGGTGCGGGCAATCATCGTCAGTCAGGCCGAGAGCTTTGGTTGCCGCGCCAGCATCGAGCACCGCCCGGCCTACCCGGTGCTGGTTAACCATGCCGCTGAGAACGCCTTCGCCACCCAGGTAGGGGTCGAGTTGCTGGGCGCCCAGGCGGTGGATGGCAACACCCGCAAGCTGATGGGCAGCGAAGACTTCGCCTGGATGCTGCAGCGCTGCCCGGGGGCCTACCTGTTCATCGGCAATGGTGTATCCCGGCCGATGGTGCACAACCCGGCCTACGACTTCAACGACGACATCCTGCTGACCGGCGCCGCCTATTGGGGCGCGCTGGCAGAGCGCTGGTTGGCACCTGCCTGATTGTCCCTTTTTGACCACTGCCGCTGGAACCCGGGCGCGATTGCGCCTGGGCGATCACCCAATCATTGTGTGGAGTGTTCCCTATGCAGACTTCGAGCACCGGCGTGTCGCGTACCCGGCAAGTGGTGGCCGCCGTTATCGGCAACGCCCTGGAATGGTATGACTTTATCGTGTATGGCTTTCTGGCCAGCATCATCGCCCGGCAGTTCTTCCCGTCCGACGACGCGTACGCCTCGCTGCTGATGGCCCTTGCCACCTTCGGCGTCGGTTTTTTCATGCGCCCTGTGGGCGGCGTGCTGCTGGGCATGTATTCCGACCGCAAGGGCCGCAAGGCGGCCATGCAGATGATCATTCGCCTGATGACCGTGTCCATCGCCATGATCGCTTTCGCGCCCGACTACCTGGCCATCGGCATGGCTGCGCCGCTGCTGATCGTGGTGGCGCGCATGCTGCAGGGCTTTGCCACCGGTGGTGAATACGCCAGCGCCACGGCATTTCTGGTGGAAAGCGCGCCTGCCCACCGCAAGGGCCTGTATGGTTCGTGGCAATTGGTAGGGCAGTGCCTGGCGGTGTTTTCCGGGGCGGCAATGGTGGCGTTGGTTACCCACCTGTGCTCGCCTGAGGCGCTGGACAGCTGGGGCTGGCGCATCCCGTTCGTGCTGGGCCTGCTGATCGGGCCGGTCGGGCTGTGGATTCGCAAGCATATGGAGGAGCCTGAGGCGTTTGTCGAGGCGCGTCGCCATGCCAAGGGCCAGTCGCCCAGCCTGTGGCAGGTGCTGCGTGAACACCGGCGCAGCCTGCTGGTGTCGATGGGGTTGGCCTGCGGCGCCACGGTATCGTTCTACGTGGTGCTGGTGAACATGCCGACCTTCGCCCACAAAAGCCTAGGCCTGCCGCTGGACCAGGTGCTGCTGGTGCAGATGCTCGCCGTGGGGCTGATGACCCTCGTGATTCCGTTGTCCGGGGCGCTGTCCGACCGGCTGGGGCGGCGCCCGGTGCTGATGGCCTTCACCCTGGCGTTCTTCGTGATGGTCTACCCACTGTATGTGTGGGTGGCCGCTGCGCCTTCACTGGAGCGCCTGTTGGTCATGCAACTGCTGTTGTGCACGGCCATCGGTGGTTTCTTCGGCCCGGCACCTACTGCCCTGGCCGAACAGTTCCCGGTCCAGGTGCGTTCCACCGGCGTGTCGGTGGCCTACAACGTGGCGGTGATGGTGTTCGGTGGCTTTGCCCCGTTGATCGTGACCTGGCTCACCCAGGTGCTTGGCACCCCGGTGGCGCCGGCGTTCTATGTGCTGTTTGCCTGCCTGCTGACATTGCTGGGCACCTATTGCCTGAAAGAAGCACCGCGGGTAGTCAAACCTGCCGCCTTCAACCTTGGAGTAAAACCGTGAAGCCGCTAGCCATCGACCCCATTGTTGCCCTTGATGCCGAGGCACTGTCCCAGGCCATCCATGCCCGCCAGTTGTCATGCCGGGAGGTGATGCAGGCCTACCTGGGGCATATCGAGCGCTTCAATCGGCAGGTCAATGCACTGGTCTCGCTGCGCCCGGCCGAAGTGCTGCTGGCCGAGGCCGAGACGCGTGACCGCGAACTGGCCCGTGGCCACTCGCGCGGCTGGATGCATGGCATGCCGCAGGCAATCAAGGACCTCGCCGCCACGGCCGGGCTGTGTACCACGCTCGGCTCGCCGCTGTTTGCCGAGCAGGTACCCGAGCAGGATGCGATCAGCGTGGCGCGGGTGCGGGCGAGCGGGGCATTGATCATGGGCAAGAGCAATGTGCCCGAGTTTGGCCTGGGCTCGCAAAGCTACAACCCCTTGTTTGGCACCACCACCAACGCCTACGACCCGTCGCGGGTGGCGGGTGGCAGCAGCGGTGGGGCTGCAGCGGCGCTGGCCATGCGCTTGCTGCCGGTGGCCGACGGCAGCGACATGATGGGCTCGCTGCGCAACCCGGCGGCGTTTAATAACCTGTTCGGCCTGCGCCCATCGCAGGGCCGCGTGCCGCATGGGCCGGCGCCCGAGCTGTTCGTGCAGCAGCTGGCCACAGAAGGGCCGATGGGCCGCAGTGTGGTCGACGTGGCGCGGCTGCTGTCGATACAGGCGGGTGTTGATGCCCGGGCGCCGCTGTCGCTAAGCGAAGGCCGGCGCGACTTTGCCGTTGGCTTGCCGAGCGATTTTCGCGGTGTACGGGTGGGCTGGCTGGGCGACTACAACGGCTATCTGCCGATGGATGACGGGGTAATGAGCCTGTGCGAGTCGGCGCTGGCCGACTTTGCCGAGCTGGGCTGCCGGGTCGAGGCCTGCCAGCCGGCATTCGACCTGGCGCGCTTGTGGCAATGCTGGCTGACCCACCGCCACTTCCTGGTGCATGGCAACCTCGGCGCAGCCTATGCCGACCCCGGCAAGCGCGCATTGCTCAAGCCCGAAGCGCAGTGGGAGGTGGAAGGTGGCTTGCAGCTAAGTGCGGCGGCGCTGTACCAGGCTTCGTTGGACCGCAGTGACTGGTACCGCGCCATGGGCAAGCTGTTCGAGCGTTACGACTTCCTGCTGTTGCCCTCGGCTCAGGTGTTCCCTTTCGATGCACGCCAGCCATGGCCGACGGTGGTCGGGGGGCGGGCAATGGACACCTACCACCGCTGGATGGAAGTGGTGATCGGGCCGACCCTGGCCGGTTTGCCGAGCATCAGCGTGCCGGTGGGGTTCAATGCCGCCGGGTTGCCCATGGGCCTGCAAATCATAGGCCCGGCGCAGGCCGACCATGCCGTGCTGCAGCTGGCGTATGGCCATGAACAGCTCACCCGCTGGGTGGTGCGCTGCCCGCCACAACGCCTGCTTGCGCCATGAAAGCACGGGCAGGCGCGGATCTTGCTGGCTATCCTGACCATCCCGCTACAAGGAGGTCATACCCATGGGCATCACGGCAGACAGCGGCGGCGTGCGTTCGGTGGAGCGGGCGCTGGCCATTGTCGACCTGCTGGGCGAACACCAGGCGTTGGGCCTGGAAGAACTGCACTACCTGACGGCGCTGCCCAAGGCCACGGTGTCGCGCATGATCGCCACCTTGCAGGCGCAAGGCTGGGTGTACCGCGGCCTTGCCGACCGGCGCTACCGGCTGTGCGCGCGACGCCTGTTCGGTGACCGCCAGTTGCGTTTCAAGCGGCGCCTGGTGGAAAGCGCAGCGCCCATGCTGCTGGAGCTGAGTGAGCGCACCGGGCTGGTCGCTGACCTGTCGTGTTTCGACGGCCAGCGGCTGGAGGTGATGGAAAGCGCCATTCCCCAGGTGCTGCGCAAGCGCTATCCGCACACCAGTCAGATTGTTGGGCAGCATGCCAGCCTGTTTCATTCGGCGATGGGGCGGGCGTGCCTGGGGGAGCTGGCGGTGGACGAAGTGCAGCGCCTGGCGGCCCATGAGCGGCTGGGTGACGACGGGTTGTTGCGCGATATCGAAGAGCAAGCGCACAAGGGCTTTGGTCAGCGCACCGAAGGCTACTGGGAATACCCGGTGCGCCTGCCGTTCCTGATCCGCGCCATTGCCTTGCCGGTACATGCCGAAGGGCGCCTGGTCGGCAGCATTGCCTTGCAATGGCCGCTGGATCAGGCGCCGGTGGAGCGGGTGTCGAGCCTGCACCTGAGCAGTTTGGCGACCACGGTGGGGGAAGTGCAGCGGGCCTTGGCTGTTTGATGTTTCCTGCACGGGTTTCTTCGCGGGTAAGCCACAGACGCGTGCATTGCCAGTACCGCCCACAGAACCTGCGGGCGTTACTGGCCCTCCCGAAATCCGCTAGGGCTCACCCCCGCCTGCTTGCGAAAGAACCGGCTGAAATACCCCACATCGGCAAACCCCAGCTCATGGGCGATCTCTTTCACGCTCAGGCTCGAATGGCCGAGCATGCGCTTGGCCTCCAGCACCAGTCGGGCATTGATCACATTCATCGGCGTCATGCCCAGGTGTTCCTGGCACAACCGCCCCAACGTCACCAGGGTCATGCCCAACTCGGCGGCGTATTCCGCCAGTGGCCAGTGCGCGCGGTAGTGCATGTCTACCAGCTCGCGAAAAGCAGTCAGTTGCTGGCTGCGTCTTGATACTGGGCGCTGCTCACCCGCGGGTATGTACGGCTCATGGCGCAGGACATGGATCATCAGTGCCAGCAATAGCGCCATGCTGCTGGCCACATGTTCGCGGGCGCGGTTGTGGTATTCCTCGCGCAGGGCCCGAAACAGGGGCAACAACGGGTCTTCATCGGCGGCCCAGTGGGGCAGGGCAATCACCTGTGGTTTGCGCAGTTGCACCCGCACGTTGGGTGCCAGCACCTGAGCGATGCTATCCAGCGGGTGCTGCGCAGCCGTGATTACCTGGCCTTCTACCTGGCTGGCCCAATGAAATCCATGCACCACCTGCGCCGGGACGTACACCACGCAGGGCGCATGAACCTGAAACCGGTCACTGTCGAACAGCACCTCGCCGCCACCGCTTTGCAGGTACAACAGTTGCAACAAGCCTTCGTGACGGTGTGCGGCAATCTCCCAGTTGTGCGCGCCAGAGCGCTGGGATATCTGCTCCACATGCAAGGCTTCGTGCCACACCGGCTGCGCGGTTTCACCGTACAGGGCGTAATTGGGGATCTTGTTCATGGTGTTGTAATTGTTCTGTTCACTGCCCGCTACTGTGCCATAGCTGCACGCAGGCTTCAGGGCGCAGTGGGCAAATTGACGGGAATGTGGGGCTGGTTGCAGGTTTTGTCCATTCTGCCGGTGGGCCTGCCGGCCATAGCCTGTTGCCCAGAACAAGCAACGCTCTGGAGAACAGCATGCACAACAACAAGATCCTTTCTCAGTGGCTAGGCCTGGAGTCGGCCGTATGCGTGGTGACCGGCGCGGCCGGCGGCATTGGCGCAGCGTTGGCCGCAGCCTTGGTGGAGCAGCAGGCCCACGTGGTGCTGCTTGACCGCGATTTGGACAAATGCCGCGAACTGGCGGCCACCCTGGGGGAACACAGTGCAGGCGAAGTCAGTGCCCTGGCCTGCGACATTGCCGACCCGGCCAGCGTGGAGCAGGCTGCGGCCCAGGTACAGGCGCTGCATGGGCGCTGCGATGTACTGGTCAACAATGCGAGCGTGCTGCGCCCCGGTGCGCTGGACACGCTAAGCCTGGAACAATGGAACCAGGTGCTGGCGGTCAACCTCAGTGGCTACCTCTTGTGTGCCCAGGCCTTTGGCCGTTCCATGCTGGACTGCGGCCAGGGCCGTATCGTGCATGTGGCCTCGATTGCAGCACATTACCCGCAACCCAACAGTGGTGCCTACAGCGCGGCGAAGGCAGGCGTCAGCATGTTGTCGCGGCAGATCGCCGTGGAATGGGGGCCGCGCGGTGTGCGCAGCAACGCCGTATGCCCGGGTTTGATCCGCACGCCATTGTCGGCTGCGTTCTATGCCGACCCACAGGTGGAGCGCCGGCGTAGCGCCATGACCGCCAACCAGCGCATCGGTGAACCGCAAGACATCGCCGAAGCCGTGCTGTTTCTGGCCAGCCGCCGCGCCGACTATATCAACGGCGCCGAGCTGACCGTGGATGGCGGACTGGAAAGCATGCCCATGGCATTGATCCCGCGCCCTGGCTTCGAGGGGGCAGGCCAATGAATACGCGTAGCTGCGATGTACTGGTCATCGGTGCGGGTGCTGGCGGCCTGGCGACAGCCATCACGGCGAAAAAGCTTGGCCTGGATGTGATCGTCATCGAAAAGGAGGAGTGCTTCGGCGGCACCACGGCGTTTTCCGGCGGCGTATTGTGGGTGCCGGGCACCCGGCACGGGGGCAATGACAGCCAAGCAGCGGCCATGACCTACCTGCGCAACGAAACCGGTGCCTGCTTCGATGCGGCCGGGGTGGAGGCATTCTTGCGCTACGCGCCGCAGATGGTTGAGTTTTTCGAGCGCGAGACGGCAGTCAAGTTCGTGCCCACGCTGTACCCAGATTATCACCCGCAGGTGGAAGGCGGCGTCGATGTGGGCCGCTCGATACTGGCCGCACCTTACGACATCCGTGGTCTGGGGCCCGACATGGCGCGGCTGCGCCCGCCGCTGAAGACCATCACCTTCATCGGCATGATGTTCAATTCGTCGAATGCCGACCTCAAGCACTTCTTCAATGTCACCCGTTCGTTGACCTCGTTCGCCTACGTGGCCAAACGCCTGCTGACCCATTTGAAGGAGCTGGCCTTGTACCGACGCGGCACCCAGGTCACCAGTGGCAATGCCCTGGCGGCAAGGCTGGTACGCTCGGCACTGGACCTGGGCATTCCGATTCTCACAGGCACCCCGGCGCGGCAGTTGCTGCGCGAAGGGGCGCGGGTAGTGGGGGCGGTGACCGGGCAGGCCGGCAGCGAGCAGCGCATCGAGGCCCGGCGCGGGGTGGTGCTGGCCTGTGGCGGTTTCTCCCATGACCTGCAACGGCTGCGCCAGGCCTACCCGCATGTACGGCGTGGCGGCGAGCATTTTTCACCGGTGCCAGCGGGCAACACCGGCGATGGTGCGCGCATGGCCGAGGCGCTGGGAGCAAAGGTCGATATCTGCCTGCAGGCACCTGCAGCCTGGATGCCGGTGTCGAAGGTGCCGGTGGGTGGTGGGCGGCATATTGCCTTTCCGCATTTGCTCGACCGCTACAAGCCGGGTGTGATCGGCGTGCTGCGTTCGGGGCAGCGATTCACCAACGAGTCGAATGCCTACCACGACGTAGGCGCAGCGCTGATCGAGGCGTGTTCCGACCAGGCAGAAACCGCCATGTGGCTGGTGTGCGACCGCCGCACACTGGCCAAATACGGGCTGGGCTTTGCCAAGCCTGCGCCGATGCCGCTGGGGCCATTGCTGCGCAACGGTTACCTGCTCAAGGGCCAGACCCTGGCGGAGTTGGCCGGCAAGGCCGGTATCGATGCGCAAGGGCTGGAGCAGACTGTGCGCGAGTACAACCTTGGCGCTGTCCACGGTGAAGACCGTCAGTTCGGCCGCGGCAGCACCAGCTTCAATCGCTACCTGGCCGACCCGCAGCAACAACCCAACCCGTGCGTAGCGCCGGTTGGCGAGGGACCGTACTTTGCCGTGAAAGTGATCATGGGCGATCTGGGCACTTTCGACGGGCTGCGCACCCGTGTGACCGGTGAAGTGTTGGCGGCCGACGGGCAAGTCATCGACGGCCTGTATGCGGTGGGTAACGACCGCGCCAGCATCATGGGCGGCAACTACCCCGGGGCGGGCATCACCCTGGGGCCGATCATGACCTTTGCCTACATCACCGGGCGCCATCTGGCGGGTGTCGAGCAGGGGCTGGCGGCGGGCAACGCACAGGAGGTGGCGTGATGGACAAGCCTGTGGTCGACCACCGCATCTACACGATTCGCCCACGCGGCATGGCGGCCTTTCTCGAGGCGTTCGACCAGCTGGCGATGCCGATCCTGCTGCGCCACCTCGGTGCACCCCTGGCGTTTTACACCAGCAGCATCGGGCCGTTGAACCAGGTGGTGCACTTGTGGGGCTATGACAGCCTCGATGACTTCGAGAAGCGCAGCGCAGCGCGGGATGCCGACCCGGACTTTGCCGCGTACCTGCATGCCACCCGCGACCTGGTGGTGGCTCAGGAAACACGCATCATAAGGCCTGTGCGCTTACCCAGCCTTTTCCACTAGGGCTGCGACAAACACCGTCATAAAAACAACAACAGGTGATACCTATGAACAACACACTCGACGTGCGCCAACTGATCGACCAGCAACCCATCGGCCGCTACCAGAAATGGGTGGTGTTCCTCGGCTTTCTCATCATCGCCCTGGACGGCCTGGACGTCGCCATCATCGGCTTCATTGCCCCGCAATTGAAAAGCGACTGGGGCCTGGATGCGCAAAGTCTGGGCCCGGTACTGAGCGCCGCATTGATCGGCCTGGCACTCGGCGCCCTGATTGCCGGCCCCTTGGCGGACCGTTACGGGCGCAAGGCGGTGTTGCTGTGCAGCGTCCTGCTGTTCGGCCTCTGGACACTGGCCTCGGCCTTTGCACCCAACCTGGAAGCCCTGGTCGCGTTGCGCTTTCTGACTGGCCTGGGCCTGGGCGCAGCCATGCCCAATGCCAGCACCCTGGTCAGCGAGTATGCCCCGGCACGCAGCCGCTCGCTGCTCATTACCCTGGCATTCTGCGGCTTCTCCCTGGGCGCGGCGGCAGGTGGTTTCGTCAGCGCCTGGATGATTCCGAACCTGGGCTGGCGCAGTGTCTTGGCATTGGGTGGGGTGTTGCCGCTAATGGTCCTGCCGTTGCTGTATTGGCGCCTGCCGGAGTCGGTGACGTTCCTGGTCAGCAAAGGGGCGGACCGCAAGCGCATTCTGGCCATTGTCCGTCGCCTGGCACCTGAGCATGTCAACGCCGACACGACCTTTGTCTTGCCCGGTAAAGCCCAGGCCGCAGGCGGTGCAATCGGCACCATCCTCTCTGCGCGGTATCGCTTTGGTACCTGCATGCTCTGGGGCGGGTACGTGCTGGCGCTGTTCCTGGTCTATCTGTTCAGCGGCTGGTTGCCGACGCTGGTGAAGGAGGGGGGCGGGTTCTCGGTGGCCGAAGCGGCCATCGTCACGGCCTGCTTCCAGATTGGCGGCCCGTTGGGGGCGATTACGGTGGGTTGGGCCATGGATCGCTACCCGGCGCAGCGCGTGCTGGTACTGACCTTCCTGTTCAGTGGTGCGGTGATTTTTGCAATTGGTCACGCCTGGTTGTGTGCGGTTGCGAGCGCTGTGGGCTTTGGCCTTAATGGGGCAAGTGTTGGCATGAATGCGCTGGCGGCGGCTTTTTACCCGACTGAAGCACGGGCGACCGGCGCCAGCTGGATGAGCGGCATCGGGCGCCTGGGTGCGATTCTCAGTGCCTTTGCCGGGGCACAGATGCTGGCACTGGGCTGGAGCTTTGCCCAGGTATTCGCTTCGTTGTTGCTACCCGCAGGGTTGGCGGCTTTGGCGGTATGGCTGCAGGGGCGAAATGCGGCGTCACGGCTTAGCGTTCCAGGCTGTACATCCGGCACCCCGGCTGCAGCGCCAGCAAGTTCGGCTCCCACTCCCTAGCCTTCGGGAACACAGCCCCTGTCTGAAGCCATACGCTCGATCAACGCCCACAACGCCGCATCATTGAAATCGTCGACAACCAGCCTGGCGCCCGCCGCCAGCAACCGCTCCGGGGTCTGCGTCGTGGCCACGCCCACGGTAAAGATCCCCGCGCCACTGGCCGCGGCCGTCCCCGGCAATGAGTCCTCGAAGGCCAGCGCTTGCCCGGCGTCGGCACCCAGCCGCTGCAGGCCGGTGAGGTAGGGCAGCGGGTCCGGTTTGGGCCGTGCCAGTTCTTCGGCCACCAGCACATGTTCAAAGTGCTGGCCCAGGCCCATGGCGTTCAGCATGTGCTCGGCGTTCAGCCGCGGTGCGTTGGTCACCACGCACATGCCGATGTCATGGGCCTGGGCATGCTCCAGCAGGCGCAACAGGCCTGGCATCGGCTCAAGCGACGGCGACATCGCGCGGAACAGCGCTTCCTTGCGGTCGGCCAACGCCTGGCACTGTTCGACGCTGGCGCCACTGAACAGCTCGGCGAACAGCTCGCCGTTGGCGCGGCCGCTGACCTGGGCGTCGAACTGCGCCTGGCTCAGCTCGCGGCCGTCGTGTTCGCGCAGCAGTTGGCGAAAGGCCTGCAGGTGCAGGGTGTCAGTGTCGGTGAGGGTACCGTCAAGGTCGAACAGCAGGGCGGTCAGCATGGGATATCCAGATGAAAAAACACAAGCCAGGGGATCATAACCAAAGCTGACGACGAAGGGGGCTGTTCAGCGTGCTCCGAAAAGAGTACAAATGTGCTCCATGGACACTCTTACCCCCAAACGCCGCGCCATTTTCGAATTTATCCGTGAGCGCATTGCCGAGCATGGTCAGCCGCCGAGCCTGGCCGATATCGCCACGCGCTTCGGTTTTGCCTCGCGCAGCGTTGCGCGCAAGCACATCACCGCCCTGTGCCAGGCCGGTTACATCGATGTCACGCCAAACCAGGCCCGGGGCATACGCCTGGCCGAACCGCTGCGCCGGCCGGAAATCCTCGAAATACCCGTGCTGGGCCAGGTGGCGGCGGGTGCCCCCATCGGCCCGGACCTGGACATCCACGAGCAGTTGCTGCTCGACCCCAGCCTGTTCCGCCGTACCCCCGACTACCTGCTGAAGGTGCGGGGCGACTCGATGATCGACGACGGCATCTTTGACGGTGACCTGGTCGGCATCCTGCAACAGGCCGACGCCCGCGACGGGCAAATCGTGGTTGCGCGCCTGGACGGCGAAGTGACCATCAAGCGCCTGCAACGCCAAGGCGGCACTTACCGGCTGTTGCCACGCAACCCGGCCTATGCGCCGATCGATGTGCAGCCCGAACAGGACTTTTTCATCGAAGGCGTGTTCTGCGGCTTGCTGAGGCGCGACTGATGGGCGCCGTGGTCGACCTCGACAGGCTGCTGGAACAGCGCCGGGTATGGCGCGGCCGGCAGGCCCAGGCGCGGCCACTCGGGCTGCAGCCCACCGGCCATGCGGCCCTCGACGAACGTTTGCCGGAAGGTGGCTGGCCAGCGGCAGCACTGAGCGAGCTGTTGCTGGCCAACCCCGGCTGTGGCGAATTGCAGTTGCTGTGGCCAACCCTGGCCCGGCTGAGTGCAGAAGCCAGCAGAGTGGTGCTGGTGGCTCCACCCTTCATCCCTTTTGCACCGGCCTGGCAGGCAGCGGGGGTGGACCTGCGCTGGCTGGTACAGGTGGATGCCGAGCCTGCCGATGCCCTGTGGGCTGCCGAACAGTGCCTGCGCTCGGGCAGTTGCGCGGCGGTGCTGTGCTGGCCGGAACGTGCCGATGACCGCGCCCTGCGGCGCTTGCAGGTAGCGGCCGAAACCGGGCAGGCACTGGCGTTCGCCTGCAGGCCGCAGCAGGCGTCGCACAACCCTTCACCCGCAGCGCTGCGCATTGCAGTCGACACACGCCCGGCGCAATGGCGCGTGCTGAAAAGCCGGGGTGGCATGCCTCCAGCGCTGCCTATTCCCTGCCCGGGGCGGGGCTGATGCACCATGCTCTGGGCCTGCATCCTGCTCCCGCAGCTTGCGCTGGACACCGTCCTGCGTGAGCGTGACGACCCTGACACACCCTTGGTGCTGATTGGCGGGCCGACCCAGCGTCGCGTGTTGCAGGCAGTCAACCCGGCGGCCGCTGCACTGGGCCTGCGCGCCGGGCAAACCCTGACCGCAGCGCGTGCCCTGGCTGATGGCTTCACCTGCGTCCAAGCTGACCCCAAACGCATCGATCAGGTGCAACAGCTGCTGGCGGCCTGGGCCTACCGCTTCAGTGCCCAGGTCAGCCTGCATTACCCTCGGGCGCTGCTGCTGGAAGTGGGCTCCAGCCTGCAACTGTTCGGGCCCTGGCCTTTGTTCGAGGCGCGTCTGCGTCAGGAACTGGCAGAACTGGGCCTGCGTCAACGCATTGTCCTGGCCAGCAACCCGGTGGCTGCTCGCATGCTCGCCAATGGCCACGATGGCCTGGTCGTGGGCGATGTCGACGCCACCCGAGCGGCGCTGCTTGGCATGCCCATCACGCGCGTCGGCCTGCCGGCAGAGGCGGCCGAAGCGTTTGCCCGCATGGGCTTGCGCCAGCTGGGCCAGGTTTTGGCCTTGCCGCGCGATACCTTGGCCAGGCGCTTTGCGGCCCAGGTGCAGCTGCACCTCGACCAGTTGCTCGGCCTGCGCAACCTGGGGCTGGACTTCTACCAGCCACCCGACCGTTTCGAAACCCGGCTGGAACTCAACTTCGACGTCGAATCGCACCAGGCGCTGTTGTTCCCGCTGCGGCGCATGCTCAACGACCTTGCTGCATTTCTGGCCGGGCGAGACTGTGGCGTGCAGCGCTTCTGTCTGCATCTGGAGCACGCCGAGGGGCCGGATACCCTGCTCAAGGTGGGCCTGCTGGCGGCCGAACGCGATGCTGCGATGCTGTTCGAGCTAGCCCGTGGGCGCCTTGAGCCGCTGCGCATACCCGCACCGGTGCGCAACCTGCGGCTGGTTGCCGAAGACTTGCCACCCTTTGTGCCACAGCATCAGGCGTTGTTCGACCCGCGGGCGCAACAGGCGCAACCCTGGGCGCAATTGCGCGAGCGGTTGCGCGCCCGCCTGGGGGATGAGGCCGTCAAGGGGCTTGGCGCAGCCGCCGATCACCGCCCCGAATGCGCCTGGCAGTTGGCGGAGCAGGGTGCCCAAGGCAACATGCCGGTTGCACCGGGCAGCCGCCCGGGGTGGCTGTTATCGGCACCGATCGCGCTGGATGACGCCGCCTACCAGGTGCAGGGCTATGCCGAACGCATCGAATCAGGTTGGTGGGATGGCGGCGATGTGCGTCGCGACTACTACCGCATCGAAACCCGTGACGGCTTGCGCGGCTGGGCCTACCGCGACCTGAGCCAGGCCGGCCCGCTTTGGCTGCAGGGTTGGTTCGCATGAACACCCCGGGTTATGCCGAGCTGCATTGCCTTTCCAACTTCAGCTTCCAGCGCGGTGCATCGAGCGCCGACGAGCTGTTCCGGCGTGCGCGCGAGCAGGGCTACCAGGCCTTGGCGATCACTGACGAATGCACGCTGGCCGGTATCGTGCGCGCCTGGCAGGCAGCCAAGGTGCACCAGTTGCGGCTGATCGTTGGCAGCGAGGTGCAATTGTGCGACGGGCCCAAGCTGGTGCTGCTGGTCGAGAACCTGACCGGCTACCAGAACCTGTGCGCCCTGATCACCCGTGCCCGGCGGCGGGCAGAGAAGGGTGCGTACCAGCTGTTTCGTGATGACTTGCTGCTGCACCATCAAGGCCTGCTGGCCTTGTGGGTGGCCGCTGACAGTGGCGATACCGCTACCGGCGCGTGGCTGCGCAGTGTGTTCGCTGAGCGCCTGTGGCTGGCCGTGCACCTGCATCGGGGCAGTGACGATGCCGTGCGCCTGCAACGGCTGCGGGCACTGGCGGCTGATGTAGGCATTCGCACCGTGGCCTGTGGCGACGTGCACATGCACGTACGTGGCCGCCGTGCCTTGCAGGACTGCATGACTGCCATCCGCCAGCATTGCCAGGTGAGCGAGGCCGGGCGCTTTCTGTTTGCCAATGGCGAACGGCACCTGCGCAGCCAGGCGCAACTGGCCGAGCTGTATCCGCTCGACCTGCTGGCCGAGACCCTGGTCATTGCCCGGCGCTGCCAGTTTGACCTGAGCGAACTGAACTACCAGTACCCACGCGAACTGGTGCCCGAGGGGCATACCCCGGCAAGCTGGCTGCGCGAATTGTGCGAGCAAGGCATGCCGCTGCGCTGGCCAAGCGGGCCGAGTGGCAAGGTGCGGGATGTGCTTGCCAAGGAACTGGGGCTGATCGAAGAGCTGGGCTACGAAAGCTACTTCCTGACGGTGCACGACATTGTCGCCTTCGCCCGCAGCCAGCGCATTCTATGCCAGGGCCGGGGGTCGGCAGCCAACTCGGTGGTGTGCTTCGTGCTAGGCATCACCGAGCTTGACCCCATGAAACACCACCTGCTGTTCGAGCGCTTCCTGTCGCGCGAGCGCAACGAGCCGCCGGACATCGACGTGGACTTCGAACACGACCGGCGCGAGGAGGTGATCCAGTATGTGTTCCGTCGCTATGGCCGGCACCGGGCGGCGCTCACTGCGGTAGTCAACACCTACCATGCCGCCGGTGCGGTGCGGGATGTGGCGCGGGTGCTGGGGCTACCCGCCGACCAGGTGGATGCCCTGGCCAAATGTTGTGGCCGCTGGAGCGATCGCATACCTGATGACCAGCGCCTGGCCGAGGCCGGTTTCGAAGCGGGCAGCCCTTCGCTGCGGCGGGTGTTGGTGCTGGCCGGCGAACTGATCGGCTTCCCCCGGCACCTGTCACAGCACCCGGGCGGTTTTGTCATCTCCCAGCAACCGCTCGACCAGCTGGTGCCGGTGGAGAATGCCGCGATGCCGGAGCGCACGGTGATCCAGTGGGACAAGGACGACCTGGACATGGTCGGCCTGCTCAAGGTCGACGTGCTGGCGTTGGGCATGCTCAGCGCCTTGCGTCGCTGCTTCGACCTGCTGCAGCACCACCGTGGCCGGCACCTGACCCTGGCGACCATCCCCAGCGAAGACCCGGCCACCTACGCCATGATCAGCCGTGCCGAGACCATGGGTGTGTTCCAGATCGAGTCACGCGCGCAGATGGCCATGTTGCCGCGGCTGCGACCCCAAAAGTTTTACGACCTGGTCATCGAGGTAGCCATTGTCCGCCCCGGGCCGATTCAGGGCGACATGGTGCACCCGTACCTGCGCCGGCGCCTGAAGCAGGAACCGGTGACGTATCCGTCGCCGCAACTGAAGGAAGTGTTCGAACGTACCTTGGGCGTGCCGCTGTTCCAGGAGCAGGTGATGGAACTGGCGATGGTCGCGGCCGACTATACCCCGGGCGAGGCCGACCAGTTGCGCCGCAGCATGGCAGCCTGGAAGCGCCACGGCGGACTGGAACCGCACCGCGAACGGCTGGTGCAGGGCATGCTGCGCAATGGTTACACGCTGGCGTTTGCCGAGCGCATCTTCGAGCAGATCAAGGGGTTTGGCAGCTATGGCTTCCCTGAGTCGCATGCGGCCAGCTTTGCCTTGCTGTGCTATGCCAGCAGTTGGCTGAAGTGCCATGAGCCGGCGATTTTCACCTGTGCGTTGGTCAACAGTTGGCCGATGGGCTTCTACAGCCCCGATCAGTTGCTGCAAGAGGCTCGCCGCCAAGGTATCGAGGTAAGGCCGGTTGATGTCTGCCACAGCGACTGGGACTGCACACTGGAGCCTGATGCTCAAGGCACCCTGGCCATTCGCATGGGCCTGCGACTGGTGCGTGGCCTGGCCGAAGCCGATGCCAGGCGCGTGCAGCAGGCAAGGGCGCAGCGGCCGTGGCGCAACGTCGAAGACCTGTGTTTGCGCGCCGGCCTGGACGCACGGGCCCGTGCCCGCCTGGCTGATGGCGGGGCGCTGCGCGCCTTGGCCAGCGATCGGCATCAGGCGCGCTGGCAGGTGGCGGCGGTGCAGCCGCAACTGCCGTTGTTCGCCGATGTGCAGGCCTTGCCTGAAGAACCGGTGCAATTGCCCGTGCCAACCGTGGGCGAGGACCTGATGGCCGATTATCAAACCCTCGGCACTACGCTTGGCCCACATCCACTGGCGCTGTTGCGTTCTCGCCTGAGGGCACTGGGGTGTCGCAGCTCCAGTGAATTGCAGGGTGTGGAGCATGGCGACAACATTGCCGTGGCCGGGCTGGTAGTGGGCCGGCAACGGCCTCAAACCGCCAGCGGAGTGACCTTCGTTACTCTGGAAGACGAGCATGGCATGGTCAACGTGGTGGTGTGGCGTGCACTGGCCGAACGGCAGCGGCGGGCGCTGGTGGGTTCGCAGTTGCTCAAGGTCAGTGGGCGGTTGGAGCAGGAGAATGGGGTGCGGCACCTGATTGCGCGGCGGTTGGAGGATGTGAGTCCGCTGCTGCAAGGGCTGGATGTACGCAGCCGGGATTTCCACTGACCCCAACGCTCGGAACTTGCGCGGTTCCCTGTGGGAGCGGGCGAGCCCGCGAAGTAGCCACCGCATTGCAGGGCACCGGCCTTGCCGGTGTTCGCGGGCATGCCCGCTCCCACAGGGATCGCGCCAGCTTTTAGAAATTGAGCAAGACAGTTGCTCCCAAAGGTCGCGTCCTGGTCCAGATTGCGCTTGGCGAACGGCAGCGGCGGGCGGTGGTGGCGCAGTTGCTCAACGCTCGGTACTTGCGCGGTCTGTGGGAGCGGGCGAGCCCGCGAAGCAGCCACCGCGTTGCAAGGCACCGGCCTTGCCGGTGTTCGCGGACATGCCCGCGCCCACAGAGGTCGTCTACTGGTCCAGCTTGTGCTCGCCTACACCATCGCCAACCGCTGCTTGCGCGTCGGTGCAGGGAATGCCCGGTCGATCGCCCGCAGGTCTTCACCGGTCAAGGTCAGCGCTCCCGCCGCCGCATTGAGCCGCACGTGCTCGGGCGCCACCGCCTTGGGGATGGCGATCACGCCGTCATCGCGGGTCACCCAGGCCAGGCTGACCTGGGCCGGTGTGGCGCCATGGCGCTCGGCGATTTCCGCCAGTACCGGGTGCTGCAACAAGCGCCCGGCCTGCGCCAGCGGGCAGTAGGCCATGGTCGGCAAGCCACGTTTTTCGCACCACGGTAGCAAGTCGAATTCGATGCCGCGTTGGGCCGGGTTGTACAACACCTGGTTGGTGGCACAATCAGGGTTGTGCAGTTCGCGCAGGTCGTCGACGTCAAAGTTGGATACGCCCCAACGCTTGATCTTGCCTTGCTCGCGCAAGCGCTCGAAGCCTTCGACGGTTTCCTCCAGCGGGTGCTGACCACGCCAGTGCAGCAGGTACAAGTCGATGCAATCAGTGCCCAGGCGCGTGAGGCTGCGTTCGCAGGCAGCCGCCATGCCGCGCAGGCTGGCATTGTGCGGGTAGACCTTGCTGACCAGAAATACCTGGTCGCGGCGCCCGGCAATGGCTTGGCCAACGACCTCTTCTGCCCCCCCTTCGGCATACATCTCGGCGGTGTCGATCAGGTTCAGGCCCAGCTCGATGCCCTGTTGCAGCGCCGCGACTTCGGCAGCCTTGCGACCTGGGTCTTCGCCCATGTACCAGGTGCCTTGGCCGATGGCTGGAACACTCGTGCCTGCCAGATTTACGTAACGCATGTCACCTCCGGGATCCGGGTATTGGAAAGAAGCACCTCAAGCAGTGCTTGCGCTGCGGTGGAAAGCTTGTGCTCGCTGAGGGCAATCACGCCGATGCGCCGCTCGACAGTGGGCTCGACCAAGGTGACGCAGCGGGCACCCAGCTCCTGCATCTGGTTGATGCACAGCGCCGGCACGGCACTGACCCCCAGGCCGCTGGCCACCATGCGGCCGATGGTCGTCAGCTGGTGGCTTTCGAACGCGACTGCCAGCTTGCCGTGGCGGGCCGCCACATTCTGCTCCATCAACAGGCGCACCGCCGAAGGTCGTTGCAGGGCCACGAAATCTTCGGCCATCAGCTGTGCCCAGCTGACCTGGGGCAGCAGCGCCAAGGGCGAGTCGGCGGCCACTACGGCAACGAAGCGGTCCATGTACAACGGGTGGAAGTCCAGCCCATCGATGTTATCCGGCTCGAAGCCGATGCCCAGTTCGACGCGGCGATGGCGTACCAGTTCCTGTACCTGTTCGTTGATCACGTCGTGCACCGTGACGTTGACCTTGGGGTAGCGCTGGCGAAACACCTTGAGCGCGTGGGGCAACAGGTTGCCGGCAAAAGCCGGCATGGCCGCCACCGACACACGCCCCAATTGCAGGGTAAAGCGCTGGCGCAGCATCTCTTCGGTGTCGTCCCAGTCGGCCAGCAGGCGGCGTGCCAGTGGCAGCAGCACTTCGCCCTCGGCAGTCAGGCTGACGCTGCGCGTGGTGCGGCTGAGCAGGGCGCCGCCGAGGTTTTCTTCCAGCGCCTTGATGGTCAGGCTCAGTGCCGGTTGCGAAACGTGCAGGTGTTCACCGGCCTGGGCAAAGCTCTGGTACTTGGCCACGGCGACAAAGGCGCGCAGTTGTTTGACGTTCATGTCGGGCCTATCGTTTGTTTTGTAAAAATTATCAATCGATGACGAAAACAAAATTAACAAATCAGTCGCTTGCGGTGAAGATGTCTGCACACGCTCACCGACAGCCTCGTCGGTTAAACAACTACAAAAGGCGGATCAGCATGGCCGGACTGGACAAGCGCGTTGCAACCTATGAACAGGCCCTCGAAGGCCTGACCGACAACATGACGGTACTGGCCGGTGGTTTCGGCCTGTGCGGCATCCCGGAAAACCTTATCAGCGAAATCAAGCGGCGTGGCGTCAAGGGCCTGACCGTGGTTTCCAACAACTGCGGCGTGGACGGTTTTGGTCTGGGCGTGCTCCTGGAAGACCGGCAAATTCGCAAGATGATCGCTTCCTACGTGGGCGAAAACGCCGAGTTCGAACGCCAGTTGCTCAGTGGCGAGCTGGAAGTGGAGCTGACCCCGCAGGGCACCCTCGCCGAAAAAATGCGCGCAGGTGGTGCCGGCATTCCGGCGTTCTACACCGCAACCGGCTATGGCACCCCGGTTGCCGACGGCAAGGAAGTCCGCGAATTCAAGGGCCGCAAGTACATTCTGGAAGAATCCATCACCGGTGACTTCGCTATCGTCAAGGGCTGGAAGGCCGACTACTACGGCAACGTGGTGTACCGCAACACTGCGCAAAACTTCAACCCGCTGGCGGCCACCGCCGGCAAGATCACCGTGGTCGAAGTGGAAGAAATCGTCGAGCCTGGCGTGCTGCTGCCAAGCGAAATCCACACCCCGGGCATCTACGTGGACCGTGTCATCGTCGGCACCTTCGAAAAGCGTATCGAAAAGCGCACCGTCAAGGCCTGAGCGCCATCCACCCGAACAATAAAGAGATCCTGACCATGGCACTGACCCGCGAACAGATGGCGCAACGCGTTGCCCGTGAACTGAAGGACGGTTACTACGTCAATCTGGGCATCGGCATTCCCACCTTGGTGGCCAACTATGTACCCGCCGACATGGATGTGATGCTGCAATCGGAAAACGGCTTGCTCGGCATGGGCGAATTCCCCACTGAAAGTACCCTCGATGCCGACATGATCAACGCCGGCAAGCAAACTGTCACCGCCCGCCGCGGTGCCTCGATTTTCGATTCGGCACAATCGTTCGCCATGATCCGTGGCGGCCACGTCGACCTGACCGTCCTGGGGGCTTTCGAGGTGGACGTGCAGGGCAATATCGCCTCGTGGATGATTCCGGGCAAGCTGGTCAAGGGCATGGGCGGGGCCATGGACCTGGTGGCCGGCGCCGACAACATCATCGTTACCATGACCCACGCCTCCAAGGACGGCGAGTCCAAGTTGCTGCCACAGTGCAGCCTGCCGCTGACCGGTGCGGGCTGCATCCGCAAGGTGCTGACCGACCTGGCCTACCTGGAAATCGAAGACGGCGCCTTCATTCTGCGCGAGACCGCGCCTGGGGTAAGCGTCGAGGAAATCATCGAGAAAACCGCCGGCAAACTGATCGTGCCGGATGATGTGAAGGAAATGACCTTCTAAGGCATGACGTGATCCCACCCTGTTGGAGCGGGTTTACCCGCGAGTGCGTCGGTACATTGACCGCCGCATTCGCGGGTAAACCCGTTCCCACAGGTTTTTTGCGTTGCCTGGCAATACCGCTTCATCCCATAAAACCAATAAAAGGAATTCAACCGTGGCCGCTGAAATTCAAGACAGCCGCTCCGCGCGCTTTGCCTTGCGCTGCTCCAACTGGGCTGAACGCTGGTTCCCCGACTCCTGGGTGTTTGCCGCGCTGGCGGTGCTGCTGGTGTGTATCGGCGCACTGGCCATGGGCGCCAAACCGACCGACACCGCCAAGGCGTTTGGCGACGGCTTCTGGAGCCTGATACCGTTCACCATGCAGATGGCCTTCGTGGTCATCGGCGGTTATGTGGTGGCCAGCTCGCCGCCCGCCGCGAGGCTGATCGATCGCCTGGCGCGCATCCCCGGCAATGGGCGCTCGGCAGTGTGCTGGGTAGCACTGATCTCGATGCTGGCCTCCTTGCTCAACTGGGGGCTGTCGCTGGTGTTTGGAGGTTTGTTGGTGCGCGCCCTGGCAAGGCGCACCGACCTGAAGATGGACTACCGCGCTGCGGGTGCGGCCGCTTACCTGGGGCTGGGTGCGGTGTGGGCGTTGGGCCTGTCATCCTCGGCGGCGCAGCTGCAGGCAAACCCGGCCAGCCTGCCACCTTCAATCCTGTCGATAACCGGGGTGATCCCCTTTACCGAAACCATCTTTCTCTGGCAGTCCGGCGTGATGTTGGCGGCGCTGGTGGTGGTCTCGCTGGTGATCGCCTACGCCACCGCTCCGGGCCCGAACAGCGCACGTAGCGCAGAAGACTGCGGTGTCGACCCCAGCTTCACAGCGCCACCCGCGCCGCAACGCACGCGCCCGGGGGAGTGGCTGGAACACAGCCCGATCCTGGTCCTGCTGTTGGTGGCCTTGGCTGCTGGCTGGCTGTATCAGGAGTTTGCGACAAAACCTGCGATTACCGCCATCTCGGGGCTCAACACCTACAACCTGTTGTTCATCATGCTCGGTGCTTTGCTGCACTGGCGCCCACGCAGCTTCCTTGACGCGGTGGCGCGTGCGGTACCGACCACCACCGGTGTGCTGATCCAGTTCCCGCTGTATGGTTCGATCGCTGCCATCCTCACCCAGGTGAAGGGCGTCGATGAACAGACGCTGGCCCACCATATTTCACTGTTCTTCACCCAGATTGCCACCCATGACACGTATGCCGTGCTGATGGGCGTGTATTCGGCGGTGCTGGGCTTCTTCATCCCTTCAGGCGGCGGCAAGTGGATCATCGAGGCCCCTTACGTGATGCTGGTGGCCAACGACCTGCAGTACCACCTGGGGTGGGCGGTGCAGATCTACAACGCGGCCGAAGCCTTGCCGAACCTGATCAACCCGTTCTACATGCTGCCGCTGCTGGGCGTGCTGGGGCTCAAGGCGCGCGACCTGATCGGTTTCTCGTTCGTGCAATTGCTGGTGCATGTGCCGTTGGTGCTGGTGTTGCTGTGGGCGCTGGGTACAACGCTGCAGTACGTGCCGCCGGTGATGCCTTGATTCAAAGTCCCTGGAGGCTTGGCGTCAGCTTTCAGACGCGTATCATGGCTGCCTCAGCCTGGGAAACCCGCGTCACATGTCTATCCGATTGAAACTGCTGCGTAAGAAACTGGGGATGACCCTGGAAATGCTGGCCGAAAAGACTGGCATGACCAAAAGCTACCTGTCCAAGGTCGAGCGCGGCCTCAACACGCCCTCGATCGCTGCGGCGCTGAAACTGGCGAGGGCACTGAACGTCAATGTCGAAGAGCTGTTCGCCGAAGAACAGGCCGGGCAGAGCCGCTACAGCCTGGTGCGCCGTACCGAGCGCCAGGCCCTGGTTGGCGATGGGCAAGGGCCGGGGTACGCGGCCCTCACCAGTCAGGTTGGCCAGCGCAGCCTGCTGCCGTTTCTGATTCAGCCGCCGTCCGAGTTCAGCGACCCTACGTTCAAGGAACACCAGGGCGAAGAGTTCCTGTTTGTTCACGCAGGCCAGGTGGAAGTGGATTTCATGAGTGAGCGGGTGTTGCTGGAGCAGGGCGACGCCCTGCATTTCAACGCCCAGACGCCGCACCGGCTGCGCTCGGTAGGTGTGACACCGGCGCAGTTACTGGTTGTGGTTCACCACGCAGACGAATGAAAGCGCAGGGGGCAATCATGCCCCCACGTGTTATCAGCTGTGAAACGACATGTTCATCGCATCATCCCTCCCTTGCATAATCTGCATGCCGTTTTTTTGACGAATGCGCCCATCGCCCATTGAATTTTATTATGGTGTCGAATCATTGACGTAGTGTCATTGTGCCCATAAGCTCAAATCAAACATGTAACAACACCCGCAGCACCGCTCTAATAACTCATTGATTTTCCTGTTTTTAGGAGGGGAGTATGCGCACGACTCTGATAATCAAATCGATGTTCTTGCTGGTGATGCTAAGTGGTGCTGCCGGCGCGGCAGATTCGTATATAAATCAGAACAGTATCATTCCTGTTTCAACTGCTGGCTGGTTCTTTGCCTTTGCTGTGGTCGGTTTTGTTGCCGTTGCCAACCGCAGAAAGATCTGAACCGGCTGCCTTGTACCTGAAGTGACTGCTCCTTGCCGCGAAGCCACAGGCATGGCTTGTGAATTCTCCAACCGTTGCTATATTCCCAGTAGCCCGTAGGACCAACATTTACAAGGCGTTGCAGCCACGTCTGCAGCGTCAAGGCAAGGGCCTCCAGGAAGGTCGAGGCCATCGCGGCAGCAGTGCGCCGTGAAGCGGAGCGAGAGTTGGTGTGTTGTTCTCATTCAGTGCTCTTTGTCGGGCCATTTGGCCGGAGGGACCCTCATGGTGCGTTCAATGTTTGCCGCTTTCTGCATGCTGACGGTGTGGTCTGGCGCCGGTAACGCCGACCAGAGCAGTGCTGCCTACCTGCTCAGCCCCGGCGATGTGGTGATGGTATCGGTGTGGCAGGAAGACAGCCTGCGTCAAGAAGCCACCGTACTTCCCGATGGCAGTATCACCTTCCCCCTGGCCGGGCGCATCGATGTCGCCGGGCTGGACGTGACGGCAGTCGAAAAGCAGGTCGCTGCCAAACTCGAAAAATACCTCCCCGACCCTAACGTCAGCGTTGTCGTCAAAAGCATTGCCGGCAACATGGTCTATGTACAGGGTAAAGTGATCAAACCCGGGCCCGTGCAAATGGCAGGCCCTACGGCGGTATTGCAGGCGCTGAGCATGTCGGGTGGCCTGGACAAGTTTGCAGATGAAAGCGAAATCAAGGTGGTCCGCGGCACCGGTGCTTCCCAAAAGATCCTGCCCGTGCGATATAAGGACCTGGTGTCTGGCCGGGACATGTCCACCAACATCCAACTTCAGGCTGGCGATACGCTGGTCGTTCCTTGATCTTGCCTTTAATAAGAACATTTAATGCCTCTTCTTAGAACAACTCGCATTGCAACGGCAATCTTGGTCTTGCCGTTCACGGACGCGGTACTGGCGGCAAATTGGCAGTCTACGGTGGTGGTACCGACATCCGTCGAATACGACAGCAACCCATTGCTGTTGACCTCGGGGGAAAAGGGCATAACGCGCACGATCATCGCGCCGGATTACACCCTGATTGGTACTTTCGACCGTGACGAATTGAGGTTGGGGCTTGGCATGCATGTGCTGCGCTCGTCCGATACGGATATCGTCGATGACCGTGAAGACCCTGATATCAGCCTGGGTTGGCAGCGCACCACCGAGCGGGGGCGGTTCGGCCTGGTGGGGCGCTACAACGAAAGCTCGACGTTGTCGGGGACAGTACTGGATACCGGGGTGATTACCACCGACGGTACGCAGAAGCTTTACACCTTGACTGGCAACTGGAGCCAGGCGGTGACCGAGCGCAGTACCTTGAGCAACGAAACCACCTACAGCCGTGCCCGTTACGACATCAGCACGCTGACGGGCTACGACGAACTGGCGAACGTCTTTACCTGGACTTACGCCTGGAGTGAGCGGGCTGACCTGTATACCCGTTTCGGTGCCCGGCGCTATGAGCCCGAAGAGGACCTTACCGCGACCGCTTCCAACAGCTACAGCCCGGCAGTCGGCATTAAATACCAGCTTGCCGAAGGCTTGAGCGCCGATGCCCATGTTGGCGTCAACCAAGTGTCAGGTGACGACGGCGGCCGGCGCGGGGAGGGTGGGGTTGCGTTGCTGTATACCGGCCCGCGTGCCGACGCCAGCCTCACCGCCGAGCGCAGCACGGTGGCAAGTGCCGAAGGCGGCTTCGCCGAACTGGACCAGGTGCGTGGTGTGTGGAGCTATGCGCTGACCGAGTTGTCCCGGGTCGGCGCCGACGCCGCGTGGCAAGACAGCAAAGGGCAGTCGCCCAACACGCTGCAGACTTACAGCGTATGGGCCAGCCGCCAGTTTTCGCCTTACTGGGACCTGCGCCTGTCGCTGATGTACAAGGAACGGCAGCAGGACCATGTACCGGATGCGACCGCTACGATCGTTGGTTTGACGTTGACGTACAGGTACCCCGACATCTGAACTGCAGGCAGGTGGCCCTATGAAGTCTGACTACGAGCTCTCCCTCAGAGATTACATCGCCATTATCAAGGACAGGGCCCTGGTGTTAGGGGTGAGTGCCGCAGTCATTCTAGCCGCGACCGTGGCCGTCGCGTTGATGGTGCCGCCGATCTACCAGTCGACCGGCACCATTCTGGTGGAGTCGCAGCAGATTTCGCCTGAGCTGGTGTCGACCAACAACACCAGCTTTGCCGATGAGCGCATCGAGGTGATTCGCCAACGGGTGATGACCCGCGACAACCTGCTGCGCATCATCGGCAAGTACGACCTCTTCGCTGACAAGCGCTTCAGCGAAAGCGACAGGATCGACCAGATGCGCAACGCGATCGTGGTCGAAACCCTTACCACCTTCGTGCGCGGTCGTGGTGAAGCGACCGTGGCGTTCAATGTGTCGTTCGAGCACAAACAGCCACAAGTAGCCAAGGAAGTCGCCGATGAACTGGTGACGCTGTTCCTCAACGAAAACCTCAAGCAGCGCACCGAGCGGGCCAACGAAACCACCGAATTCCTCACGCAGGAAGCCAATAAGCTGGGTGCCGAGCTGGCCAGCCTGGAAAACCAGCTGGCCGATTTCAAGCAGGCCCATGCCAATGCCTTGCCCGAGCACCAGACCCTGCGCATGAACATGCTGTCGCGGGCGGAGCTGGAATTCCGTGAGGTCGACCGTGATTACAAGGCTGCCCAGGAAGAGCTGCGCTACCTGGAACTGGAGCTGTCTGCGGCCAATGCCGGCCTTGCCACCAAGGTTGCCGAAGGCACCCGGCCAACGCGTGCCGACCTGCCCGAAGACCTGCCAAGCCTGAAAGCCGAATACGCGCAGCTGCTGACCCGCTACAAGGACGCCCACCCGGATGTCGTGGCGGTCAAGCGCAAGATCCAGGCGCTCGAAGCCAGTGGTGGTCGCGCTGCGGCAGCGTCCACGGTCAGCCTCGACGCGGCCCGTGTCCGCGCCAAGATGAGTGCCGCGCAGGTGCGTATTGCTTCGCTGGCAGAGCAAAAGCGTGAGCTGACCCGGAAAATGGAAGGCTATGAAGCCGAGATCCTAGAGGCGCCGCAAGTCGAGCGTGGCCTGGTGACCTTGATGCGTGACCACGACAACGCGCGCAAGAAATACGAAGAGATTCGTGCCAAGGAAATGGGCGCAAAGATTACCGAAAGCCTCGAGCAGGAAAACAAGGCTGAACGCTTTGTGCTGCTGGAGCCTCCTCTGTTGCCTGAGAAGCCGATCAAGCCTAACCGCAAGAAAATCGCTGCGCTGGGCCTGGTGCTTGCGCCGGCCGGTGGCGGTGCGCTGGTGATGCTGCTGGAAATGCTCAATCAGCGCGTGCGCGGCGTTGGCGCCCTGGAAAACCTGCTGGGCAAACGGGTGCTGGTGGCACTGCCCTATATCGATACCCGGGCCGACGTAGCCCGACGCAAACGCTGGCGCAATCACCTGATCCTGGCGGCACTGGCGCTGGCAGCTATCATGATAGGGCTGGTGCACGTGTTCTACATGCCACTGGATGTGCTGTTGTACAAAGTCATGTCTCGGTTTGTATAGGGAAAGCAGTGATGGACAGGATCAAGCCGGCTGTTGGCAACAATATTCATCAGGTAACCCCGGGTACTCCCCAGGCACTGTCTCCCGCCCCCGGTACGGCGCTGGCCGAAGTGCCGGGTCAGTTCGATTACGTGAACACCAAGGTGGTGCCGCTGCGTGCAGACCACCTGGAGCGTAACCGCATCGTGGCGTACAACAAGAACTCCAACATGAACGGGCCGATCGACCTGTTGCGTACGCAGGTGCTCAGGGCCATGGACGAGAACGGCTGGCGTACCTTGGCCATCACCTCGCCAACGCCAGAAGCGGGCAAGACCATGCTGGCGATCAACCTGGCCATGAGTATTGCCCACCACACCACCAAGACTGCGTTACTGGTGGACTTCGACCTGCGCCGGCCCAAGGTCGGCAGTTACCTGGGCCTGCCCATGGAGCAGGCACTGAACGAGTTTCTGTCGGACAAGGCCGAGTTGCAGGACTGTTTGGTCAACCCCACCTTGCCGCGCTTTGTGGTGCTGCCAACGCGGGTACCCGTGCCCCTGTCGACCGAGATGCTGTCCTCGCCCAAGGTGAACAACCTGATTGGCGATTTGCGCAACCGCTACGAATCGCGCATCTGCATTTTCGATTTGCCACCGCTGCTCAGCTCGGACGATGCGATCACCGTGATGCCCAAGTTCGACTGCGTGTTGCTGGTGGTGGCCAACGGAATGAACAACAAGAAGGAAATCGAGGATTGCCTGCATCACCTGGGCACGGTGAACCTGATCGGGACAGTGTTGAACAAGGCTGACGAACAGCCGCGCACCTATTACTGAGCTTTCTGGCAATACGCTTTTAGGCGCAGCCTTGTGCTGCGCCTGAAGGCTATGAGGCCAACTCAGCGCCTCCAGGGATACTGCAACTCCCACTGCCACGCATGCCGAACAATCTGCTCCAGCGAGGCGAATGCCGGGCGCCAGCCCAGCACCTGCATGGCTTTGCTCGCATCCGCCACCAGTCGTGGCGGGTCGCCGGCGCGACGCGGTGCGTCAAGGGCATTGATCTGTCGCCCGGTCACTGCCCGGGCCGTATCGATCACCTGTTGCACCGAAAAGCCCAGGCCATTGCCCAGGTTGAACGCGGCACGCTCGCCACCGTCCAGTAAATAATCCACTGCCAGTGCATGGGCCGCCGCCAGGTCTGCCACATGCACGTAGTCGCGTATGCAGGTGCCATCCGGTGTGTCGTAGTCGCGACCAAACACTGTCACCGCCTCACGCCGGCCAGATGCAGCCTGCAGGATCAACGGGATCAGATGGGTTTCCGGTTCATGACGCTCGCCTAGCTGGCCTTCCGGGTCAGCGCCCGCTGCATTGAAGTAGCGCAGGCATACCGACTTCAAACCATAGGCCCGGTCGAAGTCCTCAAGAATCTGCTCGACCATCCATTTGCTCAACCCATACGGGTTGATCGGCCCCTTGGTGTGTGCTTCATCTATCGGCACGTACTGCGGGTTGCCGTATACGGCGGCACTCGAAGAAAACACCAGGTGCCTGATGCCGGCATTGACCATGGCCTGCAGCAGGGAAAGGGTGGCTGCGACATTGTTCTGGTAGTACTTGCCGGGGGCACTGACCGACTCGCCCACTTGAATGAACGAGGCGAAGTGGAACACCGCATCGAAGCGGCAAACGCCAAACAGCACGTCCAGTGCGGCTTCGTCGGCGATGTCGAGCTTGGCCCACTGGATACCGGGCCCAGGTGAGACCAGGTCCGCCACCAGCACTTCATGGCCGGCGGCGAGCAGGTGCTTGACCATGTGCGAGCCAATGTAGCCCGCACCACCCACAACCAGATATTTCATCCCCACCTCCTGGAATCTGCTGTTTACAGACGCAGTGAACACTCCCTGACACGTGCAGGTGGGATGATCAGCTACAGGTGACCTGAGCGTAGATGGCCATATGCTCTATTTCAAGAATAGCCAATTGGACATGTAGGTTCCGTCGAAGGTAATGGTGTATTGCCCATCCTTGTAGGCCACTGGCAGCGGCTTCAGCTGTTCCCGTGCATCGCGGGCGAACAGTTTCAGGCCGGCGGGCGCCTTGATGTCCAGGCGGCCTTCAAGGGGCTCGACATTGAACGGCGTCTTGTCATCGGCCTTGGGCATGGCACGGGTGCCCAGTGACAGCAGAAGCTCGCGCGACTGGCCCAGTGGCTTGCCGTCCAGGCTCTGGACCACGACGCTGGCGTAAGGCGTTTTCGTTTGTATCTGAATGGCACCCAGGTTGATCGGGCGGCCGCCCAGCCAGCCGCTGGCGGCTTGGGTCAGTGGCGTGTCGATGGTGTAGATGCCTTGTTGCCAGTTGCGCCTGAGCTCGCCTGTATCGGTCACCGACTCGGTGGCATCGGCGGCCAGCAGCGCTTGCCCCGGGTCGTGCAGCACCTGCGCGTCTGCCGGGATGGGCGCGGGTTTCAGCCAGGGCAATTGCGACGTGTGTGGCAGGGCGATCTGCAACTGGCCCTTTTCCATGGCCGTGCGCAGCAGCGGTGAGTTACGCGGGGTGATTTCCTGGTTGTAAAGGGTGGCAGGTGTCGGTGCGAACACGTAGCGAGTGGTGGCTGGTCTTACGTCCGCACGGCGATAGAGCAGGGCAGCGGCGGGCAGGGTGGCGATCATCGCTGGGTCGTTGTACGCGTGCCAGTTGTCCGCCGTGCGCCAACCTGGGTTGAATGCTTGTTGGCTGTAGGCGTATTGCAGCATGGCGTCCCAGCCTTGGTGGCTGGCAGTGCCGGCGATGTAAATGGGTAGCGAGTGACGGTCCGGCAGCGGGAAGGGCTCGGCGTTCCACTCGGTAACGGTCAGCGGTTTGCCGACGACCTGGGCGGCAGCAATCCAGTCGATCATGCCGTCGCTGGTCAGCGGGTTCTTCTCCAGTTGGCCTGCGTCGCCGTAGCTGTGGGCGTCGATGACATCACCAACGCTCAGTGCCGGCAGTGCGCTAAGCCCATTGCCGCCCCAGGTGCTGGTGGTAGCAATGGGGACTTTCACGCCCACGCTGCGCAAGTGGGCGATCATGTCGGCATTGAAGCGTTGTTCCAGCTCGTTGAGCAACAGCTTCGACGGCCCATGCTCCCAGGCACGCCAGGTCAGGTCGGCGGGTAGGTCAAACTGTTTGGCAAAGGCCTTGGCCGCCGTCATGTAGCGCGCGCTGTGGCGTGGTACATCCTTGTTCGGCATCAGGGCGTTGCCGTAATGCTGGGTCAGGTCATTCTCGTTGGTGATCAGCACGGCGGCGATGGCGGGGTCGTCCTTGTAGGCCAGGCCCGTGTATTCGTTCACATGGGTCAGGTACTGCTCGGCGAAGCGTTTCATCGCTTGCTGGATACTGTCGTTCACGTAGGCGTAACCCTTCAGGTCGACGCGACCATCCTGCTCGGGCAGCTCCTTGAAGTCTTCGATGTGGTCGTTGGCGGTAAACGCACGCTGCACATGCATGTCCAGCCAGATGTAGATGCCTTCGTCCTTGAGTGACTTGATCCACAGGTCGAGCTTGCGCAGCGATTGGGCGCTGAGCTGCTGGGTATCGCGCACCAAGGTGCCGTCGCCAAAGACGTTGGGGCTGACCCAGGGCGAGTCGTGGTGATGCAGGCGCACCAGGTTGAAACCCAGTGCCGAGAGGCGTTTGGCCTGTTGGCGTATTTCGTCGTCGGGGCTTTTGAACAGCGAGTAGGCCGACAGGTTGGTGCCCCAAAAGCGTATTGGGGTGTTGTCGGCGAACATCAACTGGTCGCCCACCGCCTTGACGAAGCCACGCTTGCCGGCGGGTCTTTCCCCTGCGTTGAGGAACGACAGGTCCACCGGCGAGGTGCGCCAGTCCAGTTGGTCATCAGGCCACTTGGCGGGGTCTGCCAGGCCGAAGCGCTCGGTGGGCGTCGGGCCGAGTTCGATGTCGCCGGTCACGTTGAGCACGGCCTTGAGCTGCTGGCGGCCGGCGCTGATCGGGTCCTTGTAGAGGAATGCGCGCAGCTCGGACGGGTTGCCGCGCTCGAAATAGACCTTGGCCAGTGGCGGGTCGAAGCGCATTTCGATGCGTCGCCCCTGGTCAGCCTTGCCCCACGTCCAGCCGCGATTGTCGGGCAGCAACTGCGGGGCCCCCATGTCGCCGGCGATTTGTGCCGGGTCGAACTGGAACACCATGCCGCCACCCATGACACCGCTCTGGCGGCTGTGGGCGTCGAGGTCGAAGGCCCAGCTCAGGGTTTGCGCCTGTTCCTTGCGGATGTCAGCCTGCAGGTCGAAGTCCAGCTCCTTGTTCTTGCCCCGCAGCGTGTAGTGGTAAGGGCCATTGACCTTGAAGTCGGTATAGAAACCGGTCCAGCTCCAGTTGGCAGCCCAGAAATCGAATTTGGCCTTCATGACCGGGCCACCGCCGTGTGTCACGCTAGGCAAGCCATTTTGCTCATCGACACTGACCTGCCAGTCGGAAGCCCAGCTGGCCAGCGGCAGCAGGGCCAGGCCGGCAATGGCCGAAAGGCGCACGTAATGACGCAGGGACAGCCTATTCATGAACATTACCTGGGTTGTAGGTCGGGTTCTGCCAGTTCCATGACCTGGCTGTTGTGCAGCCGGCGAACCATCTGGATGTAGGCCACGCCCAGGCCTGCGATAGACCAGTACACCACCGGGATGAAGGTGATGCTGCTGACCGTGAAGATGATGACCAGAATGCCGATCAGCGTTGCCAGCAACACCCGGCCGAGCTGCCTTCGCTCGTCGTCCTTGTCGGCAAAGCTGAGCATGGCCCTGCGGATACCCCGCAGCACGACGGCAAAGAACGCCACGAACAGCCCTAGCCCGACCAGGCCGACCCGCAACGCCAGGTTGATGTAGGTGTTGACGATGTCGATGATGCCGTCGCCCTGGATCATCGCCTGCATTTCGGGTGTGTTGCGGAAGTCGAAGGAGCCGAACAACGGGTTGCGCTGGATGACGATCCACGAGTTGTCCATCAGCCGCTCGCGGTAGGTGATGTTCTCTTTCTCGAGGTTACCGATGAACGGCAGCAGGTCCAGCACCTTGTCGCCCCCAGGCACGACGGTCAGCAAGGGCAACGCCAGCATGCCTGCCGCACCTAGCAGCGCCAGGCGCTTGACGGCGCCTTTGCCCAGGGCGATGAACACCACCACGATGACCACCGCGCCGATCCACGGGCCACGCGACAATGGCGCGAACAGCCCGGCGGCCAGCAGCAGGGCGCCCATGGCCCTGTGCAGCGGGCGTTGCACATAGCCCTGCACGAACAGGAGCAGGCCGATGGCCACGCTCATCACGTAACCCAGTGCAATCGCCTGGCCGGTGGTGACGCTTGCCCGCAGTGCACCGCCCCGGCTCAGGTAGCCGGACATGCTCCATGGCACGCCCATGGCGTCGACCAGGGCGCTGTATAACAGCCAGTGGCGCACATACTCGGCCACAGCGATCAGCGCCATGACGAAAGAGGCGAGCACGAAGGCCAGCAGGGTGTCCTTGAAGTCGCTGATCTGGCGCAGGCCACGGCTGGCCACGTAATACGGCAGGAGAACGTCGACATACAGGTACAGCGCCTGGCGCAGCGTGTCGGTAAGGGTGGTTTCGCGCAAATAGAGCACGCTCATCAGCAGCAGGCCGGCCGCCAGCAGTTTATCGGCCCAGGTGCGGCCAAAGCGCAAAGTGTCACCTTGGCGGCGCAGGTACAGCGCGGCCGGCAGCAACACGCACAGGGTCAGCAGGCGAATATGGTTAAGGTCGACCAGGTAATTGACCACGCCAAACCCGGGCACCTGCACCGACGCTGGCGGGATCAGGAACAGCAGCATGTAGAACAGCGCCATGGGGTTGTGCTCGCGGCGCCCGGCCAGCAACAGGACGACCGCGCCCACCCCCAGGTACAGCCAGAAGCTGTGGGAGAAAAAAGCCAGCAGGGTCAGCAGGAACCACAGATTACGCCGGCGCTTGTAGTCGCTGAGCGGAATCAGGTCGGTGGCAGGCCGCCGGGCCATCAGGAAGACCACGCTCGCCAGAAACAGGATGACGATCAACGCACGAAAATGTTCAGGCATCGGCTATGTACACCTTTCCCTCGGTGGGCAACGGCTAGCATCATGGCTAATTGAAACTATAGTGACTTTTAGCCAATCAGTCAGAGATTGAAGTCATGCCGTCGATTGATGTGTCAGCCGCCGCGAGCCTGCGCAAGCGGGCCCTGAGGGCCGGGTCTTGGAACCTGGTCTCGCAGGTGGCTTCACAGGTGATGCGCTTGGGCGGCAATCTGATCATGGCCCGCTTGCTGCTGCCGGAAATGTTCGGGGTGATGGTCATCGCCACCACTGTTTCGATACTGCTGCATTTGCTTTCCGATGTCGGCCTGCGCCAGAACATCATCCAGAGCCACCGCGGAGACGACCCGGACTTTCTCAACACCGCCTGGACCGTGCAGATCATCCGCGGTTTCCTGCTGTTTGCCCTTACCCTGCTGCTGGCCCTGGGAGCTTGGTTGGCCCAACTGGCTGAGCTGTGGCCGGCCGACTCGACCTATGCCGCGCCCGTCCTGCCGATGGTGCTGGCGGTCACCGGCCTGTCGGCGGCCATCTGGGGTTTCCAGTCCACCAAGATAGATGTGGCGGTACGAACTTTCCAACAAAAGCGCGTGGTGCTGGTCGACCTTGCCTCGCAGGTGGCCGGCCTGGTGGTGATGCTGGTGCTGGGCTTGCTGACCCATTCGATCTGGGCGCTGGTGTTATCAGGCCTGGTTTCGGCGGTCGTCTGGACCGTGCTGGGGCATACCGCCCTGGAGGGGCCCAACAACCACCTGCGCTGGGACCGTTCCGCGCTGACCGAGCTGATCGTGTTTGGCCGTTGGATTCTGTTGTCGTCGATGGTCGGCGTGCTGGCGATGTACGGCGACCGCATATGGTTTGGCGCCAGCATGTCGGCGGCGCAACTGGGTGTGTATTCGATCGCCGTGCTGATCCTGGGTGCGGTGCAGACCGCGCTCATGAAGATTGTCGGCGCGGTGGCGCTGCCTGCTTTCAGCGAAGCGGCCCGGGCCGACGACAAGCCGCGCCTCAAAGCGCTGTATTTCCGCTTTCGGCTGCTGGTCGACCTGCTGGTGCTGTTCATTTGTGGCGGTTTCCTGACCGCCAGCCCGCTGCTGATCGGCTGGATGTACGACGATCGCTACCGCGAAGCCGGGCCGATGCTGGCGATTCTCTCGCTATCGTTCATCGTATTGCGCTATACCTTGGCTCATCAGGTGTGGATTGCCTTGGGCCTGACCAAGTACCAGGCCATGGACAACATCATCCGCCTGGTCTCGTTATGGGCGCTATTGCCGCTGTTACTGGCGATTGGTGGGGTGGAGTGGGCTATCTGGGGTGTTGCCCTGCATGCTGTGCCAACGCTGGTGCTGGTTGTGTATGTGAACTGCAAACTGGGTATCTTCAGCCTCAAACGTGAGCTGGTGGTACTGCCGATGTTACTGGTCGGGGCGCTGTGCGGGGCACTGCTGACAGCCTTTTTCAACTGGCTGTAGCGCAGTTTGCCGGGTGTAACTTTCATGGCTACAGGTCACGGGATCATGGGGAAGCTCACTTTTTGTACTGCGCAGTCGGGTCGTAGAGGCTTTCTCCAGAGCTGTGTCTTGCTCGGCGTGGGGGGCGCGGTGTTCGGCACCTCGGCGGCGGTTGCCGGCAAGACGGTCGAAAAGCCCAGGTTCGTGGTGATCAACGGTTGGGTCTTACCGTCCCGTTACTTCCGGAACGCGTCAGCATGATCAAGGACTATCAGCAGCAGAAGGCGCTGCGCGACAACTACGATTTCTGCATCATCGGGGCCGGCCCGGCGGGTATTACCCTGGGCTTGCGCCTGGCCTCCGCTGGCTGGAACGTAATGATCGCCGAAGGCGGGGGGCGCGAATATGCGCCGCACTCGCAAGACTTGTACGCTTGCTCATCCACGGGCCTGGAGTTGTATGCCGAGGAAAGCCGCCTGCGTTACCTGGGGGGCACCTCCAATCACTGGGCTGGCCGTTGCCGGCCATTCACCCCATCGGACTTTGCCATCGCCCCGCCAGGCGAGTTGCCGGGCTGGCCTATTCCCTATTCGGAGATCGAAGGCTTTCTGCCGGCAGCGATGGAAATTGTCGATCTGCCTCCTGGCTCGGATTTTCGCGCGATGAACAACGGCCTCAATGGCAGTGAATTCGAGGCAGACCGCTTTCTGCTCAGCACGCCGACACGCTTTGCGCAAAAGTACGCTACAGCACTGGAGCAGACCAACGGCCTTGACGTGTTCATCAACTGTAATTGCGTTGATCTGAAGTTCGACAAGGCTTCCGGCCACCTGGCGGCGGTGGTTCTGTCCGACTATGAGCGCAATCGTCAGCGTCTGGTGGCAAGAAACTTCATTCTGGCCACAGGTGGCATCGAGAATGCCCGGCAGTTGCTGAACAGCGAGACCCTGGTGGCGGCAGGCGTGGTGAGCAAGGACGGGCTGGTCGGCGGGTGTTTCATGGAACACCTGAACATCGACATGGGCACTTTCATCCTCAAGTCAGGACAGGGCCGGGAGCCGCGTCAGTACTACACCACCGATGCCTTTGTCGACGATTACAAGGCCGGTAAAGGCAATGTCACCGCCGTTTTGCTGGACGATGTAAAGACCTATGGCCGCACTGCCGAGGTCAAGTACTTTCTGGAGACCCTGGCCTGCGACATGGGTGTTGCCAGCAAGGTCGCTTTCATCGCCAAGTTCAGCTGCCCCGGCGACGGCGTGATCAGCACCATGATCGAGCAGTTTCCCAACCTGCACAGCCGCATTTCGCTACTGGACGAGAAGGATGCGCTGGGCGTGGCCAAGGTCAATGTCAACTGGGCGCTCAGCGCCGCTGACCGGCACACCATCAAGTGCATTGGCAGCGAACTGGCCAAGCAGTTCGCCGACATGGACCTGGGTTTCGTCAAGCTCAACGATTTTGTTTATGACACCTCGATTCCGCTGAAAATGTCACCCCATGCCCACCACATGGGCACCACGCGTATGGCCGCCTCGCCGCAGTACGGCGTGGTCGATGCCAATTGCAAGGTGTTCGGCACCGAAAACCTGTATGTCGCCGGTAGCAGCATTTTTGCCAAGGGCGGCGCCTCCAACCCGACCATGCCGCTGTTGCAATTTGCCGTGCGGCTGGCCGACCACCTCGATAAAAAGATGAAAGCGGCCAGCGGCGCCGCTGCGTGATACGGGTTGTACACGGGTGAGTGCGCTGCGGTCAGCACCTGGAAGAACGAGACCGGAACGCCTCAGGACACTCAAGATTGTTCAGATCGCGAGGCCAGGCAGTATGAAGGGATGGATACGCAAGGCAGTGGCGCACTACGCCCATGCAACCGGGCGAGGTGGCAAATTCTACAGGAGGTTCTGCAACCCATCTGGTCTTGAATGGGGGGCCTATCTGGCCCGATGGGGCAACTTTCATTCGGTCGGCAGCAATTTCTACGTCAATACAGGCTGCAAGTTTCTCGACCCGTCGCTGGTACGTATCGGTAACAGCGTGGGCTTGTCCGACTGCACGTTGATCGGTCATGACGGGGTGGTATTGCTGATCGAGCATCGCTTTGGCAAGCACCTGGATTCGATCGGTTTCATCGACATCAAGGACAACTGCTTCATCGGCCATGGTGCGATCGTGATGCCTCGCGTGACCATCGGGCCCGAATCCATCGTGGCGGCAGGGGCGGTGGTGACCAAGGACGTGCCGCCAGGCACCGTCTATGGTGGCAACCCTGCCGAGTTCATTTGTACCACCGAACAGTTGATCAAGCGGGTCGAGGCACGTTGCGAAGCCTACCCATGGATCGATCTGGTGAAGCAGCGCAACGGTGCCTACGACCCGGAAGTGGAACCGTTACTGATGGCGCAAAGACGTCAGTATTTCTTCGGGGACAGCTGAAATGGCTAGCAAACCTGTGGATGTCATGGTGGTCAACTTCAATACCGCTGGACTGTTGCAGCCGATGTTCGATGCGCTGCGCCGGGCCGACAGCGAGCGCCTGGCCAGTTACCTGGTGGTCGACAATGCCTCGCGCGATGACTCGGTGCAGCGCATGGCCCAGGTGTGCCCCGAGGCACTGCTGCTGAGCAACAAGCAGAACGTGGGTTTCGGCCGGGCCAACAACCAGTTGTTGGCGCACCTCAAGGGCAAGTACGCCTTGCTGCTCAATACCGATGCCTTCGTTGCCGCCGACTCGCTGCAAAAAACGCTCGACTACATGGACGCCCACCCGGAGTGCGGCGTACTGGGGGTGCGCCTGGAGGGTCGCGATGGCGACCTGCAGCCCAGTTGTCGCTACTTCCCCACGCCGCTCAATGTGTTCGTCGGGCGTACCGGGTTGGGGCGGTTCTTCCCAGGGGTGAAGATGGTCGACGACATGAACTGGGATCACGCCTCGGTGCGCGAGTGTGACTGGTTGCCCGGCTGCTTCTACCTGGTGCGCCGCGAAGTACTCGACAAGGTGGGTTTGTTCGACCCGCGCTACTTCCTTTATTACGAAGAGGTGGACCACTGCAAGCGGGTGAAGGAAGCGGGCTGGAAAGTGGTGTTCTACCCGCATACCACGGTGGTGCATATCGGTGGCGAAAGCTCCAAGTCGGTGGCGGAACTGGAGGCCGCCAGCCGGCAGATCTCGTCCTATCAGATCGAAAGCGAGTTGCTGTACTTCCGCAAGCATCATGGGGTGGCGGGGCTTGCCCTGCACATGCTGCTGGTCACGCTGGGCGACCTGGTGCTGGCACTCAAGGCGCTGTTGAAACGACGCGGCTGGGGCGCCATTCAGGCCTGCTGGCGTCATTGCCGGGCAACCTGGTCTTTGCTGTTCAAGACCCGGTACGCCAGCCAACCGACAAGGTAGGTGGAGCCATGTTCGATAATATTCGCGCCGACCTGCGTGCCCATGGCGGGGACTGGGGCGCCCAGGGCTTCTGGGTATTGTTGGTGTACCGCTTTGGCCGCTGGCGTTATACGCTGCGCCCGGCACTGCTGCGCAAACTGTGCTCACTCATCTACAGGGTGCTGTTCAAATTCGTCCAGATCATCACCGGTATCGAACTGCCCTGCGAGGTGGTGATCGGGCGCAACTTCGTCATTGATCATTTTGGCGGCATCGTTGTCAGCGGCTATGCCCGCTTCGGCGATGACTGCCGTATCCGCAACGGCGTGGTGGTGGGCCTGAAGAATGTCGAAGAGCCGATTGCCCCGGTGTTCGGCAATAACGTCGACATCGGCACCGGGGCCAAGGTGCTGGGCAGTATTCGCATCGGCAACAACGTGATCATCGGCGCCAATGCCGTCGTGCTGGTAGATGTGCCGGACAATTCACTGGCAGTGGGGGTGCCGGCCATCATCAAGGCCCGGCAACCGGCCGCCACGGCATCGGTCGAGTGAGGCCTATGGCAACGGTGATCGGCGTGGTGGTGATCGGCCGCAATGAAGGCCAGCGTCTCGAGCGCTGCCTTGTTTCGCTGGCGCAGGGGCCGGACAAGGTCATGTACGTCGACTCGGGTTCCACCGATGGTTCGCTGCAGCTGGCCGCCAACCTTGGCGTGGCAGTGCTGGCGCTGGACATGAGTATCCCGTTCACCGCCGCACGCGCCCGCAATGAAGGCTTTGCCGCCTTGCAGCGCCTGTTGCCATCGATGCAAATGGTACAGTTCGTCGATGGCGACTGCGAGGTCAATACCACCTGGCTGGCCACGGCGCAGGCTTTTCTTGAGCAGCACCCCGCCGTGGCAGTGGTGTGTGGTCGCCGGCGTGAGCGCTTCCCGCAGCGTTCGGTGTACAACTTGCTGTGCGACCTGGAGTGGGATACCCCGGTCGGTGAGGCCAAGGCCTGTGGCGGCGATGCGCTGATGCGGGCAGACGCCTTTGCTGCTGTTGGTGGCTTCCGTCCTGACCTGATCGCCGGCGAAGAGCCAGAACTGTGCGTACGGTTGCGGGCCAACGGCTGGAAAGTCTGGCGACTGGCAGCCGAGATGACCCTGCACGATGCCGGCATGACCCGTTTCAGCCAGTGGTGGCGGCGTAGCCTGCGTGCTGGGCACGCCTATGCCGAGGGCGCCTACCTGCATGGCCAGCCACCCGAGCGGCATTGGCTGCGTGAGTCACGTCGGGCGTGGTTGTGGGGCCTGGGCATACCTTTGGTGATCGCGCTGGCCTGCCTGCTGCTGGGCGGCTGGGGCCTGCTCTTGCTGTTGATCTACCCACTGCAGGCCATGCGCCTGGCTAGCCGTGGCGGCAAGTGGACGCGCGAGAACTGGCTGCAGGCCGTGTTCCTGGTGTTGGGCAAGTTCCCGGAAATGCTCGGCCAGCTGAAGTTCCTGCGCCACCGCCTTGCGGCTGGCAAATCGGCTTTGATCGAGTACAAGTGAGAGAAACCCATGATGCTCGGCACCCTCGTGAAAAGCGTGTTTATCTTGCAACCGGGTTACTCGTTGCGGGCGATGCACAACAAATACAAGTTGGCGCGGCAGATTGCCAGGCAGTGGCCTGAGCTAAACGGGTTCATGCAGCGCATGATGGCGGCGCTGGGCCCGCATGGTTTGCCGCGGCTGGGTGTGGATTGTATTGGTGTCGTGCAATGGCCTTACATCAGCCAATGCTGGGAGGCCCCACAGCGCCTGGATGTGGTGGCTTCGCACTTTGAACTGGTGGCTGGGCAGTTCCCGGCGTTGCTGCTGCTGGGGCGCGACGAAAACCTGAGGCTGTGTGACCTGTCCAGCCATTCGCCGGGCTGCTGCCTGGTACTGGACCGGCCAATCTGGTTCAAGCGCGAAGGCGAGTTGGTGCTGAACCTGTTCCAGGCCGACCTGCGCGTGGCATCCCTGGCGTTCACCCTGGGCCGTAGCCAGGGTGAGACGAGCCTGTTCATCGGTGCGGTGCAGGGCATCCACAAAGGTATCGACAGCGAAACCTCGCTGGCCATCTACCGTGACCTGACCAAGGACTTCGAAGGGCTGCGGCCACGCAGCCTGTTGCTCGAAGCGTTGAAATGCCTGGGCAGAACCCTGGGTGTGACGCAGCTATATGCCGTCAGCGACGCCTGCCGGCACCATCGCCATCCCTACTTTGGCAGCGACAAGGGCCAGGACCTGGCGGCCAACTACGACGTGATCTGGCAAGAACACGGCGCCACAGCGTCTGATCGTGAGGACTTTTTTTCCCTGCCTTTAGCGCCGGCGCAACGGGCGGAAGCTGACATCCCGACCAAGAAACGGGCGATGTACCGCCGCCGCCAGGCGTTGCTTGAAGATGTTTTCACCCGTTTGCAGGCAGCATTGCCAAGCAGCAATCACAACCTTGGACTACAAGGAAAACAGGGGGATGCATTTGCTGTGAGTGCATCGGCAGTAGACAGACCGCCCGTAGTCGACAGCCTGAAGTGAAGGTTGCCAGGGAAGGTTGGTCATCAAGCGGGTTTGGATCTGGATTCGTATGCGCATTGCTTACTTCATCAATCAGTACCCGAAAGTCAGCCACAGTTTCATCCGTCGCGAAATTCTGGCGCTGGAACGCCAGGGGGTTGAGGTGCAACGTATAGCCCTGCGTGGGTGGGACGCCGAAGTGCAGGATGCCGAGGACGCAACCGAGCGGGGCAAGACCCGCTACGTATTGCAAGGTGGGCTCAAGGGGTTACTGGCACCGACCTGGCAGGTGCTGCGTACGCAGCCGCGGCGTTTTTTCCAGGCGCTGTGGCTGGCCATGCGCCTTGGCCTGCGGGCCGACCGTGCCTGGCCCTACCACCTGGTCTACCTGGCCGAGGCCTGCCAGGTACTGCAGTGGTTGCAGGCAGGGGAGGCGACACATGTGCACGCGCATTTCGGCACCAACTCTACGGAAGTGGTCATGCTGGCCAACGTCCTGGGCGGGCCGGCATACAGCTTTACCGTGCACGGGCCGGAAGAATTCGACAAACCACAGTTCTTGCACATGGGGGAGAAGGTGCGCCGCGCCGCCTTTGTCGCGGCGGTGAGCTCGTACGGGCGCAGCCAGCTGTACCGTTGGGTGGCGCACGAGCACTGGGGTAAGGTGAAGGTGGTGCATTGCGGTCTGGAGCGTGGTTTTCATGAGGTGGCGCCGGTCGATGTGCCGTCGGCGCCACGGCTGGTGTGTGTCGGGCGCCTGTGCGAACAGAAGGGCCAGCTGCTGTTGCTGGAAGCGGCGCGCTGTCTCGCTGCCCGGTCGATCACCTTCGAGCTGGTGCTGGCGGGTGACGGTGAAACGCGCGAGCAGATCGAGGCCTTGATTGCCCGGCACGGCTTGCAGCAGCAAGTGCGTATCACTGGCTGGATCAGCAGTGCGCAGGTACGTGAGGAAATCCTGGGCGCCCGTGCGCTGGTGCTGCCCAGTTTCGCCGAGGGTTTGCCCGTGGTCATCATGGAGGCCATGGCCTTGCGCCGGCCCGTGCTCACCACCTATGTAGCGGGTATCCCCGAGCTGGTGCGGCCTGGCGAGAACGGCTGGCTGTTCCCTGCCGGCGCCGTGGACGAGCTGGCAACAGCCATGGCCGACTGCCTGGCGCAACCGGCCGAGGCACTGCAGCGCATGGGCGAGATGGCCTACCAGCGTGTCGTGCAACGGCATGACATCGATACCGAGGCGGCCAGGCTGGCCGACTATTTCAAGGCATACGCATGATAAGTGTATTGGGTTGGTTACTGGGCCTGTTGGCGATCATCGTCCTGGTACCGGTGTCGGTGCTGGTGCTGCAAGTGTTGCTGGCTTGTCTGCCGGCGCGGTCGAGGCCCAAGGGCATTGGCGAGCGCCCGCGAGTGGCGGTGTTGGTGCCCGCCCACGATGAGGCGTTGGTCATTCGTGCGATGCTGGCCAGCGTTACGCCGCAACTGTTGGACGGCGACCGCCTGCTGGTCGTGGCAGACAACTGTTCCGATGACACGGCCCGGTTGGCACGTGAGGCTGGCGCCGAAGTGGTCGAGCGCCACGATACGCGCTTGCGCGGCAAAGGTTACGCACTGGATTTCGGCGTGCGCCACCTGGCTCAGCGGCCGCCCGAGGTGGTCATTGTGGTGGATGCCGACTGCCAGGTGGGCGAGGGGGCGATCGACTGCCTGGCGCGCCGCTGCCACGAACTTGCCCGCCCGGTACAGTCGCTGTACCTGATGCGTGCACCGGCAGGTGCCGGGTTGCGGGTGCAAGTTGCCGAGTTTGCCTGGCGGGTCAAGAACCTGGTGCGGCCACGCGGCTGGGCGCGCCTGGGCCTGCCATGCCAGCTGATGGGCGCGGGCATGGCGTTCGGCTGGCACGATCTGAGCCTGATCAACCTGGCCAATGGTCATCTGGTCGAGGATGTGAAGCTGGGCCTGGACCTTTGCCAGCAGGGTAAACCGCCTGCTTTCTGCCCCGAGGCACTGGTCACTAGCCAGTTCCCGCTCAGCCAGCAAGGCCTCAACAGCCAACGCACCCGCTGGGAGCATGGCCATCTGGGCTTGATGCTTGCCGACGCACCCAAACGGGCGATGGCTGCAATCACCCAGCGCAACGCTAGCCTGGCGGCCTTGACCCTGGACCTGCTGGTACCGCCCCTGGCGTTGCTGGTACTGACCTTGCTCGGGCTTAACCTGGTGACCTGGCTGGCGTACCTGCTGTTCGGCCTGGCGGCGCCTGCGTGGCTCGCCTTTGCCGGTTTGGCCTTGCTGGCCTTCGCTGTGACGTTGGCCTGGGCGCGCTTCTGCCGTGAAGTGATACCGTTCTCGGTGTTGTTGTACGCGCCGTTTTACGCGGCCAGGAAAATTCCCTTGTACCTGAGTTTCCTGATCAAGCGCCAGGTTGAATGGGTGCGTTCAAAACGGGATGACGACTGATGGATCAGTGGCAGAATCGCTGGAAGCGTGTGATCGACCAGCTGGAAGTGATCGCTGATGACGCCGCTGTGCAGCGCCTTCTCGACCGCCTGGCTACGCCGGATACGGGCACCGTGCTGGGCTTCGTCAACGCCCATGCGATGAACCTGGTGGTGCGCGATGGTGGCTACAGCCAGGCGCTGTCGGCCGCAGATGTACTGCTGCGCGATGGCGCCGGCATGGCGATCCTGTATCGCCGCCTGGGCCTGGAACCCGGGCTGAACATGAACGGCACTGACTTCATTCCCAGGCTCATGGCTGCTTACCGAGGGCGCAAGGTCGCCTTCTGGGGCACCCGGCAACCCTACCTGGACCAGGCCGTGCGGCGCTGTAAAGCCGAGTTTGGCATCGTGCCGGTGTCGGTTCACGATGGCTTCGCCAGCCTTGAAACCTATTTGCAATTGGCCCGCGAGCAGCAACCCGAGCTGATCGTGCTGGGCATGGGCATGCCCAAGCAAGAAGCGGTCGCAGCGGAGTTGGCAGTCACTGGCGGGCCATGCCTGATCGTGTGCGGTGGGGCGATCCTGGACTTTCTCGGCGGCAAGGTCAGCCGTGCCCCCGAATGGCTGCGGCGTTTGGGTGGCGAGTGGCTGTACCGCCTGCTGCGCGAGCCCAAGCGCCTGTTCATGCGTTATGTGGTGGGCAATCCGCTATTCCTGTTGCGCACCCTGTTGTACCGGCGGGCGGCGGTTTCGGCCAGGCGGGCCCTAGGAATCGGCCAAAATTCGCACAAGCGGTGATTCCGGGCACACCAGCGGCAGGTGGCTGCTACAGTGATATCAATGGCTTGAGAACTCCACGATCCTGCTTCACGGGCTTTGCATAAGCTGTTTTCAAGACTTGCTGTTTGATGGAAGGCACTTGCTACGCTCATTTTGATGAGGTCTGAAATGGTTTTCGAACCCAGAAGCAGTCGTTCCTTACTTCAGAGAAGAAGCAGTGTCAGTAACGCCATCCAGGCCGGCCTCGATGGTATTGCCGTCACCGGTATTGCCTGGTACCTGATCTACGACCAGTTCGGCTACATCACATCCGATTACGTGATCATGCTGCTGTTGCTGATTGGCGCACTGGCAGTCATTTATGATCATTACGCGATCTACCGCACCAACGTCGGGCTTTCGATCAAGGCGTTCCGCCTGTTCAAGGCCTGGTCGGCAACATTTTGCTTCCTGGTGGTCATGGCCTTCCTGACCAAACAGAGCGAAACCTATTCCCGGTTGCTGATGGGGCAGTTGTTCGTCATTGGTTATTTCGCGCAGTTGTTCTTGCACTTTGCCGTGCGTGAACTGCAAAAACGCTTTACCGCCCACGCGCGCCTGGACAATGCCCTCATCATCGGCAACGGTGACCTGGCCAACTTCCTGTACCAGAAAATCAGCAACAACCCGTGGTTTGGCGAGCGGGTGCTGGGGTGCGTGCTACTCGACAAGGGCGATGGGCAGGGGCTGGAGAGTGCCGAGGGCAAGCAGCGCCTGCCGGTGTTGGGGCATATTGGTGACCTCGACGAGCTGGTGGCCCGGCACGGCATACGTACGGTGTACCTGGTGACGCCACTGGGTGGCTCCGAGGTCATCAACGACGTGTATTTCAAGTTGCTCGACAAGTGCATTGCAGTGAACTGGGTGCCGGATATCTTCTCGTTGCGCCTGATCAACCACAGCGTGCGGGAAATTGCCGGCATTCCGGTGCTGACCTTGTCGGAGACACCCTTGACGGGCATGAGCCTGTTCTTGAAAAACCTTGAAGACCGGGTGCTGGCCGCGTTGATTTTGCTGTTTGCATCACCCGTATTGCTGGCTGTTGCGCTGGCCATCAAGATCGATAGCCGCGGCCCGGTGTTCTTCCGCCAGGAACGTACCGGCTGGACAGGAGAATCGTTCCGCATCTGGAAGTTTCGCAGCATGCATGTTCACCAACCGGAAGCAGGTGTGGTCAAGCAGGCGCAGAAGAACGACCCTCGGTTGACCCGGGTTGGCGCCTTTATCCGGCGGACAAGCCTTGACGAACTGCCACAATTGTTCAATGTGCTGACCGGGGAAATGTCCCTGGTAGGGCCCCGGCCGCATGCCTTGCAACATGACACCTTGTATTCGCAGGATATCGTTGACTACTTTGCCCGCCACAATATCAAGCCAGGCATGACAGGTTTGGCGCAGGTGCGCGGCTTCAGGGGGGAGACCAAGGATATCGAGCAAATGATCCAGCGGGTCGACTCGGACATCGAGTACATCAACAACTGGTCGTTGTGGCTGGACTTCGTGATTCTGGTGCGCACGCTTAATGCCTTCACGGGTAAGCAGGCTTATTAAGCGAAGCGCTCCTGCTCAAGCGCGCCCAGGTGGCTATTCCTTGTTCAACGGATGCAAAGCCCTGAACCCCCTCGCTTCTTCCACCAGCCAGTCATGCACCGCCCGCGCACCTGGCTGGTTCAGGCCGCCTGGCGGGTAATGCACCACATAACGCTTGTGGTTGGCAATCGGTACACCAAACGGCACGATCAGTGCCCCGCGTTCCAGTTCATCATTGAGCAGCGTGCGGCGGGCAATCGCCACGCCGATACCGGCAATCGCCGCCTCGATGGTCAGGTGGTTGCGGTTGAAGGTGTGCCCGCGCCGCACATCCAGGCCGGCGGCGCCGATGCCTTCCAGGTAGAACTCCCACTCGGCATATTCCGAACTGCCACGCCAGGCGGTGATGTCATGCAGCAGCGGGTAGTGCGCCAGGTCAGCGGGGCCGTGCAGCGGCGGTCGCCCGCGCAGCAGGGCAGGTGAGCACACCGGGAAGATCTGCTCGTCCAGCAGCGGCGTCGAGAGCATGCCTGGGTAGCTACCATCGTTCAGGTCAATGGCCAAATCGAAATCACCCGGGGTCAGCGCCTGGGCACTGTCTTCGGCGACCAGGCGCAGTTCGATATCCGGGTAGCGCTGTTGAAAACGCGGCAAGCGCGGCGTGAGCCATTTGGCCAGGAACGAGGGGATAGAACGCACACGCAATGTGCCGCGGATTTCCCCCGCGTCCAGCCGCAGCAGCTCGGCTTCGATACTGCCGTAGGCCTCCGCCACCGTCTGGGCCAGGCGTTGCCCCTCGGCGCTCAGCTCCACGCCGCGCGCCCGGCGCAGGAACAGCCGGTAGCCCAGGCGCTCTTCCAGCTGGCGCATCTGCTGGCTGACCGCGCCCGGGGTGATGTGCAGCTCTTCGGCACAACGGGTGAAGGACAAGTGCCGGGCTGCGCAGGCAAATACATGCAGCCAGACGAACATCTGACCATTGAGTTGTCGTCGCATCGTTTAGTACCGCTAAAGGCTTGCTTAGGAAGTTTCGTTGGTCATCCGTGAGCCAGCGCGGCAGTATCGCGCAAATTCGCAATAACGCTCAATTTCTTCAGACAACCCTACCCTGGATGCATGTCAGGGTAGGGGCAGGCATTAGCATGGCTATCAGTGTTTTCGACCTTTTCAAAATTGGCATCGGGCCGTCCAGTTCCCATACCGTCGGCCCGATGCGCGCGGCGGCCACCTTTGCCCAGGCCTTGCGTGAGCAGGGGCTGCAGGCCCAGGTAACGCGCGTGGAGGTGCGGCTGTATGGCTCGCTGTCGGCCACCGGGGTTGGCCATGCCACCGACCGCGCGTGCCTGCTAGGCTTGATGGGCCAGTGGCCGGACCGTATCGACCCGTCCACGATCGAGTCGCGCATCGGCCAGGTCCTGCAAGAGCACTGCCTGATGCTCGACGGTAGCCATCCGCTGGCCTTCGACTACGGCCGTGACATGCTGCTGCTCGACGAGAGCCTGCCTTATCACCCCAATGCCATGAGCCTGGAAGCCATGGACGGGCAGCACAGCCTGTTGAGCCAGACCTATTTTTCGGTGGGCGGCGGCTTCATCGTCGAGCAAGCCGAAATCGATGCGCCGGCAAGCGAAACGAATGCCGTGATGCTGCCTTATGAATTCGACAGCGGTACCCAACTGCTGGCTTTGTGCAAAGCCCACAACCTGAGCGTGGCGCAACTGATGATGGCCAACGAATGCGCCTGGCGCCCGGAGGCCGAGGTACGCGAAGGCTTGTTGCGCATCTGGGCGGCCATGCGTGAGTGCGTGGCGAACGGCCTGCGCAACGAGGGCATCCTGCCGGGCGGTTTGCACGTCAAGCGCCGCGCCGCGCGGTTGCATCGCAGCCTGCAGGAACTGGGCAAGCCCAACGTGATCGGCTCGACCCTTGGCGCCATGGAGTGGGTCAACCTGTTCGCCTTGGCGGTCAATGAAGAAAATGCCGCCGGAGGGCGTATGGTTACCGCGCCCACCAACGGTGCAGCCGGCATTATCCCGGCGGTGTTGCACTACTACATGAAGTTCAACCCCGGTGCCTGCGATGCTGATGTGGTGGACTTCCTGCTTGGCGCAGCGGCGGTTGGCATCCTGTGCAAAAAGAACGCCTCGATTTCCGGTGCCGAGGTGGGTTGTCAGGGGGAGGTGGGCTCAGCCTGTTCGATGGCTGCTGCCGGCTTGGCGCAGGTACTGGGTGCTACGCCGCCCCAGCTTGAAAACGCCGCCGAAATTGCCCTGGAGCACAATCTTGGGCTGACCTGCGACCCGGTGGGTGGCCTGGTGCAGGTTCCGTGCATCGAGCGCAATGCGATTGCTGCGGTCAAAGCGATCAATGCTGTGCAGATGGCGCTGCGGGGGGATGGCGAGCACTTCATCTCGCTCGACCGGGTGATCCGCACCATGCGAGATACGGGTGCAGACATGCATGCCAATTACAAGGAGACCTCGCGCGGCGGTTTGGCGGTCGCTTTTGTCGAGTGCTGATGTTTAACGCGGTCAACTGGAGCGGCCTTGTGTCTCGATGGGCCGCTCCTTCACCAGGTCGCGTTGACCTGTTGGGTCAGCGCTGACTCAGCGGCCTTTCTGCTTCGCTGCCAGGAAGCTCGCACGCATGTCCTTGGCCCAGCCATCGAGCACCGGCTTGACGTCATTCAAAGTCAGCTTCTGGGTATCGTTCTCCAGTTCCTGGCCCGCGCCCTTGCGGACCACCTGGGCCAGTACCTTCTGGCTGGCGCCGTCCAGGAACGCTGCCTCCACACCGACATCCACATCCTGGTCACGGCCACCCATGGCGGTATTCACTCCCGCCGCGATAAGCGCGATAGGGATCACCTCGTAAGGCCTGAGGCCCTCGTTACTGGTGGACACTGCCGTGATCGCCGGGCGTACGACGATCACGCCGGGGCCAGGCCCCTTGGCCAACGGCATCACGCTGCCCATTTCGCGGCGCAGGGCGTCGTTGAAGTAGCGGGTGATTTCCTGAAGCGTCTGCTGCGAGATAACGGCGGTGGGCTGCGGCTTGGGGTAGAACTGGCTTGGCTCGACGAACACCTGGCTGTACTGGTTGATATTGACCTTGGGGTCGATCCAGCGCATCACCGGGTCACCCGACGGGCTCTTGGCCTCTTGCAGCCGGCTGTAGTCTTTGAGGAAGCCGGAGTAATCCTTGGGGTCCACGCGGTTGCTGGAGCAGGCGGCCACGGCAAGCAGCGCGGCGCACAACAGGGTAATGCGAGGCAATGATTTCATGATGAAAAGGCATCCATGAGAGGTCGGCCACAACAACGCTAGCAGGTGCGAGGCAGTTGGCCAGTGGACGGGGCAATCCTCTTTGAAAAGAACACACAGTGCCTGGCCGGGACGTGCTCGCCCTGAGTGGCGCTGCAAACGTTGCGGCCCACTCAACCCAGGGCCTCACGCAAGCGGTACCACAACATGCCCAGTGCCAGCAGGGGGGAGCGCAGCGCCTTGCCGCCGGGGAAGGTCAGGTGCGGCACGGCGCTGAACACATCCAGGCCGTGGCTATGGCCGAGGGCGATGCTTTCGGCCAGCAGTTTCGCCGTCCAGTGCGTCACGTTCAGCCCGTGCCCGGAATAGCCCTGGGCGTAATACACGTTAGGATGCTGGTTCAGGCGCCCGACCTGGGGGAAACGGTTGGCGGTAATGCCGATCATGCCACCCCACTGGTAGTCGATGCGCACGTTGGCCAGTTGCGGGAATACTTTCAGCACCTTGGGCCGCATATAGGCAGCGATGTCCTTGGGGTCTCGACCAGAATAGTGGCAGGCGCCGCCGAACAGCAGGCGGCGGTCTGCGGTAAGGCGGTAGTAGTCCAGGCCGACCTTCTGGTCGCACAGCGCCATGTTCTGCGGGATCAGGCTGCTGGCCAGTGCTTCGGGCAAGGGTTCGGTGGCCACCACATAGCTGCCGGCCGGGAGTACCTTGCCGCTCAGGCGCGGTTCCAGTTCATCGAGGTGAGCATTGCAGCCCAGCACCAGGCTGCTTGCGCGCACCTTGCCGCGCGCCGTGTGCAGCGTCAACCTGGGCCCGTACTCAATGCGCAGCACCGGGCTTTGCTCGAAAATGCGCACGCCCAGGCTGTGGGCCGCGCGGGCTTCGCCCTGGACCAGATCAAGTGGGTGCAGGTGGCCCGAGCCCATGTCGACCAGGCCGCCAGCGTACTGGTCGCTGGCGACGATCTCGTTCAACTGCCCGGCGCCGACCAGGCGTGTTTCATGGCGATAGCCCAAGGCGGCCAGGTCGTCCTGTTCCTCCTTGAAGGCGGCGAACTGCGCTGCGGTGTTGGCCAGTTCGCAGAAGCCCCAGCGCAGGTCGCAGGCAATGCCGTAGCGGGCGATGCGCTCGGCCACCAGTTCCACTGATTCGATACCGGCCTGCTTCAGGTAGCGCACACCGTCCTGGCCGACATGCCGGGCAAAGCCGCTGACATCATGGCCGATACCGCGAATCAGCTGGCCGCCATTGCGCCCACTGGCGCCCCAGCCGATGCGTCGGGCTTCCAGCAGCACCACCGAGAGGCCGCGCTCGGCCAGCTCCAGGGCGGTATTGACCCCAGTCAGGCCGCCGCCGATCACGCATACGTCGGCCGAAAGTTCGCTGTCCAGGCTGGGGTAGGGTGCCGCGTCGCGCGCTGTGGCGGCGTAGTACGAGGCGGTGTGTTGGGTATTGAAAGACATGAGCGTTCTCGACTCAGCGGTTGGACTTGATCTTGCTCCAGGAGCGGGTCATGACGCGCATGATTTTCGGGCTCGGGGTGCTGGAGATGTACAGCTTGTCCAGCACCTCCTGGGGTGGGTAGATCTCGGGGTTGTTCACCAGCGATGCATCCATGTAGGCCTTGGCGTCCGGGTTGGCGTTGGCATAGCCGACCGTGGCGCTGACCTTGGCAATCACTTTCGGGTCCAGCAGGTAGTTGATGAACGCCAGGGCCTGCTCGGGGTTGTTGGCGTCCTTGGGGATGGCCAGCAGGTCGAACCACAGGTTGCTGCCTTCCTTGGGAATGCTGTAGGCGACCTTCACGCCGTTTTTCGCCTCTACGGCGCGGTTGGCGGCCTGGAACACGTCGCCGGAGTAGCCGAAGGCGATGCAGACATCACCGTTCGCCAGGTCAGAGACGTACTTGGAGGAGTGGAAGTAGGTGATGTAGGGGCGCAGTTCAAGGAGCCGGGCCTCGGCCTTGGCGTAATCGCCCGGTTTTTCGCTGCGCGGGTCCATGCCCAGGTAGTTGAGCACGGCCGGGAACAGCTCGTCGGGCGAGTCCATGAATGCCACGCCGCACTGCTTGAGCTTTTTCAGGTTCTCGGGCTCGAACAGCACTGCCCACGAGTCGATACGGTCCACACCCAGTGCCGCCTTGACCTTGTCGACGTTGTAGCCGATGCCATTGGTGCCCCACAGGTAAGGCACGGCGTACTGGTTGCCGGGGTCGTTCTGTTCAAGTTGCTTGAGCAGTTTGGGGTCCAGGTGCTGCCAGTTCGGCAGCTTGCTGCGGTCCAGCGGCAGGAAGGCGCCGGCCTGGGCCTGGCGGGCGAGGAAGTGGTTGGACGGTACCACCACGTCATAACCCGTACGCCCGGCCAACAGCTTGCCTTCGAGGGTTTCGTTGGAGTCGAACACGTCATAGACCACCTTGATTCCGCTGCTGGCCTGGAAGTCGGCCAGGGTGGTGTCACCGATGTAGTCGGTCCAGTTGTACACACTGACCGTGGGCGCGGCCTGGGTGGTGGTGGCGAACAGCAGGGTGAATGCAGCGGGGATCAGGGCTTGCAGATGACGCATGGGAACACCTCGTTGGTCTTGTTCTTCGAGTTCGGAGCAGGCTTGCCTGTGCATGGGGTGCAAAGCACCCCGCGGTGGATCAGACACTCAGCATCAGGAATTCACGCTCCCACGAGCTGATGACGCGCTTGTAGTTCTCGTGCTCGGCGCGCTTGACCGCCACGTAGCCCTGGACGAATTGCTTGCCCAGGTACTGCTGCACGGTTTCGCAGTCTTCCATGTGCTGCAGCGCATCTTCGATGGTGATCGGCAGGCGCAGGTTGCGTCGTTCATAGGCGCGGCCCTGCACCGGTGCGCTAGGGTCGATCTGCTCGACCATACCCAGGTAGCCGCACAGCAGGCTGGCCGCGATGGCCAGGTACGGGTTGGCATCGGCGCCCGGCAGGCGGTTTTCTACCCGCATCGCCTCAGGGCTGGAGGTGGGCACGCGCAGGCCGGCAGTGCGGTTTTCTTCGCCCCACTCGACGTTGACCGGCGCCGAGGTATCCGGCAGGAAGCGGCGGAACGAGTTGACGTTGGGCGCGAACATCGGCAGCAGCTTGGGGATGTACTTCTGCAAGCCGCCGATGTGATGCAGGAACAGCGGGCTCATGCTGCCGTCTTCGTTGGCGAAGATCGGTTTGCCAGTGGCGATGTCGACCACACTCTGGTGCAGGTGCATGGCACTGCCTGGTTCATCGGTGATCGGCTTGGCCATGAACGTGGCGGCCACGTTGTGCTTGAGCGCTGCCTCGCGCATGGTGCGCTTGAACACGGTGATCTGGTCGGCCAGGTCCAGCGCGTCGCCGTGGCGGAAATTGATCTCCATCTGCGCCGGGCCGTCTTCGTGGATCAGCGTATCCAGGTCCAGGCCCTGGATCTCGCACCAGTCGTAGACGTCTTCGAACAGGGGGTCGAATTCGTTGGCGGCGTCGATCGAGAACGACTGACGGCCACTTTCAGCACGGCCGGAACGCCCCAGTGGTACCTGCAGTGGCAAATCCGGGTCTTCGCAGCGCTTGGTCAGGTAGAACTCCATCTCGGGCGCGACGATCGGCTGCCAGCCCTTGTCGGCGTACAGCTTGAGTACCTTCTTCAGGACGTTGCGTGGCGAAAGCTCGATGGGGTTGCCTTGCTTGTCGAAGGTGTCGTGGATCACGATCGCGGTTGGCTCGATCGCCCACGGGATCTGGTAAACGGCGGTGGGATCGGGGCGGCAGACCATGTCGATGTCGGCGGCGTCGAGCAGGTTGTAATAGATGTCATCGTCGACGTAGTCGCCGGTGACCGTCTGCAGCAGCACGCTTTCTGGCAGGCGCATGCCTCGCTCATGGAGGAACTTGGCGGTAGGCGCAATCTTGCCGCGGGCGATGCCGGTCAAGTCGCTGATCACGCATTCGACTTCGGTGATCCGATGTTCTTTCAGCCAGGTGGACAGCTGATCGAAGGGGGCGTTCATACAGACCTCTTGGTTGGGTTTTAGTGGGGGAGCGTGGGCGCTTGCGAGAACCGTTGAACAGTTGCGAAGGCGTTACGCTTCCCAGGTGACGCGCTGGAGACTATCTTGGGCGCAGCCCCCCGGGGCGATCTATCCACTTTCTTCAGTATCGAATGCACCAAAAGAGTGCATACAGGACGATGTGTGACAACCGCCAATGCGTTGAAGGTCCAGGCTTTCCACACCACTGATGTCACCGAGCAAGTGCGCGCCACCCCAGGCTGGCAGCAGCAGTACCGGCAGATGTCGCCCGGGTACTTCAGCGGTGAGCTGCGGTGTCTGGGGCTGGATGGTGTGGAGGTGTACGAAGAGCGCCTGAACACCCGGGTGGAGCAGTTCTTTCGCGCGCCAAGCGGCTCGCTGGCGTTTTGCTTCGACCGCAGCGAGAACAGCCTGTACCTGCTGAACGAACAAAGCCGCAATATCTGGATCACGCCGGAGAACTACCAGGAGGTGGCGGTCGTGTTCGACCAGGCCTTCCTGGCCCGCCATGGGCTGGACCCGCAGCGCCTGGAAGGGTTGTTCATGGTGCCATTGGGCAGCGGCCAGAATGCGTTGTTCGGCAGCTGGCTCAGCGCCACCTTGACCCGGTTGGGCGAGGAGGGTTGCCCGTTGCAAGGGCAGGCCTTGGCTGAGCAGTTGCTGGAGGACTGCCTGTTCATTCTCGACAACGCCAGCCAGCGTTTGCAGGGCGTGGCCCTGGGGCGGCGGGACGAGGAACGGGCGATCATGCACCGAGTGAGCGAATGGTCGGCCGACTGCCCGGAAGAAACGCTGAACCTGCTTGAGCTGGCAGATGTGGCTGGGGTTTCCCTGCGCCAGTTGCAGCAGGCGTTCAAGGCCTTTACCGGCATGCCGCCGGCGCACTGGCTGCGCCTGCGCCGGCTCAACGGTGCGCGGCGTGATCTGTTGCGCGGTGGCGGCGTGACCGTGGCCGAGGTGGCGATGCGTTGGTCGTTCTGGCATTTAGGAAGGTTTTCAGAGAGTTACCGGCAGTTGTTCAAGGAGTTTCCCAGTAAAACATTGAAGCGCTGCAGGGTTTGAGGTGGAGGCGGGGCTGCCGGCCTCTTCGCGGGCTCGCCCGCTCCCACAGCGCCAGCATGGTTTCGTGAATCGCACGTTGCCTGGGGCGCGGGCAAGTCCGCGAAGCGGCCAGCCCAGGCAACACTGAACCCAGCATTCCACGCCAAAAGTTGCTATCGTGCCGCCCTGATTTCACCCGAGGTGCCGATGTTCTACCTGCCTTTGTCCAGCGACCAGGCCGACCGCCTCGCCAGCGCGGCCGTTACTGAGTTCTTCACCACCGCCAGTGTTGTCGATGCCGCTACCGTGCTGTTCGTGCAAAACCTGCCACGCCAGCCTGCCACCGCCTCGGCCGACGCTCAGGAGCGTCGTTTCGCCGAAATCGTGCGCATCGCCAACGAAGTCGAAGGTGTCGCCCCCGGGCGCTTCCAGGCCCAGGTAGCGCAGCAATTCGATCGCGAAGCGTTCGCCATGGGCCTGGGCATGCTGGGTGAAAATGGCATAGCACTGCTGTCGGCCGAAGTGCAGTACCAGGTGGACGAATGGCTGGATGACGAAGGCCAGTGGAACTTCCAGTTCGCCGACCGCTACCGCCAACGGGCTACACCGCTGCATCCGGTGTACCTGCCGTCGCTGGCCAGTGACTTGATGCTCAGCGACCAGCAGAACCGCCTGCTGCGTGAATTCCTCAGTGGCATCGACGAGTCTGTGGCTGTGCAAGGTTTCGCCGGCACGGGCAAAACCTTCCTGATTCACCAGTTCGCCCGGCTGCTGGAGCCACAGCGCACCTTGCTGCTGGCCTTGACTGAAGGGCAGTTGCGCGCGCTGCAGGCGCGGGTCAAGGACGCTGCTGCCTATACCGCGCTGACCTTCGGCCAACTGGCTGACGAGCTGCTCAACCGCGACCTCACCAGCAACGGCTGGCGATTGCGCGATCCATACCGCACCAGGCTGTCCTGGCGCCCCCAGGAAGCGCAAGTGGTGCGCTGGCTGGCCATCCCAGATATCGGCCCGCTCGCAGCGCGCGACGTGGTTGCCTTGTGCATCCGCGCCGTGCGCACGTTCTGCCACAGTGCCGATACCCAGCTTCAGCTGCACCACTTGCCCTGGGCCGGGCCTGGCACCTCGCCGCTGGATCAGGAGGTGCTGCTGGAAAAGGCACGCCTGTACTGGCAAGAGCTGATTCGCCCGTCGGCGCGGGACATTCAGCTGCCGGTGCGTGACTACCACCGGGTCAAGCTGCTGTCGCTGACCGAGCATGTGATCGACAGCCGTTACACCCATGTCATCGTCGACGAGGCCCACGAGCTGTCGGCACCGATGCTGGCGGTACTCGATCGCAGTCCGCAGTCGATCATTACCCTGGGTGACGAACTGCAAAACCTCAATGGCCTCAGCCCGCACCATGGCAGCTTCATCCGGCAACGCTGCATCGACCATTCACTGCGCGCCGGGCCGGCAATGGACAATGTGCTCAACCCACTGATCCAGGCGCACCCGGCCACGATCCAGGCGGCCTTCAGTGGCAACGCCGAACACTACACCCGGGTCAGTTTCTTCGATACGGTGATGGTGCCGGAACAGCCCACGGCGCTTATCGTCGATGATGAATGGGGCCTGTTTGGCTGGTTCCAGCGCCTGACGCATCAGGGGGTGCCGTTCTTGTTGCTGAAAAGCGCTCGCAAGGACTTTGAACTGTTCGTCGAGGACTGCATCGAGCTGTACCGCTACGGCACCCGGCCGCGCCACCCGATGCTGTTCCGCTATGCCAGCTGGCAGGCGCTGGAACAGGACAAGGGCGATGACAAAGCGTTCGTCGCCGTGGCCAATATGCTGCGCAAGGGCTACACGCCGGAGCATTTTGCCAAGGCCAAGAGCCGTTACCGCTGGGACAAGGCGCCGAAGCTGTTCCTGGGGCGAGTACGGGATGTGAAGAACATGGAGTTTGCCCGGGTGATGGTGTCGCCGGAGCTGATGGTGGCGCCACAGGTGGCGGGTAACCGCAATGAACGGGCGCGTATGCTGGCGGGGTTGTATACCGCCTGTTCGCGGGCGCGGCATGAACTGATCGTGCCGGGGGGGATGCTGGACTGGGTCAAGGACCAGGTTCGGGATTGAAGCATCTGGGGCTGCAAAGCAGCCCCAGGGTCATGAATCAGTTACGGTCCAGCCACACGGTCTGGGCATTGGTGAACTCGCGCACACCAAAGTGCGACAGCTCACGGCCGAAACCGCTCTTCTTCACGCCACCAAACGCCACGCGGGGGTCCGAAGCGCAGTAGCCGTTGATGAACACGCCACCGGTATCCAGTGCGGCGGTCATGCGTTCGGCCAGCGCATAGTCGGCTGTGTAGATGGTCGAGGCCAGGCCAAACTCGCTGTCGTTGGCCAGTTCCACGGCATGGTCGGCATCGCGTGCAGTGATGATCGCCGCTACTGGGCCGAACAGCTCCTGCTTGAACGCGGTCATGTCCGGGGTGACATTGGCAAACACGGTCGGCGCGTAGAAGTTGGCCACGCCTTCGACCTTGTTGCCGCCCAGCAGCAACGTGGCGCCTTCGGCCAACGTCGCCTGAACCTGGCCGTCCAACTCGTCGCGCAGGTCATAGCGGGCCATCGGGCCGATATAGGTGTCGTCCTCCAGCGGGTTGCCGACTTTCAACTGGCGAGTGGCTTCAACGAACTTGTGGGTGAACGCGTCGACGATGCTTGCTTCCACGATCAGGCGCTTGGCGGCGGCGCACACCTGGCCGGTGTTCTGGTAGCGGCCTATCACCGCGGCCTGGACGGCGGCATCCAGGTCAGCATCGGCCAGTACGATGAAGGGATCGGAGCCACCCAGCTCCAACACGCACTTCTTCAGCGCGGCACCGGCCTGTGCACCAATCGCCATGCCGGCCCGCACGCTGCCGGTCAGGGTCACGGCGGCGATGCGCGGATCGTTGATGGCGCGGGTGACGCCATCCGGTGTCACGTTCAGCACTTCGAATACGCCTTCCGGCAGGCCGGCATCCTTGAACAGCTCAGCCATCAGGTAGGCGCTGCCCATCACGTTCGGTGCGTGCTTGAGCACGTAGGTGTTACCCGCCAGAATCGCCGGCACGGCGCCGCGCAGCACCTGCCAGACCGGGAAGTTCCACGGCATCACGGCCAGGATCGGGCCTAGCGGGCGGTATTCGATACGGGCTTTTTCGACCTGGGTCGGCTCGGCGGCGAGCATGGCCGGGCCGTGCTCGGCGTACCAGCGGCACAGGCCCACACACTTGCTGACTTCACCGCGAGCCTGGGCGATCGGCTTGCCAATTTCGCGGCTGATCATGTGCGCGAAGGCTTCAGCCTTGGCTTCGAGGGTGCCGGCCAGGGCCAGCAGGTACTCGCTGCGCTGACCCAGCGACACCTGGCGCCACTGGCGGTAGCCAACCTTGGCACGTTGCAGCGCCGCTTCCAGTGCGGCGTCGGTGTCGAACGGGTAGGCGCCGATCTGCTCGCCGCTGTACGGGTCGAGGGAGATGGCGTGGGTCAGGCTGCTGATCGCGCTCATGGCGGGACACTCTCGTTGTTGTTAATCAGTGAGGCCAGACTAGTGGGCTATGGCTTTAATGAAAACTGAATAATAATGAGCGAAACATTCACGATTGGAGAATGGCTGTGGACCTGGTGCAACTGGAGATCTTCAAGGCCGTGGCAGAGCAGGGCAGCATCAGCGCCGCCGCGCAGCACATCCATCGGGTGCCGTCGAACCTGACCACGCGCATCAAGCAACTGGAGGAGGACCTGGGTGTAGAGCTGTTCATTCGCGAGAAGAGCCGCCTGCGCCTGTCGCCTGCGGGTTGGAACTTCCTCGAATACACCCGGCGCATCCTCGACCTGGTCCATGAGGCGCGGCTGACCGTGGCGGGTGAAGACCCGCAGGGCACCTTTGCCCTGGGATCGCTGGAAAGCACGGCGGCGGTGCGCATCCCGGCGTTGCTGGCCGCCTACAACCAACGCTACCCCAAGGTTGACCTTGACCTGTCCACCGGGCCCTCCGGGACCATGCTCGAAGGCGTGCTGTCTGGCCGCCTGGTGGCGGCGTTCGTCGACGGCCCGGTGCTACACCCGACGCTGGAGGGCATACCGGTGTTCGAGGAAGAGATGATGGTCATTGCACCACTCAACCATACACCGGTGACCCGCGCCCAGGACGTGAACGGTGAAAGCATCTACGCCTTCCGCGCCAACTGTTCCTACCGCCATCACTTCGAAAACTGGTTCGTGCAGGACCAGGCGGTACCCGGCAAGATCCACGAAATGGAGTCGTACCACGGCATGTTGGCCTGCGTCAGTGCGGGTGCCGGCCTGGCCATGCTGCCGCGCAGCATGCTCGACAATATGCCCGGGTGCAGCACCGTCAGCGCCTGGCCAATGTCGGAGGACTTTCGCTACCTGAAAACCTGGCTGGTATGGCGGCGGGGCACGGTATCGCGCAGTTTGAGCATGTTCGTGAAGTTGCTTGAAGAAGGCCGTGCAAGCTGATGTTTTTGCTCGATAACCTGATTATCTGAATTGAATTTCATCTGCATGACCAGGCATCAGCACGAACACCCCTTCGCTGGGAGGATCAGATAATAGGTAAGCCATCCTCTAAAGGAGGGTCGTACCATGCGAAACCATCACTATGCGCTCGGCGCTGCCTTGCTGATCACTCTGGCCCTGCCATGGACCCTGACCGCCGCCGCCGACCTCAATGCCCCCATCGACATGCAAGCCGTGCAGTTGCAACCGCAGGAGCAGAATGGCGTGCGCTACCTGCAGGGCGGTATCGGCCAGGACGAAGCCAATGCCCTGCGCAAGACCACGGGTTATGACCTGCACGTAGAGCTTTCGACCGGCCCGGAAGGCAAGTTCCAGAGCGGGGCCACCGTCGATATCCAGAATGCCCAGGGCCAGCCCGTGCTCAGCGTCAGCGATGCCGGGCCACTGCTGTATGTGCAGCTGCCTCCCGGCAAATACAAGGTCATTGGCAATGCCCAAGGTCAGGCGGTGCAGCAGTGGGTGGCCGTGACGGGCAAGGCCCCCACGACCGTTAACCTTAATTGGCGTTGATGAAGAGACGGGCAGGAGTACGGATGTACTCCTGCCTGGGGTCAGGTCACGCCTCGCGAATTCCTGTACCCGGCAGGCACATCTTTACCAAGTGATTTAGCCAATAGTGGCAATACACTTCCAACTTTCTGATTATCTGGACAATAATCAGAAAAGTATTACTTCGTATGACCGGTCTGGATGCACCGGTCAGCGCAAAACATCGAGGGGCCCAAGCCCCCGCTTGCCGTGTAGACCATCAGGAGAGCTGTTGATGAAAACCCGTCTAGCCGCTTCGCTGGCCGTTGCAGTGCTGGCCGTTGCCGGGGCCGATCTGGTCCAGGCTGCGCAGATATCAGGCGCCGTGGGCGCCACTGGCCAAGGTGACATGACGTACCGTATCGGCATGTCGTTCGACTGGGACAAGAAATGGCTGGAAAGCAGCACTGGCCATGTGAGCGGTTACTGGGATGCGGCCTACACCTATTGGGAAGGTGGCGATGCCAGCGGCGCGCATTCGCTGTCGTTCAGCCCGGTGTTCACGTATGAGTTCAGCGGCTTTACCTACACGCCTTACATCGAGGCAGGTATTGGCCTGGCAGCCTTTTCAAAGACCGACGTGGGCGACCAGCGTCTGGGGTCGTCGGTCAACTTCGAAGACCGCATCGGCTTTGGCCTGAAGTTGCCGGGAGAACAGAAGGTAGGCATCCGTGCCATGCACTACTCCAACGCCGGGATAAAGCAGCCAAACGACGGCATCGAGTCGTACTCGCTGTTCTACAGCACAGCGTTCTGAAATTACGGGGCCGCGGCGCGGCCCCGGCAGTTCAGAAGGTGTAGGAAACGCCGGCCTGCACCGTGCGCGGTGCGCCGGGGTATACGTAGCTGTTGAACGCCCCCTCGTCATACCCCTTGTTGAACACGTTTTTCACGTCCAGATTCAATCGCACGTGTTCGTTGACCTTGTAGAAGCTCAACAGGTCGACCACGCTGTAGCGTTCCATCGTGTAGGTGGCTGCCGATGTCTGCCCGGCACGGTCGTCTACATACTTCACGCCTACGCCCAGGCCAAGGCCTTTGACCAGGCCATCCTGGAACTCGTAAGTGTTCAGCAGGCTGAAGGTGTTGCGCGGGATATTGGCCAGGTGCGTTCCCTTGTGCAGGGTGGTGTCCTTGGTGACTTCGGCGTCCACGTAGGCATAGCCACCGATCATGCGCCATTCGGGGGTGAGGTTGCCGGCGACGTTGATGTCCAGGCCACGGCTGCGCACCTCGCCGGCGGCAATGCTGTAGGTATTGGTCGAGTCGTTCGGGTCGCGAGTCAGGACGTTTTCCTTGGTGATCTGATAAATCGCCGCGTCGAGGCTCAACTGCCGGTCCAGCGCTTCCCATTTCACACCCAGCTCGTACGACTTGCCCTTTTCCGGGTCGAAGCCACCGCCGCTGGCAGGCGTGCCTGTGTTGGGCTTGAACGAGCGCGCAGTATTGGCATAGACCGCCACGGTGTCAGTCAGGTCGTAGATCAGGCCAAAGCGTGGCGTGACTCCGTTTTCGCCCTTGCTGAAGTCCCGATTGGCAGGTCGCTTATCGTCGTAATCGTGCTCGAAGCGCTCGAAGCGTACACCCGCCAACGCCTTCAGACGCTCGGTCAGCGCCACCTGATCCTGGATGAAGAAGGCCCAGGTCTGCAGGTTCTCGCTGTCCCAGGTCGTTGGGACCGCAGCCAGCGCAGGTCTCGGTTGGCCGAGTACCGGGTCGTAGATGTCGATCGGGTAGGACGCGCTGGAACGTCGGATGATGGAGCTGTAGTGATAGTTCTCGTACTCGATGCCTGTCAGCAGGGTGTGGCTGAGCGTACCGGTATCGAAATGCCCGGTCAGGTTCAATTGCCAGTCACGGTCGGTCCATTCCAGCTTGCGGTAGTTGAAGTTCCGCTGCAGGGTGCGGCCGTCTGCCAGTAAATTGCTCCCCTCGACCGCATTACCCTTGAGCGAGCCATCGAGATACTGGAATCCACCGCCCAGCGTCCAGTTGTCGTTGAGCAGGTGCTCGAAACGCAGCTGCGCCATGTTGTTGTCATTGTGCAGCAGGTTGTCGCTGCCTTTTTCCCAGATATAGGTATCGCGCGAGGCGCTGCCGGTCTGGGTGGGGTAGCGGGTCAGGCCGCGATCGAGGGGGTGGTTGTTGCGCATGAAATCGCCTTCGAAGGTGATCTTCGTGGCGTCATTCACCTGCCAACTGATGACAGGGGCGACATCGTAGCGCTCGCTTTCGACATCGTCGCGGAAGCTGTCGCCGCCTTCACCCAGTACGTTCAGGCGGTAGGCCAGCGAGCCGTCCTGGCTCAGCGGCCCGGTGGCATCGAGGGTGGCACGGTGCATGCCCTGGTCATCGAACTGGCTGCCAAGGGTGACCTTGGACTCCGGCAACGGCTGCTTGCTGACCACGTTGAACGTACCGCCGGGGTCGCCACGGCCGTACAGGCTGCTGGCCGGGCCACGGATGACCTCCAGGCGCTCGACGGTGTTGGCATCCGGAGCATTGGGGTAACCGCGGTTGATCGGAAAGCCGTTGCGATAGAACTCCCCGGTCGTGAAGCCACGCACGGTGAACGTTGTCAGGCCCTGGCCGCCGAAGTTGTTGGCGCGGCCGACACCCCCGGCGTAGTCCAGGCCATCCTGCAGGCGTGTGGCGCCCGTGTCTACCAGCACATCCTTGGGCACCACGCTGACCGATTGCGGGGTTTCGTGCAGCGCCGTGTCGGTGCGGGTGGCACTCGCCGAGCGGGTGGCCTTGTAGCCTTCGACCGGGCCGTCGGCGCGTTCGCTGTCGGCAGTACTGGTGATGCTCAGGGCTTGGAGTTCTATCTGGTTAGGGTCGCTGAGCGGTTCAGGCTCGGCAAAGGCCAGCGGGGAGACAGCATGAAGCACACAAAGCGAAACGAACGTGCGGCGCATCGACGGTACGGTCCTTGAATAGGGCGCTAAGGGCTGGGTCGGGAAATGCCGCGAACATACTACGAATCATTATCAAATGCATTAATTTTGAGTGGCACTGGTGTACCAGAAACCAAGGAAGATGAAGCGTCAGTGACAACAGTGCCGGCAGGCACTGCGAAGGGGCCGACAGGGAAGAGGCTGCTCCGTGGTTGGAAGTGCCTCTTTGCAGTAGAAGGTTATTCCTGCCTGGCCCCTGGGCAGGCTGCTGAAGGTCAGCGAACAGCCTTGATCGCCAACACATTGCACAGCGGGTGTTCCAGCACATGCGCCGTTGTCCCGCCCAGGAATGTCTGCATGGCGTCATGCCGGTGGCTGCCCATGACTATCACGTCCACCCGGTTGTGGCCGACGAACTGGGCAATGGCCCTGGTCGCGGTCCCTTCGAGGAAGTGCCGGCGCTCCAGCGGGATCTGGTGATGGTCGCCCAGGCGGTTGAACGCCGCCCGCTGCGCGGTTCGCACACTGCTGTCGAAGCCGGGCATGGTGACCGTACCGGCGCCGAAGTCGGCGATGTGGGTCTTGGCCGCGTCGCACACATGCAGCAGGTGCAGTTCGGCGTTGCACTGCAGGGCCAGGTCATGGGCGCAGTGGATGACCTGCTCGTCCAGGTGTTCGCCAGTGCCGTGGCTGTTCAGGTCCACCGCGGCAGCGATCTGCCGGGGCAGGGGCAGGCGAATGTCGCTGACCAGATGCACGGCGACCGGGCTGTCCTTGAGCAACTGCCAGTCCAGCGGCGTGACCAGCAGGCGTTTGAGTACGGGCTCGTGCTGTACGTCCTTGACCAGCAGATCGCAGCCCAGCCGTTCGACCCGTTCCAGTACGCTGCCCAGCGGGTCGCGGGTCAACAACAGCTCGGTGGACACGTCCACACCGGCATCGCTCAGCTGTTCGGCCTCATCCGCCAGCCATTGGCGGTTGTCGCTGAGCAGCCGCTCACGCTCACGACCATCGCTCATCAAGCCAAAGGTGTCGACGTCGTCGACGAACACATTTATATCCAGCAGGGCACCGCTGGACTCTGCCAACGCCGCCGCGCGTTGCAGCGCAGGCGTATGACGCATTTGCGGGCCGAGCATGACGAACAGACGTTTGAACTGGCTCATCGCACACCTCCACGTGTGGCAGCCCCCCGGTACCCTGATGATGTTCAGTCTAGACTGCCGCAGCGTACACCGGGGCGATGTGTCGGGTATGATGCGTTCCCCATCATTGTCACGAGGCCTGTCCCATGTCCCTGAGTGCTGAACAGATCGTTGAGTATCGCGCCTTTGCCGAGCAATTGGCCGATGCTGCCGCTGCAGCGATCGCGCCGTACTTCCGCGCCAGCCTGGATGTCGAGGACAAGGGCGTGCGTCTGTACGACCCAGTGACCGTGGCCGACAAGGCCGCTGAAGACGCCATGCGTGAGTTGATCCAGGCGCGTTATCCCGAACACGGCATTCTTGGCGAAGAGGCCGGTGTTGCAGTGGGCAGCAGCCCGCTGACTTGGGTGCTCGATCCGATCGACGGCACCCGGGCGTTCATTACCGGCTTGCCATTGTGGGGCACCTTGATTGCCCTGAATGACGGTACCCGCCCGGTGCTGGGGGTGATGAACCAGCCGTTCACCGGCGAACGTTTCGTGGGAACCCCGGCAGGCGCCTGGCGCAGTGGCACGCCCCTGAAGACGCGTGCCTGCGCCGACCTGTCTGCCGCCACGCTGATGTGCACCACGCCGGACATGTTCGACACCGCCGAGCGCAAGGCGGCATTCGAAGCGGTCGCCAGCAAGGCGCGGTTGATGCGTTATGGCGGTGATTGCTATGCCTACTGCATGCTGGCCTCGGGCTTTGTCGACGTGATTGTCGAAGCGAGCCTTCAGCCGTATGACGTACAAGCGCTGATGCCGATCATCGAGGGGGCGGGTGGCGTGATCACGGCGTGGGATGGCAGTTCGGCGCAGGATGGCGGGTGCGTGGTGGCCTGTGGCGACCCTGCGCTGCATGCGCAGGTGGTGGAGATGTTGCGCCACGCCATGTGATCCGGGTTCGTCGCTCCTAGCCTCTTCGCGGGCGAGTCCCTTATTGTGGGAGCGGGTTCACCCGCGAAGTGGCCGCCACAGGTTTGCATTCTTTCCAGCCACCGCACTTTTTCCCATTTTCGGGCTCTATGCTTGGCCAGGCCGCGCTGACTCCCAGCGCAGCCGCCGAATATCGACCCGGTGCCGATGGTTGCAAGCTACCCGAATTTCCTCCCCCGCCTGCTACTGACAGGTGCCCTGGCATGCCTGTGCGCCTGTACGCAGCAGCAGGGCCGTGACATGGTCAACCAGCTCGGCAACGGCAAACCCAGCGAGCTGTTCCAGACCAGCGTCGACCGCCTGGCCACGCTGTCGATGCGCGACAACTTGCAAAGCCTGTACCTGCTGATGAACAAGCTGTACCTGCGCAACCCCAGCCAGTGGAAGATGTCTGGTTACCTGGACGCCGCCACCGCCGAGCGACAGATCCGCATCGCCATCGAACAGCGCCGGCCGCTGCCGCAACTGGGCAACCGCCGTGACCTGGCGGCATTGAGCTACGCCCTGAGCCCGGAGTTTCGTGGGGACCGGGTCGGCGCCTTCATCTACGCCATTGGCAGCATGCTGATCACCGCACATGGCGGGCGTACCGAGTTCTACATGACCGATACCATCGATCCACTGTTCGTCAACAACGCCGCGCGCAATATCGAGAAGGCAACATGGATGCTCAGCCAACGGCAGGATGCCAATGGGGTGTTGTTGCTGTTCTCGAACGAAATCTCGGAGGAGGGCAGCAACCTGAGTTTTGCTGTTGAATTCGGCAAGATCGTCGCGCGGCTGGACTTGCTGGCCGAGTTGCTGGATGAGCGTTATCGGCGCATTGGCTTGAATTACGCGCAGAGCCTGTTGCTGATGAACTTCCTGCCGGTGCAGTGAATGACGGTTGTTGCAGGAGTTCTTGGTCCGCCGTTACGCGCAGGCCACGCGAGAACCGGAAGATACTGTTCGATAAACGAACACGCATGACGCCGGACCTGTCCGCTATCCGCCCGGCCAATCCCATCGTTGCATTGCCCAATCCCCGCCTTTTTGCTGTAGTGTCCCTGTCCGCCGGCTGTCGCCTGCCCCTGCGACGCGCTGCCAGCCCGATAGAATGACCGTGATGACCGCAACCACAGCCCACAAGGCGGTAGGGCGCGGCGACCAGAACAATAACGATACCGAGTGCCTTGCCTATGGAAAGCCGCCTGCTGAGCGAGCGCAGTAGCGTGTTTCACCACGCCGATCCTTACGCTGTGTCCGATTATGTGAACCAGCATGTAGGCCAGCATTGCATCGGTCTGTCCCGTACCACCCACCCCCAGGCCAGCCTCAGCCATCGCAAGTTCGCCGAGCTCGACCTGTGCCGTATCAGCTATGGCGGCAGTGTTCGCGTGACGTCGCCTGCGCTGGAAACCATCTACCACCTGCAAGTCTTGCTCAATGGCAACTGCCTGTGGCGCGGGCAAAAGCGCGAGCAGCACCTGGTGCCGGGCGAGCTGCTGCTGATCAACCCGGACGATCCGGTTGACCTGACTTACTCGGAAGACTGCGAGAAGTTCATCCTCAAGGTGCCGACCCGGCTGCTGGACTCGATCTGCGATGAACAGCGCTGGCAGCGGCCTGATGGGGGCGTGCGGTTCTTGCGCAATCATTACCGGCTGGAGGAGCTGGATGGTTTCGTGAACCTGCTGGCCATGGTTTGTCATGAGGCGGAAGTGAGCGATTCGCTGCCCAGGGTGCAGGGCCATTACAGCCAGATTGTCGCCAGCAAGCTGCTGACCCTGATGAGCACCAATATCCGACGCGAGAGCCTCAGCTCACCGGGTGCAAGCCTGGAGCGGATCATCGACTACATCGATCGCAACCTTAAGTTCGAGCTGACAGCGGAGGCGTTGGCGGAGCAGGCGTGCATGAGCCTGCGCTCGTTGTATGCGCTGTTCGACCGGCACCTGCAGACCACACCCAAGCAGTACGTACGACAACGCAAGCTGGAACAGGTGCGTGCCTGCCTGGGTGATGCCAGTTGCTCGGTACGTAGCGTGACCGAACTGGCCATGGATTATGGTTTTCTGCACCTCGGGCGTTTCTCCGAGGTGTATCGACAGCAGTTTGGCGAATTGCCGTCCGAAACCTTGCGCAACCGGCGTTGAACCCTACCGGTCTCTCGCGGGTACGCCTGCGAAGAGACGGTTGAACCTGTCACCTCAACCTGCACAAAACGGATAGCACCCCGCACAAACCGGATATTGCGACCCAATCCCAGCCTCTAACCTGACCAGGTCTAAACAATAACAAGGGAGACCCTGGCCATGTCCCTGGGATTCGACTACCTCAATGCCATGCTCGAGGACGACCGTGAAAAGGGCATCTACCGCTGCAAGCGGGAGATGTTCACCGACCCACGGCTGTTCGACCTGGAAATGAAACACATCTTCGAGGGCAACTGGATCTACCTGGCCCACGAAAGCCAGATCCCCGAGAAGAATGACTTCCTCACCCTGACCATGGGGCGCCAGCCGATTTTCATCGCGCGCAACAAGGACGGTGAGCTCAATGCCTTCCTCAACGCCTGCAGCCACCGCGGTGCCATGCTGTGCCGGCACAAGCGCGGCAACCGTTCCAGCTATACCTGCCCGTTCCACGGCTGGACGTTCAACAACAGCGGCAAACTGCTGAAGGTGAAAGACCCCAGCAACGCCGGCTACCCCGACAGCTTCAACTGCGACGGCTCCCACGACCTGACCAAGGTGGCACGCTTCGAGTCGTACCGGGGCTTTCTGTTCGGCAGCCTCAACGCCGATGTGAAACCGCTGGTGGAGCACTTGGGTGAATCGGCCAAGATCATCGACATGATCGTCGACCAGTCGCCTGAAGGCCTGGAAGTGCTGCGCGGTGCCAGCTCGTACATTTACGAAGGCAACTGGAAGCTCACCGCCGAAAACGGCGCTGACGGCTACCACGTAAGCTCCGTGCACTGGAACTACGCCGCCACCCAGAACCAGCGCAAGCAGCGCGAGGCGGGTGACGAGATCAAGACCATGAGTGCTGGCGCCTGGGCCAAGCAGGGCGGTGGTTTCTATTCCTTCGACCACGGCCACCTGCTGCTGTGGACCCGCTGGGCCAACCCGGAAGACCGCCCGGCCTATGAGCGCCGCGACCAACTGGCCGCCGATTTCGGCCAGGCACGTGCCGACTGGATGATCGAAAATTCGCGCAACCTGTGCCTGTACCCCAACGTGTACCTGATGGACCAGTTCAGCTCGCAGATCCGCGTTGCACGGCCGATTTCGGTGAACAAGACCGAAATCACCATCTACTGCATCGCGCCGAAAGGCGAGAGCGCCGATGCCCGCGCCAAGCGTATTCGCCAGTACGAAGACTTCTTCAACGTCAGCGGCATGGCCACCCCGGACGACCTGGAAGAATTCCGCTCGTGCCAGACCGGCTATGGTGGCGGCACGGGCTGGAACGACATGTCTCGCGGCGCCAAACACTGGGTCGAAGGCGCCGATGAGGCGGCCAAGGAGATCGAACTCGAACCCCTGCTGTCGGGCGTGCGCACCGAGGACGAAGGCCTGTTCGTGCTGCAGCACAAGTACTGGCAGGACACCATGATCCAGGCCCTCAAGAACGAACAGCAGCTGATCCCCGTGGAGGCCGTGCAATGAGCCTGTATGAAATCGTGCGCGACTTCCTGTACCGCGAAGCGCGCTACCTGGACGATGCCCAGTGGGACCAGTGGCTGGAACTGTACGCCAGCGATGCCAGCTTCTGGATGCCGAGCTGGGACGATGACGACACCCTCACCGAAGACCCACAAAGCGAGATCTCGCTGATCTGGTACGGCAACCGTGGTGGCCTGGAAGACCGCGTGTTCCGCATCAAGACCGAGCGCTCCAGTGCGACCGTGCCCGACACCCGCACCTCGCACAACATCAGCAACATCGAGATCGTCGAGCAGGGCGAGGGCAGCTGCCAGGTGCGCTTCAACTGGCACACCCTGAGCTTCCGCTACAAGACCACCGACAGTTACTTCGGCACCAGCTTCTACACCCTCGACCTGCGCGGCGAGCAGCCGCTGATCAAGGCCAAGAAGGTGGTGCTGAAGAACGACTACGTCCGCCAGGTCATCGACATCTACCACATCTGATACAGGGTTTTGCGAGCATTGCCCGGTGCGTCTTGTGACGCGCCGTGGCCCGGCTCGCCCGCGAGGTGCAACATGAGCTACCAGATCGCACTGAATTTCGAAGACGGGGTTACCCGTTTCATTGAAGCCACCGGTCAAGAAACCGTGGCCGACGCCGCTTACCGCCAAGGCATAAACATTCCGCTGGACTGCCGTGACGGCGCTTGCGGGACCTGCAAGTGCAAGGCTGAGTCCGGTCGTTATGACCTTGGCGACAACTTCATCGAAGATGCCTTGAGCGAAGACGAAATCGCCGAAGGCTACGTGCTGACGTGCCAGATGCGTGCCGAAAGCGACTGCGTCATCCGCATCCCGGCTTCGTCGCAGCTGTGCAAGACCGAGCAGGCCAGTTTCGAGGCCGCCATCAGCGATGTGCGCCAGCTGTCGGTCAGCACCATTGCCCTGTCGATCAAGGGTGAGGCCCTGAGCCGTCTGGCCTTCCTGCCGGGGCAGTATGTCAACCTCAAGGTGCCGGGCAGCGAGCAGAGCCGGGCCTACTCGTTCAGCTCGCTGCAGAAGGACGGCGAAGTCAGCTTCCTGATCCGCAACGTACCAGGTGGGCTGATGAGCAGCTTCCTGACCAACCTTGCCAAAGCCGGCGACAGCCTGAGCCTGGCCGGGCCGTTGGGCAGCTTCTACCTGCGGCCGATCCAGCGCCCGCTGTTGCTGCTGGCCGGTGGTACCGGGCTGGCACCGTTCACCGCGATGCTGGAGAAGATCGCCGAGCAGGGCAGTGAGCACCCGCTGCACCTGATCTACGGCGTGACCAACGACTTTGACCTGGTCGAACTCGACCGCCTGCAAGCGCTGGCGGCACGCATCCCCAACTTCACCTACAGCGCCTGCGTCGCCAACCCGGACAGCCAGTACCCGCAGAAGGGCTATGTCACCCAGCACATCGAGCCACGTCACCTCAATGACGGCGATGTGGACCTGTACCTGTGCGGGCCGCCCCCCATGGTGGAAGCGGTCAGCCAGTACGTGCGCGAGCAGGGCATTACCCCAGCCAACTTCTACTACGAGAAGTTTGCGGCTGCGGCCTGACAGCCCCTCTGATTCAAAGCAATACGCCGACCCTGTGGGAGCGGGCGAGCCCGCGAAGCAGGCTGCGCGGTGGATGGCACGGGCTTCGCCCGTGTTCGCGGGCAAGCCCGCTCCCACAGTGATCGCGCAGCCTTTCCGGCTTTGAGCAAGACAATTGCTGCCACAGGGTCTCTCGCGAACTGGAGATTTGCATATGAACAACAGATTCCAAGGCAAGGTCGCCCTGGTCACCGGTGCCGCTCAAGGCATCGGCCGGGGCGTGTGCTGGCGGCTGAAGGCTGAAGGCGCGCAAGTGGTGGCGGTAGACCGTTCCGAGCTGGTCCACGAACTGGCTGGCGAGGGCATGCTCACCCTCACCGCCGACCTGGAACAACACGCCGATTGCGCCCGGGTCATGGCCAGTGCGGTGGAAACCTTCGGCCGCCTCGACATCTTGGTCAACAACGTCGGCGGCACCATCTGGGCCAAGCCTTTCGAGCACTACGAAGTCGAGCAGATCGAGGCCGAAGTGCGCCGTTCGCTATTCCCGACACTGTGGTGCTGCCATGCCGCGCTGCCCTACATGCTTGAACGTGGCAGCGGCGTCATCGTCAACGTTTCTTCCATCGCCACCCGTGGCGTCAACCGTGTGCCCTATGGCGCGGCCAAAGGCGGCGTCAATGCGCTCACCGCCTGCCTGGCCTTCGAAACGGCTGGCCGTGGGATCCGTGTCAACGCCACCGCGCCGGGTGGCACCGAAGCACCGCCCCGGCGGGTACCGCGCAACAGTGCAGAGCAAACCGAGCAGGAAAAGCGCTGGTACCAGCAGATCGTCGACCAGACCCTCGACAGCAGCCTGATGCACCGCTACGGCAGCATCGACGAGCAGGTGGGGGCCATTCTGTTCCTCGCGTCCGACGAAGCCTCGTACATCACCGGCGTGACCCTGCCGGTAGGGGGCGGTGACCTCGGCTGACCCGCAACCTCAAGGCAAAGCTTTCTTCCACAACAAAAACAAGAGCGACAGATGCCATGCGAACCCTTGACGTACACCCGATCATCGACAATGCGCGCTTTACCCCGTTTCACTGGATGGTCATGGCCTGGTGCGGCCTGCTGCTGATTTTCGACGGCTATGACCTGTTCATCTACGGTGTGGTATTGCCGGTCATCATGAAAGAGTGGGGCCTGACCCCATTGCAGGCTGGTGCACTGGGCAGCTATGCGCTGTTCGGCATGATGTTCGGCGCCCTGGCCTTCGGCAGCCTGGCCGACCGCATCGGGCGCAAGAAGGGCATTGCCATCTGTTTCGCCTTGTTCTCGGGGGCGACCATCCTCAATGGCTTTGCCAGCAGCCCGAGCGAGTTTGGCATCTACCGCTTCATCGCCGGCCTGGGCTGTGGCGGCCTGATGCCCAACGCCGTGGCACTGATGAACGAATACGCGCCCAAGCGCCTGCGCAGCACGCTGGTGGCGATCATGTTCAGTGGCTATTCGCTGGGCGGCATGCTGTCGGCGGGTGTCGGCATTTTCATGCTGCCACGCTTCGGTTGGGAATCCATGTTCTTTGCCGCGGCCGTGCCGCTGCTGCTGTTACCGGTGATTCTTTACTACCTGCCTGAATCCATCGGCTTCCTGGTGCGCCAAGGCCGTATCGAGGCAGCACGCACGCTGCTCAAACGGCTGGACCCGGATTGCGATGTGCAGGCCGATGACATGCTTCAGGCGGCTGACCGCAAAGGCAGCGGCGCTTCGGTGCTGGAACTGTTCCGCAATGGCCTGGCAATTCGCACCCTGGCGCTGTGGGTTGCGTTCTTCTGCTGCCTGCTGATGGTCTACGCCCTGAGCTCCTGGCTGCCAAAGCTGATGGCCAACGCCGGCTACAGCCTGGGCTCAAGCCTGTCATTCCTGCTGGCACTGAACTTTGGCGGCATGGCCGGGGCGATCCTCGGCGGCTGGCTGGGCGACCGCTACAACCTGGTCAAGGTGAAGGTGGCGTTCTTCATTGCCGCCGCACTGTCGATCAGCCTGCTGGGGGTGAACAGCCCGATGCCGGTGCTGTACCTGCTGATCTTCATTGCCGGCGCCACCACCATTGGTACGCAGATTCTGCTGTATGCCGGCGCTGCGCAGATGTACGGCCTGTCGGTGCGCTCTACCGGCCTGGGCTGGGCCTCGGGCATTGGCCGTAATGGCGCCATCGTCGGCCCGCTGCTGGGCGGTGCGCTGATGGGCATCAACCTGCCACTTCAACTCAATTTCATCGCCTTCGCCATTCCTGGCGCCATCGCCGCGCTGGCCATGGCCGTGCACCTGGCCAGTGGTCGGCGCCACGCCCAGGCCCTGGCGGCGCAGGCCTGAACCGAACAGAACAAGACGAGGTAACCCCCATGACCGTGAACATTTCCCATACTGCCGAGGTACAGCAGTTCTTCGAGGAGGCAGCAGGTTTTGGTAATGCGGCCGGCAACCCACGCCTCAAACGCATCGTGCAGCGCCTGCTGCAGGATACCGCGCGGCTGATCGAAGACCTGGACATCAGCGAAGACGAGTTCTGGCACGCCGTCGACTACCTCAACCGCCTGGGCGGTCGCGGCGAAGCCGGGTTGCTGGTGGCGGGGCTGGGCCTCGAACACTTCCTCGACCTGCTGCAGGATGCCAAGGACCAGGAGGCAGGGCGCGTTGGCGGCACCCCACGCACCATCGAAGGCCCGTTGTACGTGGCTGGCGCACCGATTGCCCAAGGTGAAGTGCGCATGGACGATGGCAGCGAGGAGGGCGTGGCCACGGTGATGTTCCTGGAAGGCCAGGTGCTGGACCCGCACGGACGCCCGCTGCCGGGTGCCACGGTCGACCTGTGGCATGCCAATACCCGTGGTACCTACTCGTTCTTCGACCGAAGCCAGTCGGCGTACAACCTGCGTCGGCGCATCGTTACCGATGCCCAGGGGCGCTACCGTGCGCGCTCCATCGTGCCATCGGGGTATGGCTGCGACCCGCAGGGGCCAACCCAGGAATGCCTGGACCTGCTGGGCCGTCATGGCCAGCGCCCGGCGCATGTGCACTTCTTTATCTCGGCGCCCGGGTACCGGCACCTGACCACGCAGATAAACCTGTCGGGGGACAAGTACCTGTGGGATGACTTTGCCTACGCCACACGTGAAGGGCTGGTCGGGGAGGTGGTGTTCGTCGAAGGGCCGGAGGGTCGGCATGCCGAGTTGAAGTTCGACTTCCAGTTGCAGCAGGCCCAGGGCGGTGCCGATGAGCAGCGCAGCGGGCGGCCGCGGGCTTTGCAGAAGGCCTGATCCACCGAGTGGGCTGTTTCGCGGGCATGCCCGCTCCCATAGGTGAAGCCTGTGCAGTCGCTGTGGGAGCGGGCAAGCCCGCGAAGCAGCCAACATCCAAACAAGAGCCCGCCACAACGGGCGGCCGCTGGCTTGCGAGAAACTTCATGAAAACGCTGATCAAGGACTGCTCGGTGTCGGCCATCGTCGCCGGCAGCATTGCCACGACGATCTCCTATGCCGGCCCGTTGGTGATCATTTTCCACGCCGCCGAAGCGGCCGGCCTGTCGCACCAGCAGTTGTCGTCCTGGGTCTGGGCCGTGTCCATGGGCAGTGCGGTGCTCGGTGCGCTGCTCAGCCTGCGCTACCGCGTGCCGGTAGTGATTGCCTGGTCAATCCCGGGGTCGGCCCTGTTGGTCACCGCCTTGCCGCAACTGGGCCTGGAGCAGGCCGTGGGGGCCTACCTGGTGGCCAACCTGGTCCTGCTGCTGATCGGCATCAGCGGGGCCTTCGACCGCATCATCGCGCGCCTGCCGGGTTCTATCGCTGCCGGTATGCAGGCCGGGATCCTGTTCAGTTTTGGCATCGAGGTGTTCCGCGCCTTGCCGGTGCAACCGCTGCTGGTACTGGCGATGTTCGTCACCTACGTGCTGATGCGTCGGGTGCAGCCGCGCTATGCAGTGGCTGCGGTACTGGGCGTGGGCATGCTGGTGACCGTGGCCAGCGGTACGTTGCGCAGCGAGGTACTGGTGCTGGAACTGGCCTCACCCCAGTGGATCACCCCCCAGTTCAGCCTGTCGGCGGTATTCAGCCTGGCGCTGCCGATGGTGCTGGTGGCACTGACCGGGCAATTCATGCCGGGTATGGCGGTACTGCGCAACGCTGGCTACGCCACGCCGGCCAGCCCGCTGATCAGCGCCAGTGCCCTGGCTGGGGCGCTACTGGCGCCGTTCGGTTGCCACGGGCTGAACCTGGCGGCGGTTACCGCCAGCCTGTGCACCGGCCATGAAGCCCATGAAAACCCGCAACGGCGCTATGTAGCTGCGGTGGCAGGCAGTGTGTTGTACCTGCTACTGGGCATTGCCGGGGCCACCTTGATGTCGCTGTTCGCCGCCTTTCCCGCCGTACTGATCGCTGCCCTGGCCGGTTTGGCCCTGTATGGCGCCATCAGCGAAGCCTTGGTCCGCAGCCTGGCAGAACCGGCCGAGCGCGACGCCGGGCTGTTCACCTTCCTGGTCACCGCTTCGGGGGTGGCTTTCCTGGGCCTGTCGGCGGCGTTCTGGGGGCTGCTGTTCGGCCTGCTGGCGCACGCGATGCTGAGGCTGCGCCAACCAGGTGCCCGGGAGGTGCTGCGCCGTACCCCATGAACTGCCGTGTTTCCAACGCTTTACCCATAAAAACAAGATCAAGAGAGCTTCGGAATGAACCACACCCCTTGCGTTGCCCTGGGCCTGACACTGCTCAGCCAGCCACTGCTGGCTGCCGAAGGCGGCTTCTTCGAGGACTCGAAGGCCACCCTGAGTGCCCGTAACTACTACTTCAGCCGCGATTTTTCCGACATTGTCGGGGCCAACAAACAGTCCAAGGCCGAGGAGTGGGCCCAGGGTTTCATCCTCGACTTCAAAAGTGGCTACACCCCGGGCCCGGTCGGCTTTGGCGTGGACGCTCTGGGCTTGCTGGGGATCAAGCTGGACAGCAGTCCAGACCGTACCAACACCGGCCTGTTGCCGGTGCATGGCGACGGCCGCGCTGCCGACGAGTACAGCCGCCTGGCGCCGACCTTCAAGGCACGGATATCAAAAACCGAACTGCGTGCAGGTGAACTGCAACCGAACCTGCCGGTGCTGACCTTCAGTGATATTCGCCTGTTGCCGCCCACCTATCAGGGCGTGAGTTTGAGTTCGGCAGAAATCGACGGGCTGACCGTGCAGGCCGGGCACCTGAAAAGCACCCACCTGCGCAACGAAGGTGGCGACGGCAAGATGAACGCGATGCTCGGCCATGTGCCGATGCGACAGGCCGAAAGCGACGCGTTCAACTACGTGGGTGGGGATTATGCGTTCAATGCCAACCAGAGCAACGTCAGCCTTTGGTACGGTCAGCTGGAGGACATCTACCAACAAGGCTTCGTTGGCCTGAAGCACAGCAAACCCGTCGGGGACTGGGTACTCAGCGCCAACCTGGGTTATTTCACCGCACGTGAGGAAGGCGATGCGCTGCTGGGCAACATCGACAACCAGGCGTTCTTCTCGCTGTTCACTGCCCGCCATGGCGGGCACAGCTTCCATGCCGGCTACCAGGGCATTTATGGCGATAGCCCGTTCCCACGGGTATTCGCCAACATCTCGCCGCTGGGCAATGAGGTGCCGACCTATGAGTTTGCCTACACCGACGAACGCTCGTACCAGGTGCGTTACGACTACAACTTCGCCGCCATGGGCGTGCCGGGCCTGACAGCGACCGTGCGCTACATAACCGGTAACAATGTCGATACCGGGCTGGGTTACGAAGGGCGTGATCGCGAGCGTGATCTGGATATCGGCTATGCGGTGCAGAGCGGGGCACTGAAGGGCTTGGGGATACGGGTGAGGAACGCCATGGCGCGCTCCAACTACCGCAGTGATATCGACGAGAACCGCCTGACGCTGGTGTACACCTGGCAGCTGTTCTGAGCCATTCAGGAGAATTGCGCATCAGGGGTGGATGGGGGTAGCGTGCGCAAACGACTTTTTCAGGAATCCCCACCTTGGACTCCATCACCCAAGCCGTACTTGGCGCGGCGCTGCAAGGGACCGTGCTCGGGCGCATCCAGGGCCGACGCTCGCTGCTGTACGGTGCAGCACTGGGCACGTTGCCGGACCTGGATGTGATCATTCGCTACGCCGACCCGGTGTCGCAGATGACCTACCACCGTGGTTTTTCCCACTCGCTGTTCGTGCTAACGGGGCTGGCCTTGCTGCTGGCCTGGCTGGTCAACAAATGCTGGCCTGGCAAAGGCTATACCTTGCCACGGCTGTTCCTCGCATTCTGGCTGGTACTGGTTACCCACCCGTTGCTGGACGCCTTTACGGTCTACGGCACGCAGCTGTTCTGGCCACTGCAAGGCACCCCGCAAAGCTGGGCGGCGGTGTTTATCATCGACCCGGTCTATACCGTGCCACTGCTGCTGGCGGTCATCTATGCCATCGCCAAGGGCGTGACTGCCAGGGCTAAACGCCTATTGACCCTGGCGCTGGTATTCAGTACCGCATACCTAGGGTTTGGCCTTGCCGGGCGCATGGCGGCCGAGCAGCGCTTCGAGGCGGCGCTGCACCAGCGCGGTATCGCTACCAACGAGGTCCGCGCCGTGCCGATCGCTTTCAACAGCCTGGTCTGGCGGGTGCTGGCCAAGACTGCGGAAGGGGATTACTACGAAGGCATCAGCAGTGCATTCGACCGGCAACCGCCAGAGATGCAGCGTTTGTCACGTAACCTGCAGCTTGCCCAAGCGCTGAGCGATGATCCACTGCACCAGCGGTTGCGCTGGTTCACCGATGACTGGCTGCGATACGACCAGATCGGTGATGCGCTGGTGGTCACCGACCTGCGTATGGGTATTCCAGGTAACTACACCTTCCGTTTCAACATGGCCCACCGTGACAACCAGGGGCGCTGGATTGTCGATGTGCCTTCGATGTTCCAGGGCGCTGGCCCAGGTTCGATGTTCAGTGGTGCAGACCTGGCGTTGATCTGGCGGCGCATTATCGAACAGCAACCACCCTTGCCTCTGGCAGTGTGGACCGAACGTTATCTGGGCGTCAGCCCCGTAGAGCGCTAGCGCTTGCGCTCGGCCGGGCTGGATCTGGTCAAATGGACGGCGATGTTGACCATGGTCGTCGATCACTTGCGTTTTCTGTGGCCCGAGGCCGATAGCCTGTTCGTGTTGGGGCGGCTGGCGTTTCCGCTGTTCTGCCTGGCGATTGCAGTGAATGTTGGGCGAGCCCGTGCGGGGGCGCTGTATACCCGTGGCAACCTGCGCTACCTGGCGCTGATGCTGATGTTCGCGGTGCTGTCCGAGCCTGCGTATCGTTGGCTGGACAGTGGCTCGCAGACATTCAGCGTGATGCCGACCTTGTTATTGGGGTTGGTGGTTGCCTGGGGTGTGCATCACCCCTTGATATCGGCACGCGTGCTTGGCATCGCCGGCCTGCTGGCGGGTTGGTTGTTGCGTGAGCAGCTGATGTATGGGTTGCCGGGGGTGTTGCTGCCGGGCGCCTGGTTGATGGCGCGCAGGCAAGGTGGGGTTGCCGGGTTGTTGCCTTGCCTGTTGGCTGCGGGCGGCAATCTGACCAATAGCTGGTTGCGCGAGCACCTGTTGGCGCCGTTCACGGTGCTGACACTGACTGCTGCAACTCTGGCGATTCCGCTCGGGGTGCTGTTGTTACGGCAAGATGAATGGCGGGTGCCCGTGGTGGGGCGCTGGGGTTACCTGTTCTATCCGGTGCATTTGCTGGTCATCAAGGTCCTGTCATGAGCCAGGCATCGGGCCGCGGTGAAAAAGGGGATCGGGAGCCCGGCGTTGGGCCCCCATTGCCCGCGAAGAGGCCAGTACAGGAAGACGCTCAGCTGCGTGCCAACCGCCCACTCACATAATGCGCGACATCATTGAACCCTGGGGTCGACGCATGCCCCGGCGTCACCAGTGAGTCAATGAACGCCTCGTCCTCTGCGGTGATCTTCACCGCCAGCGCACCCCCATAGGTCTCCCACTGTTCCTCGGTGCGAGGCCCTACGATTGCGGAACTCACCAGCTGGTTGTTCAATACCCAGGCAATGGCGAACTCGACGATCCCCACACCTTTGGCCTCGACATAGGTCTGGATCTGCCGGGCAATCGCCAGCGATTCCTGGCGCCACTCCACCTCCATGATGCGCTTGTCCTGGCGCCCGGCACGGCTGCCAGCGTCCGGCACTGCCCCAGGCGCGTACTTGCCACTGAGCACACCTCGCGCCAGCGGGCTGAACGGCACCACGCCCAGACCGTGCGCGGCCGCAGCAGTGAGTTGCTCTGGCTCGGCCTGACGGTTGACGATGTTGTACAGCGGCTGGCTGACTACCGGCCTGGGCACCCCAAGGCGCTCGGCAACATGGCAGACCTCGGCAATGCGCCAGCCACGGAAATTGGACACCCCCCAGTAGCGGATTTTGCCTTGGCGCAACAAGTCACCAATGGCCTGCACGGTCTCTTCCAGCGGTACCTTGTGGTCTTCGCGGTGCAGGTAGTAGATGTCCAGGTAGTCCATGCCCATGCGGGTCAGCGTGGCATCCACGGCATTGAAGATGTGCTTGCGCGACAACCCGCTGCGGTTGGGCAGGCCGTCGGCCGGGCCGAAGCCGACCTTGCTGGCGACGACCCAGTCATGGCGATGGCGCGCCACGGCTTCACCGACGATTTCTTCCGAGCGCCCGGCGTTGTACACGTCGGCGGTGTCGATGAAGTTGATGCCTTGGTCCCAGGCCTTGTCGATGATGCGCAGAGCATCCTCGGTACGGGTCTGCTCGCCGAACATCATGCTGCCCAAGGTAAGGGCGGAAACCTGCAGGCCACTGTGGCCGAGGGGGCGGTAGATCATGCGCGTGGGTCCTTATGCAGTGGGCTGACCTACCTGTTTTACACACAACCGGGATGCATTGAAAGGCACCCCTCAGCCAATGAGCGCCACAGCCTCCTGCAGGCTCAAGGGGCGCTTCAGGCGTTGCGACAGCGTCGCCATGGCATCGGAGTAACCCTTGGCGATAACGGCCTCGACGCGTTCATCCACACACTGCAGGGCAATGAAATCGCCGTTTTCCGGCTCTCCGACGAATTCGATCCGGTTCCAGTCTCTGGCATGGCCTAGCACTTCATAGGTACGGCCATGCTGATAGGTCCAGAAGAAGGGTACATCGGCATAACGGCGTTGTTCGCCAAGCATGTTGGCGGCGGCGATAACCCCGTGCTGCTGGGCCAGGCGCCAGTGCTCGATGCGCACCGGGCGCCCCGTGAGCGGGAAGGTGGCGATATCACCGGCGGCCCACAAACCGTCAGCTGCGCGCATTTCTGCGTCGACCCTCACCGATTTGTCTTCGCCAAGCGGCACGCCTTGAAGGAACGCGGTGGCGGGCTTTACCCCGGTACCGAGCAGGACCAAGGGGGTCTGCAGCCGTTCACCATTGGCCAGTTGCACCGCTTCGACCTTGACCAGGCCTTCGAGCCGCTCGACCTCGGTGGGGCCGTGGAAAGTGATGCCTTTTCGTTCATGCAGCGCGCGAATGCAGCGCCCGATCCGCTCGCCCAACTGTCGGGCCAGAGGGACTTCGTGGCGCGAGACCACGTGCACCTGCAAGCCATACTTGCGCAATGCCGAGGCTGCCTCCAGGCCGATAAAGCCGTCACCGACGATGACCACCGGTTGGCCAGGCTCGGCTGCGTCGAGCAACTGTGCAGCATCTTCCAGTGAGCGGAGGGTGAACACCCCGGACAGGTCGGCACCGGGAATGTCTGGGCGCAGTGCTTTACCACCGGTTGCCAGCAGGCAGGCGTCGTAATCGATCTGCTGACCATCGGCGAGGGTGACCTGGCGCTTCTGGCTGTTCAGGGTGCGCACCTTGCCGTGCTTGCGCTGCAGTTGGCCCTTGCGCAAGGCGTCGGCTTCGAGCAGCGCGGGGACCTCATCGGGCGGCATCTGCCCGGCAATCACGAATTTGCTCAGTGCAGTGCGATCGTAGGCTGGCTGGCGCTCCTGATCGATCCATACCAGCCTGCCCGCGAAGCCATGAGCCAGCAGGGTGGCGACGGCGGCGCTGCCGGCGGCACCGGCGCCGACCACCACAAAACAGCGGGCATCGCTGTGTCTGGGCGGTTCGGTTGCCGGCAGGGGCTGGTCATCGACCCAGACTTCATCGCCCTTGATCCACGCCTTGTAGCGGCGCAGGTCGGCGAGTGCAGGCGGCTCACAAACCACGCCGTCGTCAACGGCGAACGCAGCTTTGTGCCAAGGGCAGACCAGCAGGCCACCGCAGACTACACCTTCGTCGAGTGGGGCCCCGGCATGGGGGCAGTTGCCTTGATAAGCGTGTACCTGCTCCCCTTGGCGGACGAGGATGAGTTCTTCGCTACCGGCCTGCACGCGCAGGGGGCGGTGTTCGTCGAGCTGGGCCAAGCGGGCCACGGCGTACTGGGTCATGGGGCTTCTCCAAAGGGGCCTTTGGAACCATTTGACGCCTGGGGCGGGAAGGGGATGCGTTGAGCTGACGATCGGTGGAGGGTGTGGCTTGAGTGGGCTTCATTGCAGGCTTGCCCGCGCCCACAGGCTTGAAAACCTGTGGGTGTGGGCAAGCCGGCCAATGCCTCAACTCGCCCGTGCAGTACTCAGCGAACCCGCTCGCGTTACACGCAAGGCCACCAGGCTACCCAATACGATCAACGCCGCGAGCGAATACAGTGCGGCATCGGTTGAGCCGGTCTGGTCCTTGATGAACCCGACCAGGTACGGGCTGAGAAACCCCGCCATCTGGCCTACCGAGTTGATGATCGCCAGACCTGCCACGGCGGCTCCGGCACTGAGCAGCGCAGTCGGCATTGGCCAGAACATCGGCAAACCGGTAAGCGCGCCCATGGTGGCGATCGACAAGCCAAGAATGGCAATGCTCGGGTTGCCGGCGAAGTTCACCGCAATCAGCAGGCCGACGGCGCCCATCAGCATTGGCACCACCAGGTGCCAGCGGCGCTCGTTGCGCAGGTCGGCCGAGCGCCCGCAAAGGATCATGAACACACCCGCCAGCAGGTACGGGATGGCGCTGAGCCAGCCGATCAGCAGCGGGTTGTCGAAGCCCATGCTCTTGATGATCGAGGGTAGCCAGAAGTTGATCGCGTACACGCCGCTCTGGATGCAGAAGTAGACAAAGCCGAAGGTCCAGATCAGCGGGTTGGTCAACACGGCCAGCACGCTGTCGCTGGTGGTGTGCGGTTTGCTTGCGGCATCAGCCTGCAGGTCGGCAGCGATCAGCTGACGTTCAGCCGGGCTCAGCCAGGCGGCTTTCTGGTAGCCGTCACTGAGCAGGAATACCGCCAGTACGCCCAAGGCCACAGTCGGCAGGCCCTGGATCAGGAACATCCACTGCCAGCCGGCAAGGCCGTGCTGGCCGGCGGCGAAATGTTCGAGGATCCAGCCGGAGAACGGCCCGCCAAGCAGGCCCGATACCGGGATCGCCGACATGAAAAGGGCCATGATTCGGCCGCGCCGGGCCGCCGGGAACCAGCGCGAGAGGTACAGCACCACACCCGGGAAGAAGCCGGCTTCGGCAGCGCCGGTGAGCAGGCGCAGGGTGTAGAACTCGGCAGGGGTGGTGACGAACAGCAGGCAGGTGGACAGGCTGCCCCAGGCGATCATCATCAGCGCGATCCAGCGCCGTGGGCCGAAGCGGTTGAGGGCCAGGTTGCTTGGCAGGCCACACAGTACGTAGCCGATGAAGAAGATGCCGGCGCCAAGGCCGTACACCGTTTCGCTGAATTTCAGGGCGTCGAGCATCTGCAACTTGGCAAAGCCGACGTTGACGCGGTCCAGGTAGTTGAACAGGTAGCAGATGAAAATGAACGGAATCAGCCGCAAGGTGATACGCCGGTACAGCGCGTTGCGGGTGGTGTCCGTGCCTTGGTCAGGGGCGGGGCTGTGTGCCATGATCGGGTTCTCTGTTGTTATGGTTTTCGCCGCGTCGCCTGTTCCGGCGCTCGCCCTGACGAGTCTCGGGGACTGCGGCCAGCCTGTCTTTGTGCTTTTGCACAGCGCTTGGCCCAGGCTGCTGTGCCCGAGCCCAAAAGCCAAACATCTAAAGGACCCCGCAATGTTCGAACTCGACCATGACCTGGCGCAGGATATCGTTGACCGGGCAATGGCCATCTTGCCTTGCAACGTCAATGTCATGGACAGCCAGGGGTTGATCCTGGGCAGCGGTGAGCCGGAGCGTATCAACACCCGTCACGAGGGCGCGCAACTGGTCTTGGCCAATGGCCGGATCGTCGAGCTGGATACCGACGCGGCCAAGTGTTTGAAGGGCGTTCAGCCCGGGGTGAACCTGCCATTGATGCTCGATGGGCGGCTGATGGGCGTGTTAGGCCTGACCGGCGACCCGCAGCAGGTGCGCACCTATGGCGAGTTGGTGCGCATGACCGCCGAAATGCTGCTGGCCCAACGCAATTTGCAGGCTGACCAGCAATGGCGAAGACAGCGCTGTGACGACCTGCTGGCGCTATTGCTCGGCGGCAGCGGTAACGCCCCGCGCTTGCTGGACGAAGCCCGTCAGTTGGGCCTGAAACCTCAGCTACCGCGGATACCGTGCCTGTTCGAGATTACGTCGGGGCCACCTGCCGAGGCGCTGGCGGCATGGTTGATGAGCCGTTATCCGGATAGCTGGTGCGTCAGCCCGGCACGCCAGTCATTGCTGTGGTGCCGCCCGGCAGGCGTGGCACTGGATGAACTGCGCCTGCTGGACCGCCTGCAACGCCACGGTTGGGACATTGAGCGACTGGCCCTGGGCAGTGCAGCGCAGAGCCTGGAGCAGTTACGCCGTGGTTACCGCCGGGTGCGTGACTTGCTGGCCTACGGCCGCGAGGTATTGCCCAGCGAACGATTGCTCAGCCTGCAGCGCTACCGGCTGCCGGCGCTGCTGTGGCGCCACCGTAACGACGATGCGCTGGACGAGCTGCTGGAGCCGTTGCAGCGCATCCGCGCCAAGGACAGCAGTGGCCAGTTACTCGCCACCCTGCGCGCCTGGTGTGCCCATGACGGCCAGAGCCAGTCCTGTGCCGACGCCCTGGGCATCCACCGCAACAGCCTGCGCTATCGACTGGAGCGCATAGCCGAGCTGAGTGAGGTCGACCCGCTGCGCCTGGAAGGGATGCTCAGCTTGTATCTGGGGTTGCAGCTGTTGCCAGCTGACTGAAGTGTTCCCTTGCCGGCGATTGGGCCAGAACAGGCAAAAAGGCATCTGCCCAAACAACCCGGCCGGCGTTTTGTGCATTTGACTGAGGCCACCTGGCCAGCCACCTGTCAGCATGCCGCTCATCAGGACAGGAGAAACCCCATGAAAATCGTCATTGCCCCCGACTCGTTCAAGGACAGCCTGGACGCTGCCGGTGTCGCCCGCGCCATCGCTGCGGGCCTGAGCGAAGCGTGGCCGGAGGCTGAACTGGTCGAGTGCCCAATGGCAGACGGTGGCGAAGGCACCATGGAGGTGATCCTGGCCGCCAGCTGCGGTGAATTGCGCCGCCAGACCGTGCGCGGGCCATTGGGGCAGCACGTCGAGGCTGGCTGGGGCTGGTTGCCGCAAAGTCGCACCGCAATCATCGAAATGGCCCAGGCCAGTGGCCTGCAACGGGTGCCAACCGGCCAGCGCGATGCTTGCCGCAGCAGCACCTGGGGGACCGGTGAGCTGATTGCCGCAGCCCTCGACGCCGGAGCCCTGCGTGTGGTGCTGGCCATCGGCGGCAGCGCCACCAACGATGCCGGCAGTGGCATGTTGCGAGCGCTTGGCCTGCGCCTGCTGGACGCTGACGGGCAAGCGCTGGAAGAGGGCGGCCTGGCCTTGGCCAAGTTGGCCCGTATCGACGCCAGCGGCCTCGACCCGCGCCTGGTCGGGGTGCAGTTTGAAGTCGCGGCGGATGTCGACAACCCATTGTGTGGCGCCAACGGCGCATCGGCGATCTTCGGCCCGCAGAAAGGTGCCAACCCGCAACAAGTGGAGGCGCTGGACCACGCGCTGAATCATTTTGCCGACCATTGTGCGCTGCTGTTGGGCGAGGATGTGCGCGATTACCCTGGTTGTGGCGCGGCGGGTGGCATGGGCTTCGCTGCCCGGGCATTCATGGACGCGCAGTTCCGCCCCGGGGTGGAAGTCGTGGCTGAGCTGGCTGGCCTTGACGCCCTGGCGCAGGGGGCAGATCTGGTGGTGACGGGCGAGGGGCGTTTCGATGCCCAGACACTGCGCGGCAAGACGCCGATGGGGGTGGCGCGGGTTGCCAAGCGCCATGGCGTGCCGGTGGTGGTACTGGCCGGGACCTTGGGGGAGGGGTATCAGCAGTTGTATGCCCATGGGGTCGATGCTGCATTTGCCCTAGCCAGCGGACCGATGAGCCTGGAGCTGGCGTGTGCAAATGCTGCCGAGCTGTTGCAGGCCAGGGCTTGTGATATCGGTCGGCTGTGGCGCTGCGCGAAGCGAGGCTGAACACCGTGCAGAAATGGCCTTATTGCTGCGTCTCGAACATGGCAATGAAGTTGGCCAGCGCTGGCGAAGTATTTTGGGCGCTCCATTTCATGTACAGCCCAAGCCCTGGGGCGGGCTGGTCATCGATAGGGCGGATCGGGCAAAACCGCACGCGTTCGCGCGGGGTCGAGCGGACGAACGACTCCGGCACCAGGGCCACGCCAAAGCCGCAAGCCACCAGACCCAGCAGGGTGTGGATCTGCGCCGCCTCCTGCACGACCTTGGGGTAGAACCCGGCCGACTCGCACAGCGCAACCAACTGTGCGTGGTAACCCCCGCCCAGCGCTTGCGGGGTGAACACGAAGTCCTCATCGGCAAACTCGCGCAGGTCGACGGCCTCGTGCCGCGCCTTGGGATGGCTGGCGGGCAGCGCCATGACGATCTGCTCGTCAAGCAGCAAGCGTGCCTCCAGGGTGCCGGCCGGCAGCGGTAGCCTGCGCATGAAGCCGATGTCCGCCTCACCGGCCAGCAAGGCCTTGGCCTGAGAGGCGGATGGCATCTCGCGGATGGTCAGCTGCACGTTCGGATAAGTCTCCCGAAAGCGGCGCAAGCGGTTGAGCAGCGAGTCGTAATAGGCGATGGAAATGGCCGTGATGGTCAATTTGCCGCTGACCCCCGCAGAAACGTTGCGCGCGTACTCGATCCCTTGTTCCAGTTCAGCAAGCGTGCGGTAGGCGGTGTCGAGAAACGCTGCACCCGCTGCGGTCAGGCGCACCCCGCGCTTGTTGCGCAGAAGCAGGCCGAAGCCGAGCTTTTCCTCGAGCCGGTTGATCGCCTGGCTCAGCGGCGGTTGCGCCATGTGCAAACGCTGGGCGGCCTTGTGAAAGTGCAGCTCTTCGGCCACGGCGATGAACTGCCTGAGCAAACGTGTTTCGATCATCCAGCATTCCTGCAGCGCGGCGACTCGGCGGTGATATTCATGGGATATCAAAGTTGCATGCTTTTAATATTAAGTCATTGATTTTTTTGTTGATATCGTAAAAAGGAGAACTGAAGGTAGTCAGAAATGCCCGTTACAGACCCTTTTCATACTAAAGTTGCGGTCATCACCGGTGCCGCACAGGGCCTGGGCTTGGCCTATGCCATGGCGTTGGCCGAACGCGGCGCGCGGGTAGTCATCAGCGACCTGGGCACTGACCGTTCGGGGCAAGGGCAAGATGGCTCGGCGCTTGAGCACGCACTGGCGGCCATGCGTGCCAAAGGCTTCGCAGTGGTTGGGCACGCCGGCCAACTGGAAAGCGAGGAAGGCTGCAAGCAGCTGGTCGAGTTGGCCATCGAGCATTTCGGTGCGCTGGATATCCTGATCCACAATGCCGGCTGGGTCGATTACCAACGCATCGAGGTCCAGGAAGATGCCTTCCTGCAACGCGCCCTGGGCATCAATGTGCAGGCCCCCGTATGGCTGGCCAAGCATGCCTGGCCACATCTCAAGCGCTCAGCAGCGCCACGGGTGGTATTGACCACCTCGGACCGCGCCATGTACCAGCGCTATGCGCAACCCGGCCTGGTGGCCTATGCCGCGGGCAAGATGGCCCAGATCGGCATCATGAACGCCCTGAGCATGGAGGGCCAGGAGCACGGTATTCTGGTCAATGCCATTTCGCCGGTGGCCAAAACCCGCATGTGGGGCATCAGCCAACCACCTGAAGAGCTGAAGCCCGAGTGGGTGACGCCCGGCGTGCTTTACCTGGCCAGTGCGCTGTGCCATGACACGGGTTACATCTTGCGCGCCAGCAACGGCCAGTTCACCGCCACACGCTTCAACGAAAACAGCGGCGTCAGCTACCCTCGTGACCTTGGCCGCGTGCAGGCCAGCGACCTGGCGCAGGTGGCCGAGCGCTGGAACCGCATCAAGGAATGCAATTACGTGCCAGTCAAAGTTGCCAACACGCGCGCGGATCTTGGTGAAAGCCTGGTCTGGGATGAGCGCAGCGGCGTATTGTATTTTGTCGATATCTCTGGCGGGCGCATCAACAGCCTGACACCCGATGGCGAAGTCGAGTGCCTTTACGAGTCGGCCGCGCGCATTGGCGCCTTGGCGCTGACCGACCGGGGTAACCTGATTTTCACCGAGGATGCCAGCGTGGCCATCTTCGATGTGCCAGCACGCAAGGTGAGCCAGCATTCGGCATCAGTGCATCCGCGCTCGACTTACCGCTTCAACGACGGCGCCTGCGACCCGCAGGGACGCTTCGTCACCGGTCTGATGGACGAGGCCCTCAGCGGCAGTACCGGGGCGCTTTTTCGTTTTGACTGGCAATTGAGCGACCAGGTGATCCACGATGACATGGCTTTGCCCACCGGCCTTGCCTGGTCTCAGGACGGCCACACGGTGTACTTCGTCGATTCGGCGGCGCGTGCGATCTACCGCGCCGAGTACCTCATCGAAGGCCGGCTGGGCGCTGTTACGCTGTTTGCCGAAACCCCCGCCGAACTGGGCCGGCCGGATGGCCTGGCGCTGGACCGCGACGGCGGGCTGTGGGTGTGCCAGTACCATGGCAGCTGCCTGCTGCGCTACGACCGCCACGGGCACCTGACCGACCAGGTGTTGATGCCAGTACCGTGCCCCACCAGCTGCTGCTTTGGCGGGCCCGGGATGAACACCTTGTACATCAGCACCGCGCGTTACGACATGACGCCAGAAGACCTGCACCATTATCCGGACGCTGGCGACCTGTATGCCATCCGCCCGGAAACGGGCGGCGTTGCCAGGCACAGCTTCAAGGAATAAGCGGTTGCACCTGACTGGCCGGTAGCACGGCCAGTTCGCCAAAACGCTGTGCCGAGTCGATGTAGCGCAGCGCCGACTTGGCGTCTTTCCAGCCCACATAGCTCATCAGCGACTTCAGCTCCCAACCATTGGCCGTGGCCCAGGTGGCGAAGCCACGCCGTAGCGAGTGGCCGGTATACAGTGCCGCCGGCACACCGGCGCGTTCCAGCATGCGCCGCAGCAGGCCCACCAGGCTGTTGCTGTTGAGCGCGTTGTCGCCAAGGTTGCCCCAGCGGTCGAGTTTGCGGAACACCGGCCCATGGGCAATACCGGCGACTTCAAGCCATTGCAGGTAGGCTGTGACAGGGCACAAGGCCTTGAGGGCAGGGGTGCGGTGCTGTACGCCCAAGGCTTCGCGGTCGCCCTTGCTGCGCGGCAGGAAAAGCGTAATGCCGACACCGGCTTGCGCCTGGATGTGTTCGATGCGCAGGCGTGCCAGCTCATCGCCGCGAAAACCACGCCAGAAACCCAGCAACAGCAAGGCGCTGTCACGGCGAGCCCGGCGCAGGGCTGCCAAATCATGGTGCTCGCGGGCTTGTCGGGCTTCTTCTTCAAAACACGCTACAGCGGTTTGCAGGTGTTGCAGCAACAGCGGGGCGGCCTGTTTGGGTGGCGTCGGGTGCAGGGTGCGGATGCCGCGTAGCACCTGACGCACCAACGGCGCCTTGGTCGGATCGGGGAAGCCTTGGGCGACGTGCCATTGGCTGAGCGCGGCCAGGCGTTGACGCAGGGTGCTGACTGCATGCTGGTCGGCATGATCGGCCAGGTAGCGAGCAATACTTTCGGCGGTGGCCGGGAGAAAGCCGCCCCAGTGGCTTTCGAAGTGCTCGATGGCGGCCTGGTAGCTGCGCCGGGTGTTGTCACGGGTGGCGGCGCGAAGGTAGCGCTCGATATCGGTCATGGTGCGGGTGTCGGTGTGTGATCGGTACACGATAAACCGAAATGCGTTGTCTGTCCTTGCCCAACGTCCTCGGCAAGCCTGTCGTTGCGCTCAATACACGCATGCCTTGTCCTCGACACCGTTGAAGGGCGGGTAAGCCCACAGCTGCGGCAGCGACAGTGGCCGGCTGAAGTGGTAGCCCTGGGCGATATCGCAGCCGGCGAGCTTCAGGTATACCACCTGCTCACGGGTTTCCACCCCCTCGGCCACCACTTCCAGGCCCAGGCGCTTGGCCAGGATGATGGTGGAGGACACGATCGGGCTGTCGTCATGGCTGTTGGACAGCGCCGCGATCAGCGAACGATCAATCTTCAGCTTGCTCAGGGGCAGTGAATGCAGGTGGGCAAAGCCGGCGTAGCCACGGCCAAAATCGTCCAGACTGATACCCAAACCTGCGCCGCGCAACGTATGCAAGTGAGTCACCGCCGTGCCTTCGGGGTCGAGGATGGTGGTTTCGGTAATTTCCAGCTCCAGCTGCTGGGGCGCGATGCCATGATGCTGTAATTTGCTCAGCAGCCGGTCAGCGAAGTCGGCTTGACGCAGCTGCAGGGCGGAGACATTGACGGCCAGCCGTGTCTTGCGGCCTTGGGCATCCCAGCTCGACAAGGCTTCACAGGCCAGCTGCAGTACTTCCCAACCCAGCTCGACAATAAAGCCACTGCGCTCGGCCAGGTCAATGAAGCGGTCCGGGTACAGCAGGCCGAACTCAGGGTGGTCCCAGCGCACCAGCGCCTCGTAGCCCTGCACCTGGTGGGTGTCCAGGCGCATCTGTGGCTGGTAGTGCAGCACGAACTGACGTTCGGCCAAGGCACTGCCGAATGCTTGCTCAAGGGTGAAAGCCTGGATATCAGCCAGGTTCAGCGAGGGGTCGAAAAAGCGATACTGCGCGCGTCCTGCCTGCTTGGCCGAGTACATGGCAGCATCGGCACTGCGTATCAGGCTGTCGATGTCCTGGCCATCACGCGGGCAGATGCTCACCCCTACGCTGGGGCTGGTGTTGACCTCTTGGCCATCCAGGGCGTACGCGGCCGACAGTTTCTGCACCAGTTCGTGGACCCAGGCGTTGATCTGTTCCTCGCTGCGCTCGCCGGCCAGCAGCACCACGAATTCGTCGCCGCCAAAGCGCGAAGCCTCGTCGCCGGGCTCCAGCAGGCGCTGGATACGCCCGGCCACAGCCTGTAGCAGCAGGTCACCAATCTTGTGTCCGAGCGAATCGTTGATCGACTTGAAGCGGTCCATGTCGATGAACAGGATCGCCATCAGTCGGCGCTTGCCACGTTGCCGAGTCAGCGCCTGGCTGGCCACTTCAACGAACTGGCGGCGGTTGTGCAGGCCGCTGAGGTGGTCGGTGGCGGCGGCGTGGCTGCTGCGCCGGTGTTCATCCTCCAGGCGCACGATCAGTTGCTGATTGACCTGCTGGGCATGTTCCAGCGCGTCGAATGCCTCCTGGCGTTTGCGCAGCAGGCGCAAGGTCCATAGCAGGCTGGCCAGGATCATCAGGGTCATGCTCAGGTTCAACCAGAACTGCCGGGAATAGGCCAGCGTCGAGGGTGCGAGGATTTCTGCCTGGCGCTGGCTGACCACCACGCTGAAGCCGTGCTCGGGTACATGGCGGTACAAGCTTTGGTAGGCATCACCCGCTACGTATTGGGTCAGCATGCCTGCTTCGGTGTTTAGCGCCGGCAGCGGTGGCTGCAATAGGTCGCCCGCAGTCACCACGCCGCTGTTGTCGATGCGCAGCCGCTCCAGGCCGTCATCCTGCAGCAGACACACCAGGCCACTGTTGCCCAGGTCGATAGGCTGGAACAGCACCGCCAGGTAGCCGACGTCCAATTGCACCACCAAAAGGTTGTCGATTTCCCGGCCGGTCGAATTGGTCAACGGCAGCAGGAAGGGCAGGCGCCCAGTGGGCGGGGCAGCGTCTTGGCTGACAGGCTGAATGCTCGGCAGGAAAGGTTTGAAACCGTAGCGGTCAATGTGCCGCTGCAGTTGGCGCAACCAGTCTGCCGGCAACTCGGCGGCCTCATCGGTATGGCTGGCCGCTAGCAGCCGGCCTTGTCGGTCGTACAGGCTCAAGCGCTTGAACACTGTGTCTGCTGCCAGGCTGAGGTTGCCTTGGCGCCGCGCTTTCATGTCGTCCTGAGTAACACGACCCACCGCCTGGGCGCGGTCAACAAGCTGTCGCAGGCTTTCGCCCACGATGCTGGCCAGGTTCAGGTGCTCGATGGCCTTGGTCGACAGTGCATTCTGTCGGGCGGCGGCTTTCTGGGTGACGTGCAGCCCCCAGAGAAACGCCAGGGTCGCTGCACAGAGCATCAGGATCAGCAGTCGCAGAAGGCTGGTGGAGGAAAGCGAACGGCGAATCACTGCTGATAGTTCCCGACCCTGGGTAATGCTCGGAAAATACGACAATAAGATGACAGCCTGATGACTGGTGGCCAATAGCCTTTAGGGGCCACACTTCCAGCGCGCCGTCGCCGCTGAAACCGCCGTTGGTGGATTGATTGGCAATGGCCGCGTCGCTCATGGCGGATGTCTGCATTGGCTTAAGTCTCGCTCATAGGTTGGGTAGTTGAAGTAGTGACAGGCGCGGCGCCCTCGGGTATACCTGAGCGCTACCAAGGGGAGCCCGGCAATGGGCTGAGAAACCGCTGAACGCTACAGCGCGGTGACCCTTCGAACCTGATCCGGATCATGCCGGCGAAGGGATGGGGCTTGTAACCTGCCTTTTTGCCGGCCTCACTGCGAGGCCAGTCCATGCCAACTTTCAAGGTCTCGCTGTCACCCTCATCAAGGACAGCAACATGACCGAACGTTTCAGCCAGTCCCTGCGCCGCCAGAACGAGCCGACCTGGTCGGCGGCCGTTGGCCACCGTTTCGTGACCCGATTGTGCGACGGCAGCCTGCCTGACCCGATCATGGTCGACTACCTGGTTCAGGACCACCGTTTCCTCGACAGCTTCGTGACCCTGCTAGGCGCGGCCATCGCCACCGCTGACACGTTTGAAGCCCGCCTGCGCTTCGGCCGCTTTGCCGGGATGATCTGCAGTGACGAGAACACCTACTTCCTGCGTGCCTTCGAGGCCTTGGGTGTCAGCCCGGCGCAACGCATTGAACCGGCCGATACCGCGCCTACCGCTGGTTTCAAGGCGATCATGCGCGAAGCGGCAGCCACCCGTTCCTATGCAGCGGCACTGGCGGTGCTGAACGTTGCCGAAGGCCTGTACCTGGATTGGGCGCTCAACGCGCCGAAACCGATGCCGGACAACTTCGTCCATGCCGAGTGGATTACCCTGCATGACAACCCGGCATTCCAGGCATTCGTCGCTTTCCTGCAGGCCGAACTGGACCGCGTCGGCCCGCACGAGGCCGCATTGGCAAGTGACTTCTACCAGCGCACGGTGGCGCTGGAGCTGGCTTTCTTCGATGCAGTGTACCCAGAGGGCAAATGAGCATGGATATCTTCGAGCGCCTCAAGGCCGCTGCCACACCACAATGGAACAACTACGTAGACCATGACTTCGTGGGGCAGATGGGCGAGGGCACGCTGAGCGAGGAAGCGTTCCGGACCTACCTTGTGCAGGATTACCTGTTCCTGATCCAGTTCGCCCGCGCCTGGGCGTTGGCCGCCTACAAAAGCCGTCGCCCGGCAGACATTCGTGCGGCGCAGGCCGGGCTGTCGGCGATCCTGGATGAAACCGAGCTGCACTTGCGCCTGTGCGCGCGCTGGGGCTTGACCCAGGCAGACATCGAGGCCGCACCAGAGCATCAGGCCACGGTGGCATACACCCGTTATGTGCTGGACTGCGGCGCAGCCGGCGACCTGCTGGAGCTGCATGTGGCACTGGCACCTTGCGTGATCGGCTATGCCGAAATCGGCCGGACCCTTGCCGAGCGCATTGGCGACTTGAGCAATCACCCCTACCGCGAGTGGATTGGCGAGTATGCCGGGGAGGGCTACCAAGGGGTGGCCGCAGCAGCGCGCAAGCACCTGGACGAACTGGCAGCGCGCAGCATGACCGAGCAGCGGTTCGCCGAACTGGCAGGCATTTTTGGCCAGGCCTCCAACCTGGAGGCTGATTTCTGGCAAATGGGGTTGGACGGGACCGCGTAAACCGCCGTGGGCTGGGTGATTACTACCCAGCCCAGGCCCGCTTTGGTGCATGGGCGCCTCAAAATAAGTCATCCCGCACACTCCAGATCGTCAGATCGCAGCTTTAATGTGCACAGTGCATATGGATTTTTGGGCGAACAGCCCGATTTCTTCCGGGTGGCGGCGCAGGAAAAAGCGGCCCGCATATTGCTCTTTCTGCTCCCAACTACAAACCCGGAGCCCCCGTGCAATGAGCTCACCCAGCGAATTTCCCCTCAGCGAAGCCCCCCAGTCCGCCCGCAAGGGCCTGCTGCCGATCGCGATGGTCTTGTTCAGCTTTACCTTCTTTACCGGCACGATGTTCGCCGGCGGCAAGCTGGGCATGGCATTCAGTTTTGTCGACATGCTGTGGGTGGCTACCCTCGGCAACAGCCTGCTGGCCTTGTATGCCGCAGTGCTGGCTTTCATTGCCTCGCGCAGCGGGCTTAATACCGTGTTGATGGGGCGCTTCTGTTTCGGTGAAGCGGGTAGCCGGCTCTCGGACTTTCTGCTGGGTTTTGCCGAACTGGGCTGGTATGCCTGGGGTACGGCCACGGTGGCCATCGTGCTGGTCAAGCTGCTGGGGCTGGCGGATGGCTTCGGCATGCCATTGATGGTGCTGTTCGGGCTGGGTTTCAGCATTACGGCCATCATCGGGTTCAAGGGGCTGGACCTGTTGTCGCGGGTGTCGGTGCCATTGATGTTCGTGCTGCTGTTGGTGTCCATGTACATCGCCACCCGTGATGCCGGTGGCTTTGCCGGCCTGGCTGCAGTCGTCCCGCATGAAACCATGACCTTTTCGGCGGCAGTGACCATGGTTTTCGGCACCTTCGCCAGTGGCGCCACCCAGGCCACCAACTGGACACGGCTGGCACGCAGTGGCCGGGTAGCGGTGATCGCCAGCGTGGTGGCATTCCTCCTTGGCAACGGCCTGATGGTGGTGGCCGGGGCGTGGTGCGCGATGGTGTATCAGCAGGCCGATATCGTCGACGTGATGATGCTGCAGGGCCTGTCGTTCGCGGCCGTTGTGATGTTGTGCCTGAACCTTTGGACCATTCAGGGTCCGACCATCTACAACGTGTCGGCCGCAGCCTGCCACTTGTTGCGCAGCGAGCGCCGGCGCACGGCAACGCTGGTGGCGGCCGGGGTTGGCATTGTGCTGGCGATGGGTGGCATGTACGAAATGCTGATCCCGTTCCTGGTGCTGCTGGGGTCGATCATTCCGCCGGTGGGTGGGGTGATCATGGCTGACTTCTGGTATCGCCACCGCGGCAAATACCCGGCACTGGGGACGGCAAACCTGCCACGCTACAACCTCACCGGGCTGTTTGCCTATGCCGTGGGCGCTGTACTGGCCTATGCTTCACCGTGGGTCGCGCCGCTGGTGGGCATCGCCGCCTCGGCAGTGTGCTACATCGTCATTCTGGAGCTGGGCGCACGCCGCCGGGCGCCCGGCCAGGCGGGCGTCGAACCGTGAGCCTGGCGCTGGACGAGATCCTGCAGTTGCCCGGCCTGCACGAGATGCATGTGCGGGCCGGAGCGCGCAACCTGCAACGGCGGGTACGCTGGCCTTACGTGGCGGAGAACGAGGGTATCGCCGAATGGGTGATGGGCGGTGAACTGGTATTCGTCACCGGCATCAACCACCCGCGCGGCGAAGCCAACCTGCTGAGCCTGGTGGAGGATGGCGACGCCGTGGGCATTGCCGGCATGGTGATTCTCACCGGCGGCAGTTTCATCCAGAGCATCCCGGCGCCCGTTATCGCGCGCGCCGATCAACTGGGCTTGCCGCTGATCGAACAGCCCTACGCACTGAAGATGGTGGTGGTCACCCACCTGATCGGCACTGCACTGGTGCAGATGAGCCAGGTACGCCGCTCGCGCAACGACATCCTTGGCCAACTGCTCACAGGCGACTACCCGAGCCTGGCAATTGCCCGGCAGCGGGCAGCACACCTGCAACTGGCGTTGGATAAACCGCGGCGCCTGCTGGCGTTGCGCCTGACGGGCGTGGACGCCTTGTTCGAGCGCCACGGGCTGGCGCACGGCGAGCGTACCTGGCAGGCCACCCGGCAGGCCCTGGAAGACCAGCTCGAAGCCTGGTGCCGCCAGCGACCCGGCAGTGTGACGGCGCAGTTGCCGGGCGACCTGTTCGTGGTGCTGCTGGCCGATACACACGACTTACCCGAGACGTTGGGCGCGCTGTACCGGCAGTTGCAGGCCGCCACAGATGAACTGGGCCTTTACATGGGCTTGTCGAGCCTCGCTGACGATTGCGCGCACTATCGCCAGGCCCTCAACGAGGCACGCCAGGCGCTGGATGTGGCGCAGCATCTGCGCCCGGCCAGCGGCTATTGCAACTTCAGCGAGCTCGGCGTGTTGCGCCTGCTGCAAGGTATTGTCGACCGCTCGCTGGTTGACGATTTCGTCAGCCGCACCCTGGGCCCGCTGATCGCCCCTGGCCGCAAACACGCCCATGCTTTGGTGCATACCCTCGACGCCTTGCTCATGGAAAATGGCAACGGGCTCAAGGCCGCACAGCGTTTGGGGTTGCACCGCAACACGATCAATCAGCGCATCCAACGCATCGAACAACTGAGCGGGCAGTCGCTGGACGACCCGCTTTTTCGCATGAATGCTTCGGTCGCCATGCTGGTATGGCGCATGAGCGAAGCCCACGGCTAGGAGTAACAGCATGAACATCATCAACGCACGCCTGCGCGGCAAGCCTGGCCTGTTCCGCGTCGAACTGAACGGCGAGCGCATTGCCGCCATCGTGCCCCAGACCGACGTCGTGGCGCCCGCTACGGTCAATGACCTGGACGCCGGGCAAAACCTGGTGGTCGCGCCCTTTGTCGAGCCGCACATTCATCTTGATGCCACGCTGACCGCTGGTGAGCCGAAGTGGAACATGAGCGGCACGTTGTTCGAAGGCATTGAGCGCTGGTCGGAGCGCAAGGAAATTACCACCCACGACGACATCAAGACCCGTGCGAAAAAAACCATCGGCATGCTGGTGGACCACGGTATCCAGCATGTCCGCACCCATGTTGACGTGACCGACCCGAAACTCACCGCGCTCAAGGCCATGGTCGAGGTACGTGACGAAGTGCGTGAGCTGATCGACCTGCAGATTGTCGCCTTCCCGCAGGAGGGCATCGAGTCGTACGCCAACGGCCGGGCGCTGATGACTGAAGCCGTGGCGATTGGCGCCGACGTCGTCGGCGGCATTCCGCATTTCGAAAATACCCGCGACCAGGGGGTATCGTCGGTGAAGTTCCTGATGGACCTGGCCGAGCGTACCGGCTGCCTGGTGGACGTGCACTGCGATGAGACCGACGACCCGCAATCACGCTTCCTCGAAGTGTTGGCCGAAGAAGCGCGGGTACGCGGCATGGGGGCCCGGGTCACGGCCAGCCACACCGTGGCCATGGGCTCGTATGACAATGCGTATTGCTACAAGCTGTTCCGCCTGCTCAAGCTGTCGGGCATCAACTTCGTGTCGTGCCCGACCGAGAGCATTCACCTGCAAGGGCGCTTCGACAACTACCCGAAACGTCGTGGCGTGACCCGCGTGGCCGAAATCGACCGCGCCGGCATGAACGTGTGCTTCGGCCAGGACTCCATCGTCGACCCGTGGTACCCACTGGGTAATGGCAATATCCTGCGCATTCTCGAAGCCGGCCTGCACATCTGTCACATGCTCGGCTATGAAGACCTGCAGCGCTGCCTGGACCTGATTACCGACAACAGCGCCCGCACTCTGAACCTGGGCGAGCGCTATGGCATCGAGGTGGGGCGGCCGGCGAACCTGTTGCTGCTGTCGGCGCCGGATGATTACGAGATGGTGCGCAGCCAGGGGCACGCGTTGGTGTCGGTACGCAATGGCAAGGTGCTGATGCAGCGCACGCCAGCGCAGGTGCAACGTTTGCGCTGACGCTGTGGTCGCCTCAGGTGCACAGGGCGGCCAAGGCGTGGCTTGCGACTTGTGCATCCTGCACTGCCACACCGGTCAGGTCCGCCAAGGTAATCTGGCTGTCGTGCTCACGCCCCTTGGCACGGCCAGCCAGCAGCGAACCCAGCTCGATCAGCTGGTGAGCATCGATCCGGCCACTGCCGAGGGCATGGGCCACTTCGCCGTACTGGCTGCACTGGGCGATGGAGTCGACGATGATGCGGTCCGCCCTTGCCACCAGTGCCGGGTGCAGTTCCTGCTTGCCGGGCGCATCGGCACCGACGGCGGTGATATGCGTACCCGGCTGGACCCAATCGCTGTGCAACAGCGCCTGGCGAGAAGGCGTGGTGCAGACGATCAGGTTTGCAGCGCCCGCAACCTCGGCAGCATCCTGCGTGCTGTGAACCCCGAAGCCCAGTTCGCGGGCAAATGCGGTATAGGCCGCAAGCCCGCGTTCATGCCGGCCCCAGACAATCACCTGGCGGCAATCGGTTACCGCGCGAAGCTGCTCAAGCTGCATCTGTGCCTGCATGCCGGTGCCGAGGATGCCAATGGCCTTGACCTGGGCCGGCGCCAGCAGCCGGGCGGCGATACGCCCGGCCAACGCGGTGCGCATGGCAGTCAGCCAGCCTTGGTCCTGCAGCAGTGCCAGCGGCTGACCGGTGTGTGCAGACAACACAAGCATCAGGCCATCATTGCTCGGCAGGCCCTTGGACGGGTTGTCGTAGAAGCCGGTCGAAAGCTTGACGGTGAAGGTCGGGCTGCCTTCGATGTAGGCCGACTTCACGCAACAGTCACCGTTCGCGCCCTTGAAAGCGAAGCTCTGTACGGGCGGCACCTGCACCTTGCCTTCGGAGTAGGCGATAAAGCCTTCCTCCAGCTGGCTTACCGCCAGCTCTGGGTTGAAGCGGGCGATGATCTGCGCCTTGCTGAAGACCTTCATTGAACGGCCTCGAGGAACTTTTCCAGCAGGATGTTACGGCCACACAGGATCACCGCGACACGCTTGCCCTGATAGCGTTCTGCGAGCTTTTGCATGCCGGCGACCGCAACCGCTGCAGCGCCTTCGATGATCCAGCGCTCACTGCTGGCGATGTCGCGCATGGCGCAGCGGATTTCGTCCTCGCTGACCAGCACCGTATCGGTGAGCAGCGCCTGGCAAAGCGGGAAGGTGATGGAGCCTGGCTCGACGCCACCTGCCGTGCCATCCGACAGCGTTTCGCTGGCATCCACTTCGATGATTTCACCGGCCTTGAGTGATTGCTGCAGGGTTGGGTCATTCGCCGGCCAGCAGCCGATGATCTCAGTGCCCGGCTTGAGTACGCGCAGGGCGGCGCCGATGCCGGAAATCATCCCGCCACCGCCCACGGCGACGAACACCGCGTCCAGGTCTGGCGCCTGCTCGAACAACTCCATGCCTATGGTGCCCTGGCCGGCAATGACTTGCAGGTCGTTGTAGGGGGACACGAAGGGTACGCCGTGGACCTTGGCTTGCCTGGCTGCTTCCAGCTCTGCACTCAGCGGGTCGGTGGGCAGGCAGACCACTTCGGCGCCCAGCGCGCGCATTGCCTCTGTTTTGTATGCCGATGCGCCCGTGGTGGTGTAGACCTTCACGGGCACGCCAGCCATCTTGCCGGCCAGGGCCAGGGCCTGCCCATGGTTACCGGATGAGGCGGCTATCACCCCCTGCTTGCGCGCCTCGGCCGGCAGTAGGCGCATCTTGTTGCTGGCACCGCGAAACTTGAATGAACCGGTGTGCTGCAGGTGTTCGCATTTGAGCAGCACTTCACAGCCGGTCAGTGCCGACAAACGAGGGCTGTGCAAGAGCGGGGTAATGCTGACGGCCGGGCGGAGCGCCACATGGGCGTCCTGAATGTTTTGGTACAGTGTATCAAGGTACTGGGCATCAACGGACGGGGTGGCTGGCATGACGGGTCCTTGCAGGCTCGTGGATAATTTGTCCACCATAGAATAATATTCCACAAACAGCAAGGGCGTGTGCCTACAGCCAGGCAATACCTGCTAGGCCCTGACTTCCTTCAGGTATTTGTACACAGTGGCCCGCCCCATATTGAGGACGTTGGCAACGTAATCGGCGCCGCTGCGCCCCTCAAATGCACCCTCGGCGTGTAAGGCCAGTACGAGGTTGCGTTTGTCTTTCATGTTCAAGGTTTGCAGCGACAGGTTATGCGCTTGCAGCCACGCTTGCAGGAAGGTGTTGATGCGCTCCTGCCAATCGTTGCGGAACAACGCATCCGGTTGCGGCTCCAGCCGGCTCATCTGGAAAAACGCATCCAATGCCACACGCGCCTGTTCCAGCACCGACACGTTCAGATTGATGCACATCAGATACTCGGCTTCGCCTTGCGGATTGTGCAGCACAGTGCTGATCGAGCGGACCTTCTGACCGTTCCAGTTGAGCTTCTCGTAGGGACCAAGGTTGGTACCCTTCAAAAGGTCACCCAGTTCTGAACCGAGTGCCGAATCATCGCCGAGCTTGCGATGTGAGAAATTATTGGCGATATGAACGATTGTCTGGCCGCGTATCTCATGAATGACGACTTCCGCGTGGGGGTACAGCAGCAGGGCAATGCTTTCAGCGATTGCCTGGTAATTTTCCAGTGTCATGCATTAGCCAATGGTCTGTTGAAGAATGCCTATGGTGGCCCTGGAGAATCCTGGGCACAAGACGGAGCTTTACCGGGTCAGGATCAAGGCCTGGCTGCGAGCCGCTCGCCTAAGCCCTTGACTGCGTCAGCGGCGATACCAGCCAGTGTGAAACGCGAATGCTCGGCCCAGCGCATTCGCGTATAGGCCCTACATGCGCTATCGACGTCTAGATCTCAACCTGCTGGTCGCCTTGGATGTACTGCTCGAAGAACGCAGCGTCAGCCGGCGGTAGCAATCTTCGATTAGGGACAAAGCCATGGGCCGCGAGGAGGGGACGTGCGCAGCTGCCGTCAGCCGTTGGCCCTCGGGCAGCTGCGGGCGATGGTCAAACGTCCAGCACCAACCGGGCGCTGTGGCAGCCCGATACGCAGGGCGTTATCCATTCTCCGCTGTTGCGCTGGGCATCGCTGAGGTACTCGTCGCGGTGATCAGGCGCCCCCTCGATGACCCGGCTGACACAGGCGCCGCAGATACCCATCCCACATGACACGGGTAGCTCCACGCCAGCCCGCGATGCTGCTTGTACCAAACTTTCGCCCGGTTGCACCTCGACCTGGAGGCGACTGCGCTGTAGCACCAGTGTGCAGCGACGCTCAAGGTGCAAGGAGGGTTCTGCGGCCTGGAAATGTTCGCGATGAAGCGCCGTGGTGGGCCAGCCGCTTGCCAGCGCGACGTGCTCAACACAATCCATGAAACCTGCAGGGCCACAGCAATAGAGGCTTGCGCTGCCGTCCCAGGCAGGCAGGTGTTCCTCCAGGTACCCGGTGATCATCGGGGCGCGCAAGCCTCCATGAACCTCGGTATTCGCATCGAGGTACTGGATAAAAGGCACCTGTTTGGCATCGCGGGTGAAAAACAGCAAGCGCACCGACCGACCTTGAGCTTGGCATTGCCGGTACATGGCCAGCAGTGGCGTGATTCCTATGCCTGCGGCCACCAAGACGACCTGTCCTGTGCCAGGTTGCAGGCTAAAGAGGTTGCGCGGCAGGCCCACCTCCACCCGGGCACCCAGCCGCAGGTGCTCGTGCAGCCATTGCGAGCCGCCGCGGGAGGCTTTTTCGCGCTTGATGCCCAGGTATACATGACCGTCCTCGGGCAGGCTGACCACTGAGTATTGGCGTACCACGCCATTGCCCAGGCGTAGGTCCACATGAGCACCGGGTGCCCAGTCGAAGGGCAGGGGGGCTGGACCCGGCGGGGCCAGTTCCACACCCAGCACGTCTTCGGCTTCGAGGCGCAGGGCCCGCACCTGCAGAGGCGTCCAGCTCATGCGCGTACCCCCGCGGCCTGTTGCAGACGAAGTACAGCTTGGCGTGCCTGGCTGCCCAGTTCGGCGAGGTCCAAGCCAGGAAGCGCATCGTTTTCCACGCTCAGGCGGCCGCCCACCAGCAATGCCCGCAGCGTCGGACGGCCACCGCCTACCACTGGCGCGATGCCCAGATCATGCAGACCGAAGTAGCGGGGTTGATCGAGGCGATAGATCGCCAAGTCCGCTGCCATGCCGACCTGCAGCGTGCCGATGGCGTCCAGGCCCAGCACCTGGGCGCCACCTGCTGTGCCCCAGCGCACAACGTCCTCCACGGTGGCGACATGCGCACCGCCCTCCAGATCGCCGCCAGCATGGCGGGCCATGGCGCGTTCGCCGGCCTTGGCCCTTTGCATCAGCCAGGCGGCGTGGGCTTCGCTGATCATGTCGCAGGCTTCGTTGGAGGCAGCGCCATCCACGCCGATCGAAACCGACATGCCTGCAGCCTCCATGGCAACGATATCTGCGATACCACTGCCAAGCCGGCCATTGCTTTGGGGGCAATGGGCGATGCCGGTGCCGGTGGCGCCCAGCAGCTGGATTTCTTCGGTGCTCAGCTTGACCAGGTGCGCGAACCACACGTCCGGCCCGAGCCATTCCTGCTCCGCGCAGAACACCACGGGCGAGAGGCCGTGGCGATCATGGACTTCGTTCTGGTACTCCACGGTTTCGCTCAGATGGCTGTGCAGGCGGATGCCCAGGCGGCGTGCGGTGCGGGCGGTCTCGCGCAGGTGCTCGGGCGGCATGGAGTAGGGCGGGCTGGTCGGCGCCATTACCACACGGCGCCAGGCATCATCGGCGGGATCATGGTAGACCTGCACCAAGCGCTGAACATCGTCCAGGTACTGTTTGAGGGTCTCAGGTCCGGCCGTCGCGGGGCCTTCCGCCTGACGTACCTGGGTTGCGCCGCCCCGGCAAAGGACGAAACGCAGCCCCAGGCGCTCGGCTTCTTCGAAGAGGATCTGTGCGCTGTCGAAGGCCATGCCTGGCAAGTACAGGTAATGATGGTCGGCCACCGTGCTGCAGCCAGAGCGGGCCAGTTCCACCAGCCCGACCCGAGCGGCCAAGCGAAAACTGTGCTCATCGAACAGCCCGCGATAGCGATAGGGTACGGCCCCCAACCAGGCACCGAGGCTCTGGTCGATGCCAGCGGGAATGCCCTTGAGCAAGGACTGGAACAGATGATGATGGGTGTTCACCCAGCCTGGATACACCACGCAATCGGTGGCATCGAGCACTTGCTCACCTGGTAACGGTTGCAGCGGGCCCAGGGCAGCGATACGCCCCTGGGTGATACGGATGTCCGGCCCCACATGGCGCGCGGCGCCGCCGCGCAGGCCAGTGAGGATGGCGCTGGCGTTACGGATCAGCCAGCTGTTGGTGTGTTTCATGTTCGTCTCCATAGGCAGGACGGCGTTTCGCATGGAAGTCAGCCCAGTTCGCTTTCGTGCCAGTGACGCAGGCTCAAGCGCGCCAGCAAAGCCATCAGGCTGAACAGCGCCACGCCGGTCAGGGCGATCAACACCAGGGCGGCGAATAGGCGGGGAATGTTGAGCTGGAATCCCGCTTGCAGGATCTGATACGCCAAGCCCGCGCCCGTGCCACCCGTACCGGCGACGAACTCGGCCACCACCGCGCCGATCAATGCCAAGCCGCTGGCGATGCGCAGGCCAGCGAAAAAGCACGGTAAGGCGCTGGGAATGCGCAAGCGCAACAGCACTTGCCAGCGGCTGGCGCGGTTCAGGCGGAACAGGTTGAGCAGGCCCGGGTTGACGCTGCGCAGGCCCAGGACGGTGTTGGCGATGATCGGGAAGATCGCCACCAGCGTGGCGCAGATCACCAACGCCAAGGTCGTGTCGCTGCACCAGATGATGATCAGCGGTGCGATGGCCACCACCGGCGTGACCTGCAGCAGAATCGCGTAGGGAAACAGACTGGCCTCCACGACGCGGCTCTGCACGAACACGAACGCCGCCAGCGTGCCGATGACAACGGCGAGGGCGAATGACAGGAAGGTGATCTTCAGGGTCATCCACAGTGCCCCCAGCAGCATCGGGCCATCGGCGGCCAGGGTGCGGCCGATATCGGCTGGTGACGGTACCAGGTACACCGGGACTTTCCAGGCGATGCATGCCAGTTGCCAGACGCCGAGCAGCAAGGCGCCAACCAGTAGCGGTGAAACGATGCGTAGTACAGAAGGGTGGCTTAGCCAGGGAGTAGAGGGTCGGCTCATGATGATGCTCTCAGGAAGGGTCGCCATTGGCCTGGGCCAAGAGTCGTGACAGGTGCGCGCATTGCTCGATGAACGCCGGTGAAGTGCGGTATGTCTCGTCGCGTTCCAGTGGGCCGTCGATGATTACATCGGCGATCACTCGACCGGGACGCGCGCCCATCACGATCACCCGCGAAGACAGGTACACCGCCTCGAAGATGCTGTGGGTCACGAATACCACCGTCAGGTCGCGCTGGAGCCAGAGCTGGCGCAGGTCGCTATCGAGCTTGTTGCGGGTGAACTCGTCCAGGGCGCCGAAGGGTTCGTCCATCAGCAGCAGATTGGGTTCGGTGGCCAATGCCCGGGCAATGGAGGCGCGCATCTGCATACCGCCGGAGAGCTCCCGCGGGTAAACGTCGCCGAACTTGCCCAGCCCCACCAGTTCCAGGGCGGCTTGCACCTTGTGCTGGCTCTGGGCCTTGGGGGCGCCGGCCAAGTCCAGAGGCAATCGCACGTTGTCGTGCACCTTGGCCCATGGCATCAGGGTGGCTTCCTGGAACACCATGGCCAAACTGCGCCCCGGTGTGCCTGCGTGGTGGTCCGTACCCGGGGCATCCTTGCCCCACCAGCGCACATGGCCGGCAGAGGGCTGCTCGAGCCCGGCGAACATTTTCAGCAGGGTGCTTTTGCCACACCCCGACGGACCCAAGAGCGAGACGAACTCGCCGCGTTCGATCGCCAATTTCACGCGGCTCAAGGCATGGGTGCCATTGCTGTAGGTTTTTTCCACCTGATTGGCGAACAAAGGAGTGTCCACACCGATGGTGTTCGGCAGGGCCTGCGTCTGGACGTCGGCCTTGGATAGGGTCTGCATCAACATAGCGCTCTCCCCGTGGGTCATGAGCGGTGGTGAATGCCCCGGCGCACCGGGGCGTTGGGCAAGTGTCAGTGGCTGAGGAACACTTCGCTCTCGCCATTGGCTTCAAGCAGACCCAGTAGTTGCCGGCGAATAACCAACCCAGGCTTGTCCGATGGCATGTGCAGTTCCACCCTGCGGCGGGTGTCGACACAGGCGTCAGGATCGGTGGCTTCCAGGATGTCGCGGTCTTCGGCTGTGATCGCCGCGTCCCAGTCGATCAGTTCCTGGGTTGAGCATTGGTCTTCGCTGTCGTTGCGATACAACCACTGCACGAGCATCAGTCGGTTGTCGTCGATGGGCGTGGCGCAGTTGTAGATGATGTGATGGATGCCGCTGTCCGGATACATGCAGCCAAAGCGCCGAGAGAAGGGCAGGTAATAGCGGTTGAGCAGGTGCCGTTGGGTGATCGGCTCGGTCGTACCGGTGATACGGAAGCTTGCCTCGGGGTTGCGGATCGGCACGCGGGTCTCGGCTTCGAAGCCATAATCGGTTTCGCGAAATTCGTAACTGGCCGGTTGCGGCTGGTCGAACAAGCCGAAATTGGCCTTGTGCACGAAGGAAAAATGCGAGTTGTCGAAGGAATTCTCCATGACCCGCAGCGGGCTGGTCTTCCACTCTTCGTAAAACTGGAAGATGCGTCGGTAACCGGGGGTGCCGTCTTCCGGGAACTCAGGGATCGGTTGTAGCGGGTCGTCCAGGCTGACCCAGGCATAGCCGTACTTTTCCTGGCAGTGATAAGCCTTCACCGCGGCACCCGGAGGAATAGCGCCGGTGGGGTTCTGCGGGATCTTTACGCACGTGCCGGTGCAGTCGTATTCCCAGCCGTGATACCCGCAGGCGATATTGCCCTCAGCACTGACGAAGCCTTTGGACAGTTTGGCGGTACGGTGGCAGCAGCGGTCCTGCATTGCCACCGGGGTACCATCGGGACGCTTCCACAACACCAGCGCTTCACCCAGAAGGGTGAATGGCCTGGGGCCGTCTTCGAGGGCTGTCATAGGGAGCAGGGCATACCAGAAACGGCGCAATACCGGTTGTTTGGTAACCAACATAATCAGGATTCCTCACAGCGTTGAGCTTGTTATGGTGTTCAGCGGCTGCCGACCTGCTCGGCCTCAGGGAGTACCTTCAGGTCTTGCACAAAGCGCGTGGTGTAAGCGTTGCGCCACGGTGCGTCGGGACCGAGCAGACCCGCCTCGACCATGAAGTCGCGCGTCGCTTGCCAGCGGCTGTCATTCATGGTGCCGATCCCCTGGGTTGCAGCCTCTCCACCGGTGACCAGGCGGTACTGCTTGAGGGTCGAGACGCCCCAGGCCAGCAGTTCATCGGTCATGTTGGGGTTGTCGCGCTTGATCAGTGCATTGCCGGCGCTGGGGTCATCCAGATAGCGCTTCCAACCCTCCATGGACGCGCGCACGAAACCTGCTACCCGCTCCGGGTGCTGAGCGATGATGTCTTGACGGGTGACCACGGTGGATCCGTAGGGTGGATAACCGGCATCTGCGAAGAGGAAAAAGTTAGGGGTCACGCCTGCCTTTATCGCCTGGAACAGTTCCGAGCTGGCATACGCCTGCTGTGTGGTTTGCGGGTCGGCTAGAAAGGGTTGCAGGTTGAAGGTGTAAGGCCGCGCCTGGCTGTCAGCCAATTGATACTTACCCTTCAGCCAAGGCCACCAGGTTTGCTGGCCCGAGGTGGACACCAGCACAGGCTTGCCGCCAAGCCCATCAAGTCCGCTGACGTCCGCGTGGGTCATCAACCCTTGCGGGTCTCCCTGGAAGGGCGCAGCCACTGCGACCACTGGCAAGCCTTGCTCGACACTTTTTAGAATCTGCAGGTCATAGTTGACGATGAAATCAGCTTGCTTGCTGACCAGCAGTTGCATGCCATTGACCTGTGGTCCCCCCATGCGGATGGACACATCCAGGCCTTCCTTTTCGTACAACCCATCGGCCAGTGCCTGGTAGAAGCCGCCCTGTTCGGCCTGAGCATACCAAGAGGTCAGCAACACGACTTTGTCGCCAGCGATCGCCAGCGGAGCGATCACCAGCGTGGTGGGGAGCAACGCTGCTGCCAACAGCGAGCGTAACGGGCGAGCCAAGGCAAAACGCGTTTTCATCATGTGTTCTTCACCCCGATTCAAAAAACCGCCGTGCGCCTGATAGCGCGACAGCGAAGGAGCCGGGCGGAGAGAACGTGGGAAGAGAATGGCGTCGCGAAGCAAAAGGGCCTGAACTGGCGACTGACATTGCTCTCTTGCCCGGGGCTGCCATAGCCTCGTTCAAACATCCGCTCGGATGTACGCCCCAAAGGACGCAAGAGCAATGCCCCATGCCATGCCTGGCACTGACCGCTTCTACTCGCAGGTACAAGAAGCCAGAAGCATGCCAATTTCATGAAGCCGCTGACTTTGCGGTGTAGCGACCCGCATCCGAGGGGCCGGCACTGACGCGTGAGTTGAGAAGGTGCAGACCGTACCGATTGAGCACTAATAAAGTGCGCAATGTTCTGCGGGGATGGTGTTCATTGATGCATAGGATTGCTCACAATAAGTAAATTACGTGTATCCGATTAGTTGGCACGCGCCCTGCTTTGCGCTAACTCGAGTAGAAGCGGTCAGTGCCCAAAGATGGCATGGGACATTGCTCTGGCGGCCTTGCGCCGCTCACCCGGCAAGGGTGGCGCCTCGGCATGAGCCGGGGCCAGAGGAGAGGTCGTCCGCTGCTGCATACCCTTGCTGGCGAAAACCAACAATCACGACCCAAGGGATGCACATGAAACCGAACGCTCTTTCCTGGCTGCTTCACAGCGTCGTCCCACTCTGCGCGCTGGCCACTGGTAGTGCCCAGGCGAATCCGCTGATGTGGAGCAACAACAGCCTAAGCTACCTCTACGGGCACGGTTATAAAGTCGATGGCACGGGCAACGATATCCAGCAAACCATCACCTTCGAGCACGCCAGTGGCTGGACATGGGGCGACATCTTCTTGTTCGTCGACAACAAGTGGTCCAACGGCTTGTCCGGCAACGATGGCTACACCTATTACGGCGAGTTTTCACCGCGACTGTCGCTTAGCAAAATCAGCGGCCACCGTCTTAGCTATGGCATCGTCAAGGATGTGTTGATCGCTGCCACCTATGAGCGCGGAGAAGGGCGCAATCGAAAGTACCTGCTTGGGCCCGCTGTTGACCTGAACCTGCCTGGATTTGATCGTTTTTCACTCAACACTTACTACCGCAAGCCCGATGGGATCACCGGTAAAGCGTCTGGACAGTGGCAGATCAACCCGACCTGGGCGATGACGATACCGCTCGGGCGCTCAGACATTTTGTTCGACGGTTATCTGGAGTGGTACGTCAATGATGTAGGCACGAAGGGTACCTCGAACTATGTAGCCAAGAGTTTCCACTTCAACCCCCAGATCAAGTACGACGTCGGTAAGGCGATGGGGCAAGCGCCGGCACGTTTCTATGCCGGGATCGAGTGGGACTATTGGTCCGACAAATATGGCATCGAAGACAGCCACGGTTTTCCGACCGATCAGAACGCGTTGAGTGCATTGATCAAGGTGCATTTCTAATGTGATGTTTCACACGTACCACTGAGTATCTGGTACAGGCTCCGTTGATCCTCACTCATCAAGCGTTTGTATCGACGAGAGCCGACCAGCAACTGGGGATTGCCCGGCACGCGAATTGCCGCAGCCTTTCTGAAGCGCAATGGGTGTTCCGCCTGGCCCTGTTCGAAACGCCCATGCAGGAAGTGAGCGGCCTGAGGGCGCTGCCCCCCTGCAGATGAGCAGCGTTGTCTCGCGCAGTTCGTCCTGTTGCCCGAGGAGGGGCTTGCAGTCACGGCTTGAAGCAATCAACGCCCCCCATCCGCTGAATGCCTACCAGCGCGACTTCGGACGTAGGCAAGCAGGCTATGGCCTGGCGGGCCATCGAGCGCAGCACACTGTCCAGATCGTCTTCGTCATACAGGCGAACCCTCGAAGGAGCGGGGCGATTCATGGTGTTTTTCGTTTATTGGATATCACTCTGTTCGGGAGCCTACCCGGGCACCTTGAGGTGGGCTTGATAAAAGCCAAGTGATCGAATCGAAAACAAGCCCGTTTTGCGCATCACATGCGATAAGCCGTGATTATTTCACCTGAGGAAATGTTTGCAGGAGGGTTTTTCTATCGCCATAATTGGTACGTAATTACATGTTACATAACACAGTACAAAATCGTAGGAGCAAGCATGGCCCGTGGCGGCATCAACAAGGTGGTAGTGCAACAGGCGCGTCAGGCACTGATCGCCCGGGGTGAGAACCCCAGCATCGATGCCATCCGTATCGAATTGGGCAATACCGGTTCCAAAACCACGATTCACCGCTACCTGAAGGAACTGAACGGCCAGCAGCCGGTGGCTTCCGAAGGCGGGGTCGCGCTGAGCGAGGTGCTGAGCCGCCTGGTCGGGCAACTGGCAACGCAGCTGCAGGACGAGGCCGACCTGAAGATCGAGCAGGCCGAGAGCACATTCACGCAACAGCGCGAGCAGCTTGAGGCGCAGCTGGAAATCGCCCGGCAGGCACTGGCCGCAGCGCATCAGCAACACAAGATCGATGCAGCGGCATTGGCCGCAGAGACCGAAAAACTGCTGTCCACGCAAAGCACGCTGCAGGCCGAACAGCTGCGCAGTGCCAGCCTCAACCAGTCGCTGGGTGAGTTGCAGGTGCGCCTGGCTGACAAGGACGAGCAGGTCAAGTCGCTGGAGGACAAGCACCGCCATGCCCGCGACGCCTTGGAGCACTACCGCAATGCCAGCCGCGAACAGCGTGAGCAGGAACAGCGCCGCCACGAAGCGCAGTTGCAGCAGATGCAGGTGGAATTACGTCAGATGCAGCAGGGCATGATCGTCAAGCAGGACGAACTTACCCGCTTGCACCGTGACAATGAGCGGTTGCTGGGAGAGCATCGTCAGGCGGCCAGTGAATGCCGGGCGCAGGATGAGTTGCTGGAACAACGCGATGCGCAGATCCAGGGGCTGCGCACGATCCTGGCCCAGGCACAAGGCGCCAGCGAAGAGATGCGCCGGCAGCTGGATGTGCAAGCCCAGAGCCTTGAAGCCAGGCGCGACGTGTGCGCCGAGCAGGCGCGGCAGTTACAGTGGCTTGAGGAACAGTTGAAGGCACGCGACGAGGCGCTGGCGCAGTGTCGGGCGCAATTGGCCTCGGTTGCAGATTAATCAAACTTTTCCTGGCGGGTGGTTTCTTCCTTAGACACTCACCGGAGACAACGCCATGCCTGGATCTCAACCACCACACAAAGAGGGGCCTCACTCGGCCGAGCAGGCCGATAAAAAGGCAGACCTTGGTTTCGACCCCGACTCCCCGGATGCCGAAGACCCTCAAGTCGACCCACAGGGGCCGGCCAAACCGCCTAGAGACATTGAGAAAAAGGAGTAAACCACTGCCTTGATTACTGGTCTCGTCGCCGGCAAGCCATGTGCGATCCCTTGGGAACCGACTTGCCGGCGACGGTCACCACAGGCGACTGTCAGCCTTCAGCGCGCCTGGCGGCCTCTACGCCCGCCGCCGACAGCTTGATCGGGTAGTGCACGCTGATCTGATGATCACTGCTCACCGCCACGCTACCGTCGTGAATCAGACCGGCTTCTTGCAGCGTCTTGAGCATGCCGGCCACCGCCTTTTCGCCGCGGTAGTTGTCCAGCACTTCCTTGCCTAGCCCTTCGGGGTGCGCATGCAGCAGACGGGTAAGTACTTCGGTCTTCAATGCATCGTTACTCATGTGCGACCTCACTTGCCGTGCTTGGACTGAAGTGCCTTGGCATGCTCCAGGTGCTGTTCGAGTTTGGGCAACGTTTCGCTGGCAAAGGCCTTCAATTCAGCCTTGTCGGACGATGCAGCCTCCTTCTTGAACAGCTCCACCGCTTTTTCGTGAGCGTCTACCTGGTTGTTGAGGTACGACTTGTCGAAGGACTCATCGCGCCATTCCAGGATCATTTTCTTGACCTTGTCGGTCATGGCGGCCTCATCCGGCACGGAAATGTCCAGCTTGCGGGCAATGTCGCCGAGTTTCTGGTTGGCCTGGGTGTGGTCGGTGACCATTTGCTGGGCAAACGCCTTGATCTCGGCGTTCTGGCTTTTCTCCTGAGCCAGATTGCCGGTCACCACTTCGGCAATGCCGGCCTCGGTGGCCGCTTCGACGAAATCATCGGAAGTCGCGGCCATTGCGTGCACCGATGCCAGGCCCAGCACCATGGAAAAACCGATGCGTTTGATGAAGAGGCTATTCATGCTTCACTCCTTTAAACCGTGGCGCGACCTCAGTGTCGCGTACGGTTGAGGGTGAAGGCGTGGCAAAGGTTTAATCTTTTTTGCCGCCGGTTCCGATATTCGACGCTGAACTATAGTGAAAGGCGGCGAACGCGGTATGGCCAGGGATTCCAATGTGCGCAGCCCGGAAACAGTATGACGACGGGGTTTTCGCCATAAGTGGCGAGGACCGCGCCGTGGCGCTGTTCCGTCTGGTACTGGCGTTCATGCTGGTTGTGATGCTGGCATTCGTGCTGGTGGAGGGCTGGCGCATCTGGCGTGACTACCGTTTTGCCTATAACAACGCCGAGAACATGGTCAGCAACCTGGCTCGGGCCACGGCACAGCACGCCGAGGACGCTATCCGCCAGGTCGACGTCATTACCGCGGCCTTGGCCGAGCGCCTGGAAGGCGATGGTTTCGATCACATCGACCGGCCGCGCCTGCATGCCTTGCTGGCGCAGCAAAAAAGCATCATGCCGCAGTTGCACGGGCTTTTCGTTTACGGCCCGGACGGCAGCTGGGTCGTCACTGATCAGGCGGCCATCCCGCCCAACGCCAATAACGCCGACCGGGACTACTTCGTCTATCACCGCAGCCATACCGACCCTGGTGTACATATCAGTTCGGTCGTGCGCAGCCGCTCCACCGGCGACCTGATCATTCCTATTTCGAGGCGCCTGGAGTATGCCGACGGCAGCTTCGCCGGTGTACTGCTCGGCACCATCAAAGTGGAGTGGTTCGTACGTTACTACGGGGACTTCAAGATCGACGAGCGCGGCGCGCTGGTGCTGGCCAAGCGCGACGGCACCCTCCTGGTACGGCGCCCGTTCGTGGAACAGGTAATAGGCCGCAGTCTCGCCAACAGTGAGATCTTCCGCAACCACTTGCCATACGCCACAGAAGGGGTAGCCGAGGCGGTAGCGGTAGTCGATGGTACACCTCGGCTGTATGGCTATCGCGCGTTGTCCAGCTATCCATTGGTCGTGGAGGCGGGGCTGTCGCGTGAATCCATTGTCGCGCCCTGGCGGTACGATGCGATCAAGTCGGTGGCGGTCTTGCTGCTGTTGTTGGTGGGGCTGGCAGCGTTTGGCGGTGTGGTGCTGCGCCAACTGCGCGAGCGGATCGTGATCGAGCGGGCGCTGCTCCAGGCGCACCAGACGCTGAAAGCGTTGGCCTTGACCGACAGCCTTACAGGGCTGGGTAACCGTCGGCGGCTGGATGGCGTGTTCGAACCTGAACTGCGCCGTGCACGGCGCCAAGGCTACCCCCTGGCACTGGTGATGCTAGACCTGGATTACTTCAAGGCCTACAACGACCACTACGGACACCCGGCTGGCGACCAGTGCTTGCGACGCTTTGCCGAGGTGCTGCAACAGGCCTTGAAACGGCCGGCCGATCTGGCAGTGCGCTATGGTGGGGAGGAATTTACGCTGTTGCTGCCCGATACCGATGGCCGCGGCGCGGAACTGCTGGTGCAGGAGTTACAGCAGCTGTTGCGCCGACAGGCGCTGGAACATGCCGCGAGCCCGTTGGGAAGGGTGTCGTTCAGTGCCGGGATCGCGGTGGTCGACCTGACGCGGGAGGGGGGCACTGCCGAGGCGCTGGTCGCGGCGGCAGATGGGGCCTTGTACCAGGCCAAACAGCAGGGGCGGGACGGCTATTGCGTGGCGGGTAGTGTGGCGGCGGGGCAGGGTTGCTGACCTGGCTGGAGAGCGCGGGGGCGCCATGCGTCGCGATGAAACGCTAAAGCCCCAGACGCATTGCACAACGCCCGCTGAGACCGTGAGCATGCTCGCTTGCGAGGATGCTCTGGAGTCGTTCGCAAAGCCGGCTTTCCTGAAGCGTCTCGAACCCGAAACGTGCATAGAACGGCGCATTCCAAGGCACATCCACAAAGGTGGTCAGCGTCAGCTCGCCTACACCGGCGCAGCGGCCTGCATCGACCACTTGCTGCAGCAACCGGCGCCCGACGCCTTGCCCCTGGGCCTCCTGGCACACCGATATTTCATGAAGGTGCAATGCCTGATCCGCCAGCCGGGCGCAGGCAAAACCCACAATGCGCCCAGCCGGATCCTGCGCCACCCAACTACCACCTGCCTCGACGAAAGCCCTGTGCGTCGCGCAATCCATGACTTCGCCTTGCGCCAGCCAGGCCAGTGCCGGCCAACTGACAAAAGCCCGGGCTGCCGAGCGCTCGACGTCCGGTAGCCACGTGATGTCTCGCTCAAGGGTAGGGCGGATAAGCATGAGTCACTCCTGTCGTTCTAATCCGTCGCCAGCACTTGCGGCTGTAATTGCCAGCGCACCGAGCTTACACCTTTCTCCAGGCTGACCCTGCTGACCAGGCGCTCCAGTTGCGCCGGCGCCTGCGCGGTGCCCAACAGCTCGGCGCGCACTTCCAGGCGCGCAGGATTTTCCAGGTCCTGGCTCTGCAACGACTGCAGGCGCAGTTGTGGATCGCCCAGGCTATGCAACATCAGGCTACGCACCTGGATCTCATCCTCGCCGCGGCAGACGATACGGACTTCGAAGTGCTGTTCCACCTCGTTGGCCGGCACCACGTCCTGACGGTCGAGGCGCTGGGCGATGTCACGCAACAAGATGTTGGCGCAGAGCACCACCAGGCTACCCAGCGCCGCCTCCATCATCAGCCCGAGGCTGCACAGCACGCCGACCGCAGCCGTGCACCACAAGGTGGCCGCGGTGTTCAGGCCACGTACATTGAAACCATCGCGCATGATGACACCACCGCCGAGAAAGCCGATGCCCGACACCACATAGGCTGCGACGCGCGACGCATCGGCAGGCGCCATGCCTGGCACCGCCTGGGTCATCAATACGAACAGGCAGGCACCGGTACTGACCAGCGCATTGGTGCGCAGCCCGGTCAGGCGTTGGCGCAATTGCCGCTCGGCACCGATCAGCGCCCCCAGCACCAGGGCAATGCTGACGCGCAGCAGAAATACTTTCCAATCCATAGCAAACCTCTTCCGCAGGCACACGCCCGCATGAACGCCATCAGTTGGCGCGGTTGAAATAACCAGAAAATTGCGCAGGACCACGAGGAGGGAAGGAGAAGCGGGGTTAAAGGAAACCACCGTCTTGCCAGCGCGGCCAGACAGTGCAGAACACTGCCGGGCTAGCGCGCCACGCGGGCCTGTCGCAAGCGACTGGGGCTACTGTCCAAGGCAGGTCTCCTGTTGAGGAAGGCAAAATTGCGTCGCGGACCATACGCCGCAGGGCAGAGCAGGTCAAGGGCAAACACATGACAATGGCTTCATCCGGGAACGGCCTGCAGCCGGTCACGCCCACATGGAAAAAAACCTGGGCAGCCGGTAACCTTGCGCCTCCCTTTGCCATCACCCGGACCGTTCCATGCTGTTCAATCTCGCCGTATTGTTCGGCACCCTGGTGGCCATGGAGGGCGTCGGTACGCTGGCTCACAAGTACATCATGCATGGCTGGGGCTGGTGGCTGCACCGATCGCACCATGAGCCACACCTGGGCATGCTCGAAACCAACGACCTGTACCTGGTGGCCTTGGGGCTGATCGCCACGGCGTTGGTGGCGCTGGGCAAAAGCGGTTATGCGCCTTTGCAGTGGGTGGGCGGTGGTGTGGCAGGGTATGGGGCACTGTATGTACTGGCCCACGACGGTTTCTTTCACCGGCATTGGCCGCGCAAGCCGCGGCCAGTCAACCGCTACCTGAAACGCCTGCACCGCGCGCACCGCCTGCACCATGCGGTGAAGGGGCGCACGGGGAGCGTGTCGTTCGGGTTCTTCTATGCGCCGCCGCTGAAGGTGTTGAAGCAGCAACTGCGCAGCAGGCGCAGCCAATCGTGACGCATCCCTGGCACGCACGGCACCTTCGGGGCATTGGGTGACGTCAGTTCACGGTTTCACGCTTGGGCTCTGCCGCCACATGGCCGCGGCTCACCCACCAGCCAAACCCGGCCGCGGTAAAGAACATGATCAAGCTGTACAACGCAGCCGGCACCGCCATGGTCGCGTTGTTCAGCAGCGAAGGGCTCAACGCCAGGGCAATTGCCAAGGTCCCATTATGGATGCCAATTTCCATACCAATGGCAATCGCCTGGCGCTTGGGAATGTTCAACAGCCGCGGCACCCAATAGCCCACCGTCAGGCTCAGCAGGTTGAACAGCAGCGCCGCCAGGCCCACCACCGGTGCGTACTCGACCACTGTCTGCCAGTCCTTGGCCAGTGCCAGGACGATGGTGAAGGCCAGAAACAGCGCAGCCACCAGCTTCATCGGTTTTTCCATGCGCGCAGCGAACGCCGGGGCGAAATGGCGAATCAGCATGCCCAGCGCCACCGGCAACAAGACGATGGCGAACACTTGCATGACCTTGGCGAACTGCAGTGGAATAGCCTGGTCCGAGGCCATGAACCAGCTCAGTGACAGGTTCACCAGCAACGGCATGGTCAGGATCGCGATCAGTGAGTTGACCGCCGTCAGGGTGATGTTCAACGCCACGTCACCGTGGGCCAGATGGCTGAACAGGTTGGCCGTGGTACCGCCCGGCGAAGCAGCCAGCAGCATCAACCCCACTGCCAGGGCAGATTCCAGGCCAAAGCCGTTGGCGATCAGGAAGCACACCAGCGGCAACAGCAGGATCTGGCACACCAGGCCCACCACCACGGGCTTTGGATACTTCACCACGCGAGCGAAGTCGGCCAGGGTCAGCGACAACCCAAGGCCAAGCATGATGATGCCCAGGGCAAGCGGCAGAAACGCAGTGAGCAGGGGCGAGGCGGTCATGAGGGGTATCTCGGGCGAAGGATCTGAAGCAGTGTAGGTCGGCCTTGATTGATAGCTAATTGCAAAGGGCCAGCTCTTGGTAACCGTTTGTTACTACGTGCAGCGGCTGGCGAGGCTGCATGCCGCATTGCAGCAGGCATGCAGGCGAAGTAGCATTCCGTTTTTACCTTAGGATTAGCCTGATATGCCGTTCCAGCAAGGTCTGCTTGCCACCCCGGTGCCGGCCCACGCCCGTCACCTGTTCTTCACCCTGCAGTCGCCCGAGGCGTTGCCTGCCGCGCTGGATGCCTTGCTGCCGCAGGTCGATGGCAAACAGTTGCTGCTGGGCGTAGGCGCCCCCCTGGCGAAGGCCCTGGGCCGGGAAATACCAGGGCTGCGCCCGTTCCCGCTGCTGGATGCCGCGGTGGAGAACCCCAGCACCCAACACGCCCTGTGGCTGTGGCTGCGTGGCGACGAACGTGGCGACCTGCTGCTGCGCGCCCAGGCCCTGGAGCAGGCGCTGGCACCCGCGCTGGGCCTGGCCGACAGCGTTGATGGCTTCCTGCACCGGGGCGGTCATGACCTTACCGGTTATGAAGACGGTACCGAAAACCCGGTAGACGAAGAAGCGGTGCAAGCGGCCATTGCCGCAGATGGCTCCAGCTTTGCCGCGTTCCAGCTGTGGAAGCACGACCTGGATTACTTCAAGTCGCTGCCCCAGGCAGACCAGGACAACATCATCGGCCGTCGCTTGAGCGATAACGAAGAACTCGACGACGCCCCCGAGTCCGCGCACGTCAAGCGCACCGCCCAGGAAAGCTTTGAACCCGAGGCGTTCATGGTCCGTCGCTCGGTAGCCTGGGCCGACCAACGCGGTGCCGGCCTGGCCTTTGTCGCCCTGGGCAAGAGTTTCGAGGCATTCGAAATGCAGCTGCGGCGCATGAGTGGCCTGGAAGACGGCATCATCGACGGACTTTACCGCTTTAGCCGCCCGCTGACGGGGGGCTACTACTGGTGCCCGCCAATGAGCGAGACGGGTGTCGATCTGAGCCCCTTGCTGCGGGCCTGATCTCTAAACATCCAGATACAGAAACACCCGCAGGCGAGGGACAGAGCGGCTAGGCTTGAAAATTTCCGATTCATGACGGGAGATTTTCCATGTACGCACGTCGTGAAGTCCTACGCGCAGGTGCAACATTGGGATTGCTGGCCGCCGCCAGCCCTTGGCTGCACGCTGCCGTGCCGGCGGGTTTGCTGGCCCGTATAGTCCCGTCCACCGGTGAAGCGTTGCCGGTGATCGGTGCCGGTACTTCGGGCAGTTTCGAAGTAGAAAGCGGTTCGCCCCAATACCTTCAGCTCAAAACGGTGCTTAAGGCATTTTTCGAAGGCGGCGGCCGGGTGATCGACACCTCGCCCAACTACGGGGGCGCCGACAGCATTCTCGGCCAGTTGCTGGAAGAGGGCGGCTGGCACCGCCAGTGCTTCCTTGCCACCAAGATCGCCGCCAATAGCCGGGCTGAAGCCCAAGCGCAGTGGGCCGGCAGCCTCAAGAGCCTACGTACCGACAAGGTCGACTTGCTGCAGATTCACAACCTGCGTGACTGGCAGACCCAGCTGCCTTATGCCCGCGAGCTGAAGCAGCAGGGCGGGACACGTTATGTCGGCATCACCCATTACCTGAACAGTGGCCACGACGACGTCGCCCGTATCGTGCGCAACGAGCCGCTGGACTTCATCCAGATCAACTACTCGGTCAACGCCCCTGACGCCGCCCGGGAACTGCTGCCGCTGTGCCAGGACAAGGGCGTTGCGGTGTTGATCAATCGGGCCTTCGACGATGGCCGGCTGTTCGCCCGGGTCAAGGGCCAGACCTTGCCGGGCTGGGCAGCCGAAGCAGGCATCGGCAGCTGGGCACAGCTGTTTCTCAAGTTCGCCATCAGCCACCCGGCAGTGACGACGGTCATACCCGCTACCAGTCGGCCTGACCGCCAGATCGATCAGCTCAAGGCCGGGCATGAGCCAATGCTCACCCCGGCGCAGCAACAGGCGCTGATCACGCAGTTTGCCTGACATCATGCAAACCTGGCGGCGGCGCCTGGGCCAAGGGCTGAACATCCAGCCTGGAGAGGGGCCGGCGGTCATCGCCGGCTTGCTGCTGTTCTACCTGCTGTTCACCGGTTACTTCATGCTACGCCCGGTGCGCGAAACCATGGGCGTTGCCGGTGGCGTGGAAAACCTGCAGTGGCTATTCACCGGCACCTTCATTGCCACGTTGGCGTGCCTGCCGCTGTTTGGCTGGCTGGCATCCAGGGTGCAGCGCAGGCATATCCTGCCTTGGACTTATGGTTTTTTCACCAGCAACCTGTTGCTGTTCGCGGCACTGTTGGCCGGTAACCCTGACGATCTCTGGACCGCCCGGGCCTTCTACATCTGGCTGTCGGTGTTCAATTTGCTGACGATCTCGCTGGCCTGGAGCGTGCTCGCTGATCTGTTTTCCACCGCCCAAGGCAAGCGGCTGTTCGGTCTGCTGGCAGCCGGGGCCAGCCTGGGCGGGCTCAGTGGCCCTGTGCTTGGCACGTTGCTGGTGGCGCCGCTCGGCCATGCCGGGTTGCTGGTGCTGGCGGCGGTATTTCTGCTGGGCAGTATCGGCGCGACACTGTTCCTGCAACGCTGGCGAGCAGGCCAACCCGTTGCGATACAAACCGAACATCAGGACTCGCGGCGATTGGGTGGCAACCCCTTTACCGGCGCCACCGCAGTCCTGCGCTCGCCCTATCTGCTGGGCATCGCTTTGTTTGTGGTACTGCTGGCCAGCGTCAGCACATTCCTGTACTTCGAGCAGGCGCGTATTGTCAGCGAAACCTTCACGGACCGCACCCGACAGACACAGGTGTTCGGCCTGATCGACACGGTTGTGCAGGCCCTGGCCATCCTCACCCAGGTCTTTCTTACCGGGCGCCTGGCCCGTCGGCTGGGTGTCGGTGTGTTGCTGGTTGCAGTGCCGCTGGTAATGGCTGCCGGCTTCTTGTGGCTGGCACTGGCCCCGGTGTTTGCCCTGTTCGTGGTGGTGATGGTGGTGCGCCGGGCAGGTGAATACGCACTGGTACGGCCAGGGCGGGAGATGCTGTTCACCGTGCTGCCCGCCGAGGACAAGTACAAAGCCAAGAACTTCATCGACACGGTGGTATACCGTGGCGGCGATGCGCTGAGCGGCTGGGTCAAGCGTGGGTTGGACGTCATGGGCGAGCACCCGCAATTGGCGATGCTGATCGGCGCGCTGCTTGCCGTGGGTTGGGCCGCGACGGGTGGCTGGCTGGGCCGGCGCCAGGCGCGCATGGATAGCCCGCCGCACCACTGACAAGCGCACCAAATACGGCGATGCCGTTTATTTAACGCCACCGGTCCGAACCTCTCGTAATAAAGCGAATCTGCCGATATCGCCGAACTCCGAATCTGTGTACGGCATCTTGCCGTGCATTCCGAAGTCATATGAGGTTTGAACACCATGGCCACTAAAGACAACAGCCGCACCGGCAATCAACAAGGCAGCCAAGGCGGTAACAAGAACCCGGGCAATTTCGCCAATGACCGTGAAAAAGCTTCCGAAGCCGGTCGCAAGGGCGGCCAGTCCTCGGGCGGCAACATGCCCCACGACCGTGAGTCGGGCCACAAGGGCGGCCGTTCGTAACTGACCAAGGCGCAGTGCCGGGGCGACCTGGCACTGCAATTTTCAAAGGGGGTACTCCATGCGACTGACTCCACTGATCATCCTGATGGCCGCGCTGAGCTTGGTCGGCGGCTGTTTCGACCGCGACAATGACCACCCCGGCAAAGATTCCGACCCCAGCAAGCCTTCGCTGCAGATGCAGCAACCTGATTCCAAGCCTGCACCGCAGCCTGCGCCCGACCCCGAGCCGATGCCTGGCCAAAAGCCGAGCCAGTAAGAAGACAAGGAGCACGGCATGACGGTGATGAACCGCAATACCGCAAGTGCTGCGCCAATGGTCACCGAATCGACCAGCCTGCGACAACGCTACCAAGCAATGCTCGCAGGCCAGGATGCTGGCAGCGGCTCATGGCTGGAGGAACAACTGGCGGGTGCCGCGAGCATGCCGGACGACTTGCCCGACACACCGTCCGAGTTGCCGGCCTGGAGCAAGAAGCATACCGCCGAGGTCGCCAAGGCCTACACCGATTACCGGGCACAACGCCGTCAAGGCATGCCCCGGCGTTACTTTTCCAACCGCGCCCACGCATTGTGGTTCCTGCAACAGGTTGCGCCGACCAAGGCCGTGGATGGCGCCTGGCTACAGGGCACCCTGCATCACTGGCGCGATCCACGTTATCACGGGCTGATTCGCACGTATCTGGAAGAGCTCGGCAACGGTGATCCACGCTGCAACCATGTGCTGATCTATCAGCGCCTGCTTGGTCGCCTGGGTTGCGTAGAGGCCATGCCCCTGGATGACACGCGATATCTGCAAGGGGCCCTGCAACTTGCCCTGGGGCAGCACTGCGACACTTACCTGCCAGAGGTGGTTGGCTACAACCTCGGTTATGAGCAGCCACCGCTGCATCTGCTGATCACCACGTACGAGCTGGCCGAACTGGGCATCGACGGGCAATATTTTCAGCTGCACGTGACCATCGACAATGCCGCCAGCGGCCACGCCCGCCTGGCAATTCAGGCGCTGAACCAGCTAAGCCCCGCGCATGATCCACAGGCGTTCTACGCCAAAGCGCGCATAGGCTACCGCCTGAATGACCGAGGTATCGCCACGCCAGACCTCATCCGCCAGTTCGACCTGCAGGGCGAACTGTTTGCAGCCCTTGAGCGCAAGCGGGTCTATGGCCAGTTGATGCATGCCGACCATTGCCGCCTGCAGCAGCGCACGATCAATCAATGGCTGGCCGAACCCGGCGCCATGCCCGCATTCGTGGCCGCATTGCAGGCTCAGGGTTGGATCCGCAGAGGGCAGCCGCCAGCAAACAGCCGCTGGTGGACGCTGATCGACGGGCCGACGGCGGCGATGTTCGGAGTTTTCAACGCCTATGAAAAACAGCTATGGCATGACTGGATCGCCGACGATTGGCAGCCGTCCATCCGCCGCGTATCCCCTGGCAGTTGGGGGCTGCCTGAGGAGCCTGAAGATATACCCAATGACGCCTTGAATGTGGCCCCCAAGGCCTTGATCCAGAGGATGGCCGGCAACCGCCACGCCACGCCGGACGGCTTGTGTGCCACGCGCGCCTACATGCGCGCAACCGGGCTGCGCCAGGAGGAACCGCGTTGATGATGCTTACTCACAGGCAAATCGAGGCAGACCAGGCGTTGCTACAACTGGGACAGCGCCTGCGCGCCGATGGATACCGCTTTACCTGCGTGACACCTGCCACCCACGCGCGCGTCAATGCCCGCGAGGGCTGCGGGCAGGCCAGCACCCTGCGCGATATATTCGGTTGGAGCCGACCTTTCGAGCCAGGTTTGCTGTCGGCAGATCAGTTACTGTTGCTCGAACGTGCGCAGGCGTTGGGTGCCCAGGGTGAACGGCTGATCAGCACGGTACGCTGGTCCAGCCTGGATGAATTACTGTTGCTGCATTCGGCGTATCCAACCGACGCCAGCGATGCCGTGTTCTTCGGCCCGGACAGTTACCGCTTTGCCCAGGTCATTCGCGATCACCTCCAGCACTGCCCCGAGCGGGTCGAGCATGCAGTGGATATCGGTTGTGGTAGCGGCGTGGGCGCCTTGCTGATTGCCCGCGCCGCCCAGCACGCGCAGGTCAGCGCCGTTGACATCAACCCCCTGGCGCTGCGCTATACGGCAATCAATGCAGCCTTGGCGGGTGTGAGTAACCTGTCGGTCGAGCCCAGCGACTTGCTGGACGGTATCAGCGGTACGTTCGACCTGATCGTTGCCAACCCGCCCTACATGCTTGACCCCAACGCCCGCATCTACCGTCACGGTGGCGGCGTGCTAGGCGCCGACCTGTCACTGCGTATCGTGGAGCAGGCTCGCGAACGGCTGAGCCGCCACGGTACATTGCTGCTGTACACCGGCGTGGCCATTGTCGAAGGCCGCGACGCCCTGCTCGAAGCCATCCGCCTGCGCCTGGCCGGTCCGGATTGGGCTTGGGTGTATCGGGAAATCGACCCCGACGTATTTGGCGAGCAACTGGCTGAGCCAGGCTACGAACAGGTCGAGCGCATCGCCGCCGTGGCGCTCACCGTTACCCGCAGCCGCTGAGGCAGCATGATCCGGCCCTGTACGTTCGGCATCGAGGAAGAGTACCTGCTGGTGAACCTGGGCTCGGGTCAGGTTCCGGCCACACCGTCACCCGCGGTGATGGGGCGCTGCCGTGAAGCACTTGGCAGCTATTTCGCCCAGGAAATGTTCCGCAGCCAGATCGAGCTGGCGTCGCCGGTGTTCACCAACCTGTATGAAGCACGTGAGTTTTTCCAGCGCAGCCGCCAGCGGCTGCGTGTGGCCTTGGCCGAAGAGGGGATGGGGCCATACGCTGCGGCAAGCCACCCCTGCGCCGCGTGGCTGCTGCAGAAGCCCGCGGCACAAGGGCACTATAAGCAGCTGTTCGATGACTACCGCCATGTGGCAAGGCGTAGCCTGCTCAATGGCCTGCATGTGCACGTTGGCGTGCCGCCAGCTTGTGACCGCATGCAACTGATCAACCGCCTTTTGCCCTGGTTACCGTTGTTGCTGGTGTTGAGCACTTCGTCGCCCCTGTGGGCTGGCCAGCCTACCGGGTACATGAGCTATCGCCGTGTGATCTGTGGTGAGTGGCCGCACATGGGCTTGCCCGAAGCGTTGCCAGACTGGGCCGCCTATCAACGCTACCGTACCCTGTTGCAGCGAACCGGTGCACTGGCTGCCGATGGCGACCTTTGGTGGGCACTCCGGCCTTCGCGGCGCTATCCGACAGTGGAGTTGCGCATCTGCGATGGCTGCCCGAACCTGGAGGACGTTCTGTGCATTGCAGCACTGTTTCGCCACCTGGTTGAACACAGCATTGCCTACCGCCATGACCCGCTACCCTGCAGCCGCGAATTGCGCTGGATCGCCCAGGAGAACTACTGGCGTGCCATGCGCCATGGGCGCCACGCACAATTCATAGGTTGTCACGAGCAGCAGCCGGTCACGGCGCAAAGCTGGCTCGCCCAACTGCAGGCCCAGATACCCATAGACAGCGCGGACGCCGAGCGCGCCTGCCAGCACGCCCTGCACGTGCTGCGCCATGGTACCCATGCCGACCAGCAATTGCGCTGCCTGGCACAGGCCAGGGCAGACGGGCTTGGCAAAGGGCAGGCGCTACGCGCCGTGGTGGCTGCCGGGACTTGCATTTAGCCCGGGTTGACCGACAATGGCCGCGCCCTTTGCAGCCACTCGGAAACACCTGCTCCATGATGCTGATCAAGCAATTCCCCGACATTTCCCTGAATGACACGCTGTTCGTCTTTGCGCTTGAGGCCGAGGCTGGCGATGTCTTTACCGAGGTGAACACCGTGTTCACCGGCATTGGCAAGGTCAATGCCGCGATCGCCCTGACCAAGGCGATCGCAACGCGCAGGCCCAAGCTTATCGTCAACCTGGGCTCGGCTGGCAGCCAGCGTCATGGCAAGGGCGAAGTCGTGTGCTGTAACCGCTTCGTACAACGCGACATGGATGTGACCGCGCTGGGCTTTGCCCGCTATGAAACGCCCTTGTCCGACACCCCGGTGGTACTCGAACACGGGGCGGCAATACCCGGCCTGGCTGTGGAAACCTGTGGCAGCGGTGACAGCTTCGAGATCAACCATGGCGACGCACCTTACGACGTGGTCGACATGGAAGCCTACGTGCTGGCATTGATCGCGCGGGGCGAAGGTATCCCGTTCGTGTGCCTGAAATACATTTCCGATGATGCCGGCAGCGAAGCCGCAGGGGATTGGGCGGTACAAGTGCACCTGGCTGCCGAAGCGTTCAAGCGGGTGCTGTTCAGCCAGGCGTGACGGTTGCCGCAGGGCAGGGCAGCTAAACCTTTGTCGCCCGGCGCAGTCACTTCTTGTATCAGCAGGCAACCCTGGGAGCACCCTCATGGCTCGGGCAATCTGGAAAGGCGCCATCAGTTTTGGCCTTGTGCACATCCCCGTGGCACTCAATACCGCCGTGCGCACCGAGCGCGTGGACTTCGACTGGCTGGACAAGCGCAGCATGGAGCCGGTCGGCTACAAGCGGGTGAACAAAGTGACCGGCAAGGAAATAGACAAGGACAATATCGTCAAGGGCGTAGAGTTCGAGAAGGGCCGCTATGTGGTGATCAGTGAAGAGGAGATCCGCAAGGCCCGGCCCGAAGCGACCCAGACGATCGATATCTTTTCCTTTGTGGAAGCGGGCGATATTCCGCTGCAGCATTTCGATACGCCGTACTACCTGACCCCGGACCGCCGTGGCGGCAAGGTGTACGCCTTGCTGCGCGAGACGCTGGAAAAGACCGGCAAGGTGGCACTGGCCACCGTGGTATTGCATACCCGGCAGCACTTGGCGCTGCTGCGGCCTCTGGACCATGCGCTGGTGATGATCACCTTGCGCTGGCCTGAAGAGGTGCGCGGGCTGGAAACGCTGGAGCTGGATGCCAGCGTGACCGACAGCAAGGTGGAGAAGCGTGAGCTGGAGATGGCCAAGCGCCTGGTAGAGGACATGAGCGGGCCCTGGAAGCCTGAGGATTATCATGACGCCTTCCGCCAGACGATCATGGACCTGGTGGAAGAGAAGGCCAGCAAGGGCAAGATCGAGGCGGTGGAGAAGGGCGACGCAGGGGGGGCCGAGAAAGGTGCGGACATCCTCGACCTGACCGAACTGCTCAAGCGCAGCCTGGGTGGCAAGAAACCGGTGAAGAAGACGCGAAAGGCTTCATGAACACGGCCAATGCCATTGAGTTCAAGACTGTGCCTGCAACCCAGCCAGGTAGTCACCAAACCCTTGTCGGGCGCGGCTGTCACGTCGACTGCTGGTGGCCACACTATGCCTGGCGGTCCAGACGATCTGGGCGCCGCTGGCCTGCAGGTCACTGACCAGTTGCACATCTTCATGCGCCGCCAGGGGCTGGAAGCCACCCACACGCTCATAAGCATCGGCACATACCCCCAGATTCGCGCCGTGCACATGCCGATGCCCTTCACACGCCTGGTAGCGGCTCTGGTACAGCTTGCGCAGCGCAGCGGTCTGCCAGGGTTGCCAGTACTCGACATGCACGGTGCCGCAAACCACCTCGGCGCTACAGGCCAACTGCGACAGCAGCCAGTGCGCAGGGACCCGGCTGTCCGCATCGGTGCACGCCAACCACGTGGCGCCCCGCTCGACCATGTGCGCCGCACCCACGCGACGTGCCATGCCGACATTACCGGCATCCACCTCCAGTATATGTACGCCGAAACGCCGTGCCACGGCGGCGCTGCCGTCACTGCAGCGGTCCAGTACCACCAGCACTTCCACGTGCATTCCGGCATGCTGCGCCTGCTGGGCAGCGATCAGCACTGCCCGCAGGCATCGCCCAAGGCGGCGGGCTTCGTTATGTGCAGGGATGACAACGGCAATCATGGGCACGTCTCGTCGAGATCGACAACGCTTGGCTGGCATGACCAGTACTCCAGCAAAAAGTCCGCCTCCTCATGGCGGAACTGCTGATGCAACGGCAAATGCCGGGTCAACATGCGGTGCACGTCGCGACCGTCCTGCGGGCAACCCGCGATAGGGTGCTTCCAGTGGCATGCCAGTAACGCGCCGTCGTAGGTAAGGCTGGCCACCGATTGTTCGATCACCTGCAGCCAGTCGGTGGGATCAAGGTAGTAACCCACCTCGCTGAGCACGATCAGGTCAAAGCGGCCGCCCGGCCAGTCCCCCGGTAACCGGGCCCGTTCGACCGAGGCATTGTGCACGTGAGCCAGGCGTTCACGGGCCAGGCCTACGGCCGTCGGGTCCAGGTCCTGGCACAGCAGTTCGGCGCAACGCTCGGCCAGCAGCGCGCTGAGCTCGCCATTTGCGCAAGCTGGCTCGAACACGCGCTGATAGCACTGGCGTGGCAGGCTGGCCATCACCAGCTCGCGTTTGCGCCTCTCGTACCAGCGGGTGCGAAAGGCCCAAGGGTCTTCATTGGTGGCGTATAGCTCGGCAAAATACTGTGGATCGAGGCTCATGACAGCTCCATTCAAAGAAACACCAGTTCGAAAGGTTGCAGAAGGCAATCCAGCAGGTGCGGCGGTAGCACCGGCGGCTGCTCGCCGTCCGGCTGCAGCTGGCTGACGTGGGCGGCCAAGGCCTTGCGCTTGCGTGCCAGACGGCTTTCATCGAGCTGCACGCGGTGCGCACGGGGCCATGGCAGGCGCGGGTCGTCAGGCTCAGCCCAGTGCCAGGCCCAGACCGGTACCTCAGCCAAGTGCACCCCACGGCTTGCCGCTGCCTGCGCAGCGGCGCGGCCGACGGCCTCGTGATCGCAATGGCCATCACTGCGCCAGGTGGTCATCAGCAGGTCATCGGGTCGCAGTAGCTGGGTGAGGTGACGGGTCAGAAACGCTTCTTCGCGCGGCAACTGGCCGTCCTTCAGATGGAGCCTGCGCCAGTCCAGGCGTTCAAGGTCCAGGTCGAGCTGTTGCAGGCCCTGTCGGCTTTCCTGGGGACGCTGGCGGCGCAAGCGATGTTCGGTCCAGTGACTGGAGCCGGGGTGGCTGCCTTCGCCGTCGGTGGCGGAGATCAGCACCAGCTCATCCTCACGCCCCTTGAAGCCTGCCAGCAGGCCGCCGGCCATGAGAATTTCGTCATCCGGGTGCGGCGCAATCAATACCAGTCGGCGCCCCGGCGGGCAAAGTTGCCGTGAGTCGAGCCAGGTCGCACGCGCCAGGTGCGCGCTTTGCTGCCAGGCTGCCCAAGGCGTGCCACCCGCGGCCTGGATCAGGTTCTGGCTCATAGTTGCCACACCCCGGCTGGCAACTGGGCCAACTGTTGGCCCAGCATCGCCAGATCGCGCTCGGCGTGGCTCTGACGCAGGAACACCGGCAGGTCGGCGCTCAGCCGGGCAAAATGACTGCTGCGACAGAACGGCGTGGCCCCCAAGGCACGCCCGACGTGGCTGATGACCTGCTCTACGGCCTGTTCTACCTGGGCGCGGGTGCGGCGAACTTCGAAACTGGCATCCACACCGGGCTGCTGATCGATCCAGGCAGCACATTCACGCAATGACGCACGGGCGCCATGCAACGCAGCATCCACAGCGCCCAGATGCGCATCGGCATGCGGGTCTGGGCGGGGTTTGCGGCAATGTTCACGCAGGTAATCCGCCAGCGCCTCGGCCGCGCCGTACCAGCAGGCGGCGATACCCGCACCGCCTTGCCAGAAGCCAGGGCGCGAGAGGTATTGGCCCGGCGCGCCGATGAGCGTGCCTGGGGTATCGTTGAACGCCACCTCGACACTGGCGGTAGTGGCCATGCCAACGGCCTGCCAGTGCTCGATGTTCAGGCCCTGGCTCGGCTGTGACAGCTCGATTGCCACCAATTGCGGCTGCTCGGCCTCATCCCAGGCAGTAATCAGCGCGCGATCGATCTGCAAGGCACCGGAACACCAGGCCTTGGTGCCACTCAGGCGCACCTGGTCGCCTTCACGCGCAGTGATGTGGACCCGCGCATCGGGCGGCTCTGCCGCCCATACGCCCCAGATGCCGTCGTTGGCGTGGTGCGCTGCGCCGCATTCCGCCAGGATCGCCAAGGCATCGGTATGGCCCTCATAGAGCTTGGCCAGTGCCAGGTCACAGCCGGCCACCCGTGCCAAGGTCTGCCAGCGACGCAAGGTGTTGCCTTGCCCGGGCAACGGTAGCAGGTCGAGGTGATCAGCTTGCAGCGCCTGGATCAGTTGCGGCAATTGGGTATCGAGGTTGAGCGGTAGCTGGCGTTCGCCAAAGGCGCGTAAAAGGCGGTCAAGGGTGGTCAGGTTGAAGTCCTGAACGATGCTCATGGGCGTGGCTCCCGGGTCGTGTCCAATCGCAGGGGCATCATCATTCGAGCCCTAGCTGCTTGCGCATGCGCGCGGTGATCGACTGGCGTACCTTGCCCATGTCGGCCCAAGGGTCGTCGACCTCCGCCAGACGCTCGTGCAGGTTGGTGATGTTCCATTGGTTGGCGGCCTTGATTTGCGCCAGTTCCTCACGCCAGATAGGTACCGATACTGGCAGCCCGTCACGGGCTCGCAGTGAATAGGCGCACGCCGTGGTAGCGCCCTTGCCATTGCGCAGGTAGTCGATGAAGATGCGTCCCACGCGATTTTTCGGCCCCGACACCGCGCTCAGGCGCTCCGGAAACAGCTTGGCCAGGTAACTGACGATGGCGTGGCTGAAGTCCTTGACTTCGTCCCAGCCGGCGCGCCGGGTCAAGGGCACAACCACGTGAATACCCTTGCCACCACTGGTTTTCAGGAACACCTTCAGGCCCAGTTCGTCCAGCAGGGTGAGGGCCAGTTGGGTCGCCTCCACCATCGCCTTCCATGGCAGCGCAGGGTCAGGGTCCAGGTCGAGGACAAAACGGTCCGGTTTGTCGAAATCCTTGTCCGTGGCGTTCCAGGTGTGCAGCTCCAGCGTATTCATCTGCACCGCGCCCAGCAGCGTGTCCGGGCGATTGATGACCATCGCCGCCTGGCCTGCCTCGGCCTTTTCATAACTAAGTACGTTGGGTATGTGCAGCTGGCCCGCGTTTTTCTGGAAGAACAGCTCGCCACCCAGGCCGTCCGGGGCGCGCACCAATGCCACCGGGCGGTGCTTGAGCTGGGGCAGGATCCACTGGCTGATGCCAGCGTAATACTCGGCGACTTCGCGCTTGGTCACACCCGTGGTGGGATCGATGACCCGGTCGGGGTGGGTCAGCCGCAGTTCACCCAGGTTCTCAGACGCCTTGGCCTGCTTGTGGCGGTTGGATACAGTTTTTGCGGGCATGGCGCGCTCCAGGTCAATGGCGGTTGCCGCCTTGTCATCGCGCAGGCCGTGGAACACCGAATGCCGCACGATGCCGTCACGGGTCATCTGGGCAAAGGCGACTTCAGCCAACAACTGCGGCCGCAGCCAGTGCACACCACGCGCTTCGGCTCCGGCAGGTGGCGAGGGCAGGGCAGGGCTGGCGATTTCCAAGGGCTTGAGCCGCGCGTGGATGCTGGTCAGTGTCGTGGTGTTGAAGCCGGTACCAACCTTGCCGGCATAGCGCAGCTCGCCACTCTCATTGTCGTGCAGGGCCAGCAGCAGGGCACCGAAGCCGCTGCGGCTGCCCTTGGGGTCGGTGTAGCCGACGATCACGAATTCTTGGCGTTGCTTGCACTTGAGCTTGATCCAGTCTGGGCTACGGCGGCCGCTGTAAACACTGTCAGCACGCTTGCCAATCAGGCCTTCCAGCTTCAGCCGGCAGGCACTGTCGAGTAGCGATTCGACAGGTTCGTCGAAGTCGGCGGAATACTTGATGACGTCGCAATGGTTGTGCTCAAGCAGTTGGCGCAACGTATCGCGGCGTTGCTGCAGCGGTAGCTGTCGCAGGTCCTGACCGCCCAGAAATGGCAGGTCGAACAGGTAATAGGTGATGCGTTCGTCGTGCTCGGTATCGAAGGCATTCTGCAACGCCTGGAAGTCAGCCATGCCATTCTCATCAGCCACCACCATTTCGCCATCGAGCCAAGCCGTGTCGATACCGAGCGCGCGCAGGGCGGCAACCTGCCGGGGCATCTTGCTGCTCCAGTCATGGCCGTTGCGGCTGAACAGGCGGATGTCCTGGCCGTCGATTCGGGCCAGAATGCGGTAGCCATCGAACTTGACTTCGTAGCGCCAATCGCCGCTGGGTGGAGAATCCACCAACGTTGCCAGCTGTGGCTGTAGCTGTGCTGGCAAGGGTGCAGCCTGAACTTTATCGGCGCGTTTACGGCTGCTGCGCGGGGCAGTGGCTTTTTTTGCAGCGGATTTGCGTGGCACCAGCGTGCGCTCGCTGAGCACGCTGTCTGGCAGGGCCTCGACAATGCTGTACTCGGTTTCGCTGCGCGCCTGGGCGTCGTGCGACTTGACCAACATCCATTGTTCTTTCTTGCCAGCCAGGTGTGTGCGAAACAGGTTCCACACGCCGGCTAGCTTCTCGCCTTGCAGGCGGAAACGCAGCTTGCCTTTGGCGTAGGCTTCATGGGCATCGCCTTCAGGCTCCCAGATACCGCGGTCCCAGACGATCACATCGCCTGCACCATAGTGGCCTTCAGGGATATGCCCCTCGAAATCGGCGTAGTCCAACGGATGGTCCTCCACATGCACTGCCAGGCGGCGCACCTTGGGGTCCAGCGATGGGCCTTTGGGGATCGCCCAGCTTTTCAGGGTGCCGTCGAGCTCGAGGCGGAAGTCGTAGTGCAGGTGACTGGCGTCGTGTTTCTGGATGCAGAACTGCAGCGCATGAGCCCGCTTGCCACGTTTGCGTTTGCCGCTGGGCTCGGGTGTAGCGTTGAAGTCGCGCTTGCGCGCATATTCCTGCAAGGGCTTGGCCATGGCGGGCTCCGGGCAAATCACCGTCTCTAAGGTGGGAGGTGCCGGCCGAGGCGGTAGTTCAAAAAACTCTGAATCTTCCGTGAGCTGGCGTAGTCGACCGAATGAAGCCACCTGATGGAGAACGCACATGACCCGACCCGACGCACCTAAGCCATACACCCCCACCGAAATCGATGACACTGAAGACCGCATGGGCAGCGTGCATGAACTGGATTTCGATGAACGCCTGGACGAACGCGAAGGGCGTGTGGGCGACGAGCGACCCGCCGCCGAGGTCGCCCGTGAGTTCCCTCCCCAGCGCGTGGCACAAAGTGGCATGACCGGCGGCGAAACGCTGAGTGACAGCCTGCATGAGGACAATGTCACCTATGACGATTTGAGCCCGGACACCCTGCTGGACGAAACCGGCGCCCGCGACCCCCACGAGCCGGGCGGCAGTGGCGGCCCGGCAGACCAGCGTTTGCGCCAGGTGGATGCCGATGAGATCGGTGGCGGCATTGGCCTGGACGAGGCCGAACTGGCCCGATCCGCGCCGCTGGATGGGGTGCCCTGGACCGATGAAGTGATTGACGACGAGGAGAGCAAGCCATGAACGATCAACGCTGCGCGTGTACGCACTGTTCCTGCACTGTGGATGCCAATGCCTTGCAGCGCGATGGCAAGGCCTATTGCTGCGAGGCCTGCGCCAGCGGCCACCGCAAGGGTGAGCCATGCCGGATGCAGGACTGCCATTGTGGTGAAAAGCCGGGCGAGAGCGCGGTGGACAATGCGCTGGATGAAACCTTTCCAGCGAGTGATCCGATCTCGCCCTGAAGCAGATAGGCGGGCTGCCCTTGCAGGCGATCGCCCCGCCCTTTGACCTTATTCTGGGAGCGGGCTTGCGCTGGCTCCCAGCCTTTTGCCCTAGTGGGTCTGCCAGACCCCGTTATTTCGCTCACAGTCGCTACGGGCCTGGCCGAGGCTCGGGGTGTCGTAATAGTAAGTGATCACCCGCGCATCGTTGGGCAACGCTGGCTTCTTGCCACCGATTGCCTTGGGGTTGGCCAATGCCTCTGTGGTCAGGGGAGCGATGCAGCTGCCGACACTCCCATCGGCACACCGCGCTACCTTGCTCTTTTCGCTATTGAGCATGTCCTTGCTTTCGTTGCTGCATGACCAGTTGATCACTTCGGCGGGCATGTTGCTGTAGCTGTAACAGGTGTGCCGCTCTACCGGCGTCACGGCGTCGCTGGAGGAGCGAGTCAGCACATTGCAAGCTTCGGCCCAGGCCTGGCCGCTGGCCAGGCTGGCAACCATCATCATCAAGGCAGGAACACGCATTTTTCACCTCCAGGGCACAAGGCCCTCGTCAGGTCTGAGCAGGCTTGTCGCGCCGGCGCATGGCTTTGGCGCGCTTTTCCAGGATCAGGTAGGTCACCACTGCCAACAGCAGCGGAATCAGGTAGTACAACGTGCGGTAGCCGAGCAGGGCAGCCACCAGCGTGCCCTGGGCCATCTGCCCGTGCAGCAGGGCCAGAAACACCGCTTCCAGCACGCCCAGCCCCGCAGGGATATGCGCCACCACACCGGCCACGCAACTGATCAGCAGGATGCCGAGAATCGATGGGTAGAACGCTTCGCCCGGCAGCAGCCAGAAGATCAGCAGCGCCATCAGTGCCCAGTTGCTGGCACCCAGCGCCACCTGGCACAGCGCCAGACGCAGCGAGGGCAGCGTCACTTCGTGGTCGCGCCAGCACCAGGTGCGCTTCTTGGCGAAACCACAGGCCAGCAGGTAGCCGCCCGCAATCGCCAGCAACAGCAGGCCGATCAGGCGCAGGCCTGTAGTGCCCACCGCCCAGTTACCGGGCATCTCCACCAGGCCCAGGGCGAATACGGTGCCGGCCAGCAGCATATAGCCCATCCAGTTGGTCAACAGCCCCAAGGTGAGGATCCGTGTAATGGTCGCGGTATCCAGGCCCAGCCGGCCATAAAGGCGGTAGCGCAAGGCAACCCCGCCTACCCAGGTAGTGAAATTGAGGTTGAAGGCGTAGCACACGAACGCGACGGGCAATACCTGCCGGGCAGGTAGCGTGTGGCCGGTGTAAGCCCGGGCCAACAGGTCGTAACTGGCAAACGCGAGGTAGCTGCTCAACGCGATCGCCAAGCCGATGGCAAGGGTGCCAGGCTTGTAGGCCAGCAAAGACTGGCGCACTTCGTTCCAGTCCAGGTTACGCGCCAGCAGGTACAACAGCACAGGGATCAGGATCAGAAACGCGAGTGTGAGCAGACGTTTGCCCCACGTTTGCCAGCTTTTGCGCGCCATCAGGAGTTGCCCTCGTGCAAGTTGCCATGAGGTTCGGCTTCCGGCTGCACCGAGCGCAAACGCTGCCGGTGCGCTGGGAACCAGCCCGCAATGCGCGGGAAGTGGCGGATCACGTGGAAGCACACGAAGATCAACGGTGCTCGCCACCAGTAGCCGCGAATCATGCGCTCCAAGGTGACCGGTTTGCATTGCTCGCTGGCCAGTGCCTGCAGATGCTGGTGCAGTTGCTGGTTGAAGGCCCGATCACGAATGAACAGGTTGGCCTCCAGGTTGAACGACAGGCTAAGGGGGTCGAGGTTGCTGGAGCCGACGGTGGCCCATTGGTCGTCCACCAGAGCCACCTTGCCGTGCAACGGCCGCTGGCAGTACTCATGGATCTTCACCCCGTCGCGCAGCAGGTAGTTGTACAGCAGGCGCGACAATGCGCGTACCCAGCGCATGTCGGGTTGGCCCTGCAAGATCAACTGAACCTCCACGCCACGCCGGGCCGCATTGCGCAGCTCGCGCATCAATCGGTAGCCTGGGAAGAAGTAGGCGTTGGCGACGACAATGCGCTGCCTGGCTTTACGAAAAGCCTGAAGGTAGTGCGCCTCTATATCAGTGCTGCGCATGCCGTTGTCGCGCTCGATCAATACAGCACTGCTGCTTCCGGCGGGCTCGGTAACCGGGCGTACCGCACTGGGTGGCTGCAGAACGGGAGACATCAGGCGCTTACTGGCTGCATGTACCTGCGCCACTACCGGCCCAGTGACCTCCACGGCATAGTCCTGCTTGGCCATGGCACCAAAGTCGCCTAAATGGTCGGCGCTGTAGTTGATACCGCCGATGAAGGCCCGTTCACCATCAACCACCACGATCTTGCGGTGCAAACGGCGAAACAGGTTGGTGCGCATGCCCAACAAGCGCGGTTGCGGATCGAACGCATGAAAGCTTACACCCGCGTCGGTCATCGCTGAAATGAACTCAGCCGGCAGCTCGGCTGTGCCGTAGCCATCCGCGGCCACTTCCACGCGTACACCGCGCCGGGCCGCCTCGATCAACACCTGCTGCAATTGCTTGCCCACTTTGTCGTCGAAGATGATAAAGGTTTCCAGCAATATTTCTTCCCGCGCCTGGGCCATGGCCTCGAATACGCGGGGGTAGTACTGCTCGCCATTGATCAGCAACTGCACGCCGTTGCCGTCTACCCAAGGTCGGTTCACAGATTGATCTCCGCAGCCAGTGGTACGTGGTCGGACAGATGCGACCACGGGTATTTGGACAGCACCTGGGCAGCGCCCGGCACCGCGTTTCGCAAGTAGATGCGGTCCAGGCGCAACAACGGCAGGCGCGCGGGAAAACTGCGCGCCGGAGTGCCGAAGACTTCTGTCAGGTGTTCGCTGAGCACCGCGTCCGCCTTCAGCCGCCAGTCGTTGAAATCGCCGGCGATGATGACCGGCGCGTTGGGTGGCAGGCTGGCCAGCAGGTCCAGCATCAGCTTCACCTGGCGCTGCCGGTGTGCTTCGCGCAGGCCCAGGTGTACGCATACCGCATGCACCTGGTCATGGCCCGGCACCTCCAGCTGGCAATGCAGCAGGCCACGCTGTTCATTGCCCTGCACCGACACATCCAGGTTGTTGAAGCGGCTGATGGGGAATTTCGACAACAGCGCGTTACCGTGGTCGCCATGGGGATACACCGCATTGCGGCCATAGGCGAACTGCGGCCACATGCTGTCGGCCAGAAACTCGTACTGCGGTGTCTCGGGCCAGGCAGGGTGGCGCAAGGCGTGCTGCTGGTGACTGCCGTGCACCTCTTGCAAAAACACCAGGTCGGCGCCGGTGGCGCGAACAGCCTCGCGCAACTCGGGCAAGATGAAGCGACGGTTGAAGAAGGTGAAGCCTTTGTGCACGTTCAGCGTCAACACATTGAGCCGGCGTACAGCGGTCACCTTGTCGATGATGCAGCGTGGGGCGGGCAGGGTCCTGTTCACAAGGCCACCTCCGGCACCACGCCTGGCTCGGTCATCAGCTCATGGTCCAACGACAGCTTTTGCAGCAAGCGCCTGGCGTCGTATGGCGCGTGTACCTTCTGGTCGTTGTCGAAATAGCAGTAGACATCCCGTGCGGCACGCCGAGGCGGCGGCCCCGGCACGACCAGGCGGGCATCGTCCGCCTGGTTACCTTCGCTCCATAGCTGGATACGCTGCTTCCAACGCCGCAGCGCGCGTGCGGTATATCCACTGCTGTACAGCTCCACATCCCCATGCAGGCGCATGTAGACGAAGTCGGCGGTCACATCTTCGACACAAGGCCATTTGCCCGCGCTGTCGGCGACTACCAGCGCCACGCGATGCTTGCGTAAGAGCTTGATGAAGGCTTCGCAGAGAAAACTCTCGTGGCGGATTTCCACAGCGTGACGCAAGCGTGCATTACCCTTGATGGCGAGGCTGCCATTGCCCTTGAGGCGTTCGGCGCAGCCTTGGGCGCGTCCACGGGCGGCTTTGCGGGTGTGTGGCAGCAACTCGAAAAACCGGGCAAAACGGTCTTCATCGAACTTCATGTTGGGTGGGAACTGCCACAGGAACGGTCCGAGCTTTTCGCCCAACAGCAGCGGCCCGGAGGCGAAAAAATTGGCCATTGGCTCTTCGATTTCCTTCAGCCTCCGGACATGGGTGATATAGCGCGGCCCCTTGACCGCGAACACGAAGCCGTCCGGCGTTTCTTCACGCCAGCCCAGATAGCGCTCGGGCGTTTGCAGGCTGTAGAACGAGCCATTGATCTCGATGCTGTTCACCGCCCGTGAAGCGAATGCCAGTTCATCGTCCTGCTTCAGGCCTTTGGGGTAGAAGTCCTTGCGCCAGGGGCCATAGCGCCACCCGGAGATACCGATGCGAATATCGCTCACGCTGCCGTCCTCACTGCCGGTTCCTTGTTCGGTCGCTCTGAAGGTGCGACCGGCAAAGGCCGGCGAGGGTTCACAACGCTTGACCAACGGAAATGCTGACGCTGAGTTGAACTTTGCGGCAGCCGGCGTCTCCACCGCATACCCGTTTCATGGAAGGGTGCCAGGATGACATTGGAGCGTTTCTCCCGTTGCCAGATGGCCGGGTTGGGCGACGATGTGCAAAAGCACAAGCAATGACCTGCCATCCGCGGAGGCAAGCATGGCCAGACATATCATCCACTTCACCGGACCGATCAATTCGTCTACCTGCGGCAACCTGATCACGACCTGCTCACGGGCATTGCAGCAGGGTGCCGAGCTTCTGCAACTGAACATCGCCACCATGGGCGGCGAGTGCAGCTATGGGTTTACCCTGTACAATTTTCTGCGTGCGTTACCCGTGGAGGTGCATACCCACAACCTGGGTACGGTGGAATCCATGGGCAATATCCTCTTCCTTGCCGGAGAGCGACGCACGGCTTGCAGTTTCAGCAAGTTTCTTTTCCACCCGTTTCATTGGACCTTGCATGGTTCTGTGGACCATTCGCGTATGTCCGAGTATGCGATGAGCCTGGATTACGACCTGCGCCTGTATGCGCAGATCGTGGCCGAGCGCACGAAAGGCGCGGCCGAGGTCCTGGATGTACCGCGCTATCTAATGGCCTATCCAAGGATACTGGCGCCGCGGGAGGCGCTGGAAAACGGAATGATCCATGCAATCGACGAGATGCCGATCGCGTCAGACGCAACGCAGTGGAGTGTGCACGCCTAGCTTACCGAACGGACGCCGCCGTGCCCGCGTCACAAGCCAGCAAGGAGCGGATCAGGGCCTTGATCTCGTCCTTCATCACAGCCACCTGATCCAGGTGGGCAAAGCGGCAGTCGACAATTTCGTGCCGGGCCTTGGGCTGCGGTGCTTCGGCAAACTCCGCTGCAAACACGTAATGCACACGCTCTGGCGTTTCGTGGCGCATCAACAACACCAGCGATTCAGCCTGTAGCCCAGTCTCTTCCAACAACTCCCGCTGCGCGGCCTGCATCGGCGTCTCGCTGGGCTCGATCTTGCCGCCTGGAAGGGTCCACGGCGCCTTGGGCTTTCTCACCCACAACCACTTGTGGCGCTGCTTGCCATGCCGGCAAATGATGGTGGCGCGATGCTTGACTGGTTTCATTCCGGCTCCTGGGCGATTCCTTTATTGCATGAAGTTTCGGCCCTGGCTGGCAATAAACGTTGCGTTGAAGCTGACGAACGGTCACATCCGTCACGCAAACAGCCTGGCTGCATGTTTTTAGTGCCACCGGTCAGCTGATTGTAAAACCATTGAGCACAGCGACAGATCGGGGGCTCGGAAGCTAGGCATGGCATCGATTCATGCGATCAGCCAATCCATCGCAAGGAGAAACGACATGGCGCAGGACCAAGAGCGAACCCGCCAGCGCGGCGGCACCAAGGAAACCAACCCAGGTAACTTTGCCAATGACCGCGAGAGGGCATCGCGCGCTGGCCACAAGGGTGGCCAGGCATCTGGCGGCAACTTTGCCAACGACCGCCAACGGGCATCGGAAGCCGGACGCAAGGGGGGGCGCAACAGCCACGGCGCAGACCGCAGCCAGTGAGTGGGGGCTTGCGCTGAACGACAGCTCCCCATAGGTGCCCAGCAGCGATTTCGGGGTAGCCGCCCCGGAATCGCGCCATGACATTTTGTTAGACAAAATTTTGAATCTTCTGGCCACCGCCCGATCAATCAAAATGTCATCCATGGAGAAGAGGAGGCCCCCTGCGATGCCTAGCCCACAGCTGTACATAATCGATTACAAACTGCATGACCAGCCGCGCAGTTTCATCATTCGCCTGGAACGCCTGGACAATGCCGAGGCCTGGCATTGGGCAAGTTGTGATGCGGGCATCGGCATCATTCCCAAGTTCGGTCGCGAGAAAATCAGGAAGGTCAGTCGGCCGATGGCCGAGCGTTACGGCATTACCGCCGTGAGCTGGCGGATTTCGGGGAGCAAGCCCAACCAGTCGGTGGGCGATCCGGCGGCGATGGTTTAATAGCTCTCCTGCAACCGGTAAAAGAAACTGCAGGAACGGACGGGCCCGCTCCTGCAGGATACGCTGATACTCACCGTGTCAGGCGCCAGACTCAGGGTCGCTGGCCGGGACGCCGGGCCGGTTTTCCTCATCATCAGCCACATTGGGGTCGGTATCCGGGTCGTCTGCCCGATCATTGCGTCGATCCGGCTCCAGCTCCGGCCAGTCATCTTCAACATTGCCGCCACCCATTCGCAGTAGGGAATCCATTGTGCAGTCCTCGTTGATGGTCCTCATGAATTGAGAGCTACAGGTGCACGCCCGAGGTTCACTGAGCATTGGCAGTCGCTGACCAACGGTTTAGATGCCTGCATTCTTCACTTCAGCCACGTACGTGTATTGATCCCAGGTGCCTGAACCGCTACCGGCCTCTTCGCGGGTGAACCCGCTCCTACAAGGGCGCTGTGCCGGTCAGAGGCGGCTTGCCCGAGAAGAGGCCGTAGCTTCAACACATCATGCTGGCTTTTTCAGCACCAAGGTCAGGATGTCATAGCTGGCCACTAGCTCACCCAGCTGATTGGTCACCTCCACATCCCACGCCACCACCCCCTGCGGCTGCCCCAGCGGGCTGGTCTTGCCCTGGTCGATCTTGCGCTTGCAGGTCAGCCGCGCCTGGATGGTATCGCCAATGCCCACCGGGTTGATGAAGCGCAGGGTGTCCAGCCCATAGTTGGCCAGCACCGGTCCGGCACCGGGCGACACGAACAGCCCGGCCGCTGCCGACAGTACGAAGTAACCGTGGGCAATGCGTTTACCGAACTGCGACGCCTTGGCGGCGATTTCGTCGAAGTGCATGTAGAAATGGTCGCCTGACAGGCAGCCGAAATTGACCAGGTCAGCTTCTGTCACGGTGCGGCGATGGGTGAGCAGCGACTCGCCGACACGCAGCTGCTCGAAGTAGCGACGGAACGGGTGCACTTCGGTTTCGATCACTTCGCCGCCGCGCACGTACTCGCCGGTGACCGCCGTGAGCATGCTCGGCGAGCCTTGTACTGCAGCGCGCTGCAGGTAGTGCTTGACCGCACGCAGGCCACCCAGCTCTTCACCACCACCGGCGCGGCCCGGGCCACCGTGCTTGAGCTGCGGCAGCGGCGAGCCGTGCCCAGTGGACTCCTTGGCAGCCTGGCTATCGAGCACCAGCAGTCGGCCATGCCAGGCAGCAGCCACCGGGATAGCCTTGGTGGCCACGCTGCGGTCGGCGGTGACCAGGGTCGCCACCAGGCTGCCTTTGCCACGGGCAGCCAGTGCCAAGGCTTCGTCGAGGTCGTCATAGGCCATCAGCGTACTGACCGGGCCGAACGCTTCGATATCGTGGGCACCGCCCTCGGCATGTGGGTCGCGGGCCTGCAACAAGGTTGGCGCAAAGAACGCGCCTTCAGCCACGCCTTCGCCACGCGGGGCAAAGCCATCGCTGGCGCCGAATAGCTGATCACAAGTCTGCAGCAGGCTGCGCACCCGCTCGCTGACATCGCGCTGCTGGTCATGGGAGGCCAGGGCACCCATGCGCACACCTTCCAGCGACGGGTCGCCAACCACGACCTTGCTCAAGCGCTCGCGCAGGCGGGTGGCGACGGCATCCAGGTGCTTGGCCGGGACGATCGCACGGCGGATGGCGGTGCACTTCTGCCCGGCTTTAGTGGTCATTTCACGCACCACTTCCTTGATGTACAGGTCAAACTCTTCGCTGTCCGGACTCACGTCCGGGCCGAGGATGGCGCAGTTGAGCGAGTCGGCCTCGGCGGTGAACGGCACCGAGTTGCGAATCAGGTTGGGCGTCACACGCAGTTTCGCGGCAGTGTCGGCGGAGCCGGTGAAGGTCACCACGTCCTGCCCCTGCAGGCGGTCGAGCAGGTCGCCGGTGCTGCCGATAACAAGCTGAAGGCTGCCTTCGGGCAGCAGGCCGGAGGCATTCATCAGGCGTACCACGGCCTCGGTCAAATAGCTGGTCGAGGTCGCCGGTTTGACGATGCAGGGCATACCGGCCAGGAACGTTGGGGCAAACTTTTCCAGCATGCCCCAGATAGGGAAGTTGAACGCGTTGATATGCACCGCAACGCCTGCCCGTGGCACCAGGATGTGGCTACCGGCGAAATGGCCTTGCTTGCCCAACGGTATGGCTGGGCCTTCGTGCACCAGGTTACCCGACGGCAGCTCGCGGCTGCCGATGCCGGCATAGGAGAACAGCGTGGCGTTGCCGCCTTCGATGTCGATCCAGCTGTCAGCCCGGGTGGCGCCGCTGTGGTGCGACAGGGCGTAGAGCTGCTCTTTGTGCTCGGCCAGGTACAGGGCCAGGGCTTTGAGGCGTTGGGCACGCTGTTGGAAATCCATGCCCATCAGCGAGGCAAGACCGCGTGCACGCGCGTAGTCCACAGCTTCGGCGAAGTCCGGGCGCTCTTCATGGCTGTAGGCCAGTACGTGGCCGTCAAGGGCGCTGCGCAAGGCCTGGGCGCCGTGCTGGCCGAGCCAACGGCCGGCGATGAAACTTTGCAGAGTAGGGGCGGCAGACATGCTGTTCTCCATGCTGTTCAAAAAGTGGGGGGCGCTGTTACCACAGCGCCAGGGTGTAGCCGATGATCAGGCGGTTTTCGTCCACGGCGTTGGTCAGGCCGTTGCCGGAGCGGAAGGTGACATTGCGCCAGCGCAGGCTGACGTCCTTGAACGGGCCACTCTGGATGACATACGTGATGTCGGTGTCGCGCTCGCGCTCACGGCCATTGGTCACGGTGGCAGTTTCCGCGTGGCGACCGTCGGTGTAGCGGGTCATGAAACTCAGACCGGGGATGCCCATGGCAACGAAGTCGTAGTCGTAGCGCACTTGCCAAGAGTCCAGCCCGGCGCGGGTGAAGGTGTTGTAGGTGACCAGGTTGACGGTGAACGGGTCGCCGCCGTTGACGAACGGGAAGGCGCTGTCACCGGACATCTGCTGCCAGGTGGCGGTGAACTTGTGCGCCCGCACGCCCAGGGTGAACATGGCGTTGAAGTTACGGTTGTCGATGTTGCCGGCACGCTCGGCACCGTCGTTGCGGCTGTCGAAGTAGCGCAGGTCACTGCGCAGGCTCACACCTTCTGCCAGTGGGCGGGTGTCGATCAGACCGACGAACTGCTGACGGTAGATGTCCTGGAGCTTGGCGTAGTAATAGCTGACCGTGGTTTGTGGGGTGATGGCGTAGCTGCCACCACCAAAGTCCAGGTGGTCACTGCTGGCAGCGCCATAGCCGATGTCGTCGCGGCCAGAAGAGTCACGCAGGTTGGCCTTGGTCAGGCGTCCGGCATTGAAGGTGAGGCCATCGAGGTCCTGACTGGTGAGCAGGCCACCCTGGAAGGTGGACGCCAGCAGGCGGGTGTCGTTATACACCACCACCGGCAGGATCGGCTGCAAGGTGCCCAGCCGCAAGGTGCTCTTGGACACGCGTACCTTGCCGGTCAGGCCTAGCTCGCTGTAGTCGTCGACCGGTTCGTGGCTATTCGGGCCAAAAGGCAGCAGGCCGGTGTTGCGACGGTCGCGGCTGGAGTCGAGCTTGATGCCCAACTGGCCCATCGCGTCCACGCCAAAGCCGACCGGGCCCTCGGTGAAGCCCGATTCCAGCTTGGCAGTAAAGCCCTGGCCCCATTCCTCGGCCTTGGCCTGCGGGGCGTTGCTCTGCCGAAAATCACGGTTGATGTAGTGATTGCGCAGCTCCAGGCGTGCATGGCTGTCGCCGATGAAGTCGGCCAGCGCGGGCATGGGCAGGGCGAGGGTGGCCAGCCAGGCGGCTGACATGAAGTGTGTGCGGTTCATTGTTGTTGTTTTACCCGACATGTCTGTTCGTCCTTGAAGTCAGTGTTTGCTGGCGCCAGCCGCGCCGATACCGGTCATGGAGCGGATGAACTGGCCCAGGTAGCGACCGCGCTCTTCAACGGCACGTTCGGAGCTGTCGGTCACCGAGAACACCCAGGCACTGAGGAAGGCCAGGCTCATGGAGAACAGCGCAGGGTTGCTGTAGGGGAACAGCGCCGTTTCGTTGTGCAGTACGTTGACCCATACCGCCGGGCCCAGCACCACCAACAGCACCGCCGAGACCAGCCCGGCCATGCTGCCGCACACCGCGCCGCGGGTGGTCAGGCCTTTCCAGAACATGGAAAGGAGCAGCACGGGGAAGTTGACCGAAGCGGCCACCGCCAGCACCAGGCCGGAGAGGAAGGCGATGTTCTGCGACTCGAACATCAGGCCCAGGATCACCGCCAGCAGGCCGATGACCAGCGTGGCAATGCGCGACACACGCATTTCCTCTTGCTCGGTAGCCTTGCCTTTGCGCATCACGCAGGCATACAGGTCGTGGGACACGGCCGATGCGCCGGACAGCGCCAGGCCAGCAACCACAGCCAGAATGGTGGCGAACGCCACGGCAGAGATGAAGCCGAGGAACAGGTTGCCACCGACGGCCTGGGCCAGGTGCACGGCGACCATGTTGCCGCCACCGATGATGGCGCCAGTGGCGTCGCGGTAGGACGGCTCAGTGCCGACCATGACGATGGCGCCAAAGCCGACAACGATCAGCAGCAGGTAGAAGTAACCTATGAAACCGGTGGCGTAGAACACGCTCTTGCGTGCTTCCTTGGCATCACTGACAGTGAAGAAGCGCATCAGGATATGCGGCAGGCCAGCGGTGCCGAACATCATGCCCAAACCCAGGGAAATAGCGTCCACCGGGTTGGACAACAAGCCGCCTGGGGCCATGATCGCCTGGCCCTTGGCATGCACGGCCACGGCGCTGGCAAACATGGCCTCGGTGCTGAAGCCGAAGTGCTTGAGCACCATGAAGGCCATGAAACTGGTGCCTGAGAGCAGCATTACTGCCTTGATGATCTGCACCCAGGTGGTGGCGAGCATGCCACCGAAGGTGACATAGGCAACCATCAGCACACCGACCAGCATCACCGCGTACAGGTAGCTGATGCCGAACAGCAGCTCGATCAGCTTGCCGGCGCCGACCATTTGCGCCACCAGGTACATCAGCGCCACCACCAGGGTGCCGAAAGCCGAGGTCAAGCGCACCGGGGTTTGCGCCAGCCGGTAGCTGACCACGTCCGCGAAGGTGTACTTGCCCAGGTTGCGCAGGCGCTCGGCAATCAGGAACAGGATGATCGGCCAGCCCGCCAGGACACCGAGGGCATACAACAGACCGTCGTAGCCGTTCATGAACATCATCGCGGAAATGCCCAGGAACGAAGCGGCACTGATCATGTCGCCAGCGATCGCCAGGCCGTTCTGCATGCCGGTCAAGCCGCCGCCGGCGGTGTAGAAGTCGCTGGCCGAGCGGGTGCGCAGGGCAGCCCAGCGGGTGACCAGCAGGGTGAAGCAGACAAACACCATGAACATCGAAATGGCGGTCCAGTTCATTGTGCGCACTCCTGCTTGACCTTGTCGTTGAGCGGGTCGAGCACGTTGTTGGCGCGGTGCACGTAGATGCCGGTCAGGGCAAAGGACAGCAGCACCATCAGCACGCCCACCAGCATGCCGACCGTGGTCACGCCGCCACTGAGGGACTGGCCGAGGGTGCTGGGCGAAAACGCAACCAGCAGGACGAAGCCGTAGTAGACCACCAGCATGGCCAGGGTCAGGCTGCCGTTGAGGCGGCGTTTGCGCCGTACCAGGTGCTGGAAGTCGGGGTGGTTGGCGATGCTTTCTATGCGTTCGGGTGTCATGGGTTGCGATCTCTGGGTGTTGTAATTGTTTTGTTGAGGTCACGCGGGGTATTGCGTTGTTGCTTAGGCCTTCTTCGCAGGTAAGGATGCTGCTCTAAGGCCCTGCGCAGGCCCTGTAGGAGCGGGTTTACCCGCGAAGCAGTCGACTCGGTCTACAGCTGGTCGAAGTCAAGCACCACCTTGTCACTCACCGGGTAGGTCTGGCACGACAGCACATACCCGGCCGCCACTTCGTAGTCTTCGAGGGCATGGTTGCTGTCCATCTCCACTTCGCCCTCGATCACTCGGCACTTGCAGGTGGAGCACACACCGGCCTTGCACGAGTAGGGCAGCTCGGCGCCAATGGCGTTGCCGGCGTCCAGCACGTTCTGGGTGTTGCGCGGCAGGTCGAAGCTCAGTGCCCGGCCGTCGCTGATCACGGTGATGTGGCTAAGTGCCGAATCCACCTGGCGTGCCGCCTCACGGGCTTCGCGGCGGGCCTCGCTGCCGGCGGCGGCGAACAGCTCGAAGTGAATGCGTTCCTTGGCCATGCCGTTGGCCTGCAGGCTGTCACGCACGGTCTCGGTCATCGCCTGCGGGCCGCAGATGAACGCCGCGTCCAGGCCGGCAACGTCCAGCCAGCGCGAAAACAGCTGGCCGCATTTGTCGGCGTCGATGCGGCCGTTGTACAGGTCGACATCCTGCTGTTCGCGGCTGAACACGAAAATCAGGTTCAAGCGGTCGAGGTAACGGTTTTTCAGGTCTTCGAGCTTGTCGCGGAACAGCGCCCCCGAACTGGAACGGTTGCCGTACAGCAAGGTGAAACGGCTGTGCGGCTCGCTGGCCAGCGTAGTGGCGATGATCGACAGTATCGGCGTGATGCCGCTGCCGGCAGCTACCCCCAGATAGTTACCTTGGCGAGCCGGGTCCAGTGGCACGAAGAAGCTCCCCGATGGCGGCATCACTTCCAGCTGCTGACCGGCCTTGAGCACTTCATTGGCAAACGCCGAGAAGCGCCCGCCCGGCACGCGCTTGACGGCCACGCGCAGCTCGCCGTCCTGCACGGCGCTGCAGATGGAGTAGGAGCGGCGGACTTCTTCGTTGTCCAGCTGGGTACGCATGACCAGGTACTGGCCCTGAGTGAAGCGGAACTGGTCCTGCAGGTGCTCGGGCACATCGAAGGCAATCGATACCGCATCACGGGTCTCATTGCGCACTTGCTTGATGGTCAGGCTGTGAAACTGGCTCATGGTGGTCTCCACGGCTCAAATGCATTTGAAATAGTCGAATGGCTCCAGGCACTCGCGGCAGCGGTACAGCGCCTTGCAGGCCGTGGAGCCGAACTGGCTGAGCAATTCGGTATGGGCGCTGCCGCATTGCGGGCAGCACACCTGGGGGGCTTCGCCGAGCAGGCTGCGCTTGCTGGCGCTGCCTTGCGGCGGCGCAATGCCATAAGCGCGCAGGCGCTCGCGGCCCAGTTCGGTGATCCAGTCGGTGCTCCAGGCCGGGGTCAGCCGACGCTCCAGGTCTGGCGCGGTGAAACCGGCTTTCTCCAGCGCCTGGCGGATATCCCCTTCGATCACTTCGGTGGCCGGGCAGCCAGAATAGGTCGGGGTAACCACCAGGTGCAGGTGGCCGGCGCGCCAATCGACATCGCGCACGATCCCCAGGTCGACCACGCTGACCACCGGCACTTCAGGGTCCATGACCTGGCCCAATACCGCCCAGGCGCGGGCCAGGTCGTCGCCTTGCTGTGCCCGCGCGCCGCGGTCGCCGGCAATCAGTTCACCAGGTTGCATCGGGGTAGGCCCTTGGCAGGAACTGCATTTCGGCCAGCAGCAGGCCCAGATGCTCGGTGTGCACGCCTTTGCGGCCATCCAGGTAGAAGTGGCTGGCGGCCTTGGGCAGCGGCAGTTCGACCGAAGCAAACGTCGCGGTGACCTGCTTCAGCCAGGTGGCGCCGACGGTAGCTGGATCGGCGCCGATACCGCATTCGGCCAGACGGACTTCGTTGTCGCTGGCAGCAGTCAGTTCTACGGTGAAGCGCCACAGTGCCGGGATAGCGGCGAGCATGCGCTGGCGGCTGGCATCGGTACCACCGCCCAGACGTTGTACCCATTCGCTGGACCGGCGCAGGTGGTAGGTGACTTCTTTCAGGGCCTTGGCGGCAATACCGGCGATTCGCGCGTCGCTGGACTCGACCAGCCCCTGCAGCACAGCGAAGTGCCACGCGTCGTAAAGGAACTGCTTGGTCATGGTCACGGCAAAATCACCGTTGGGTTGCTCGACCAGCAGCAGGTTGCGGTAGGCGCGCTCGTCACGGCGGAACGCCAGGGCATCGGCATCTCGGCCATCGTCGAGCAGCTCGGCGGCATACTCCAGCCAGTTGCGGGCCTGGCCGACCAGATCGAGGCCGACGTTCATCAGGGCCAGCTCTTCCTCGATGGCCGGGGCGCGGCCACACCATTCGCAGAGGCGCTGGCCCTGGACCAGGGCGCTGTCGCCGAGCAACAGCAGGTAGGGGATAAGGGCTTCTTTATGCATGGCCCACCTCACATGTGTCCGACTTCGTCGGGCAGCTCGTAGAAGCTGGCATGGCGATAGACCTTGTCGTCCGAGGGGGCGAACAGCGGGTCTTTCTCGTCGGGGGAGGAGGCGGTGATCAGCGCCGAAGGCACCACCCACAGGCTCACACCTTCGCTACGGCGGGTGTAGAGCTCGCGGGCGTTCTCGATGGCCATGGCGGCATCGGCGGCGTGCACGCTGCCGACATGCTTGTGGTTAAGGCCGTGCTTGCTGCGCACGAACACTTCGTAGAGGGTCCAGACAGACATTTTCGATCTCCGCATCAATCGCCGCTCAGGCGGCGTTCTTGTTCTGTTGCTTGCGCGCATAGGCCACGGCGGCCTCGCGTACCCAGGCGCCATCCTCGATGGCCTTGCGCCGGGTGGCGACACGTTCCAGGTTGCACGGGCCATTGCCCTTGATCACTTCGTAGAACTCGTCCCACTGGATTTCGCCGAAGTCGTAGTGGCCGCGCTCGGCGTTCCACTTCAGCTCAGGGTCAGGCGCAGTGCAGCCAAGCAGTTCCAGCTGCGGCACGGTCTGGTCGATGAAGCGCTGGCGCAGTTCGTCGTTGGTCTGGCGCTTGATCTTCCAGGCCATCGACTGGGCGCTGTTGGGCGAGTGTTCATCGCTCGGGCCGAACATCATCAGCGCTGGCCACCACAAGCGGTTGATGGCGTCCTGAACCATGTCGCGCTGGGCTTGAGTACCCTGGCGCATCATGGTCAGCAGCATTTCGTAGCCCTGGCGCTGGTGGAAGCTCTCTTCCTTGCAGATACGGATCATCGCGCGGGAGTAGGGGCCGTAAGAGGTGCGCTGCAGTACCACCTGGTTGACGATGGCGGCGCCATCCACCAGCCAGCCCACAGCACCCATGTCGGCCCAGCTGAGGGTGGGGTAGTTGAAGATGCTCGAGTACTTGGCCCTGCCGCTGTGCAGTTTGGCGATTTCTTCGTCGCGGTCAGCCCCCAGGGTTTCCATGGCGCTGTACAGGTACAGGCCGTGGCCGGCTTCGTCCTGAATCTTGGCCATCAGCTGCAGTTTGCGCTTGAGGCTGGGGGCACGGGTGACCCAGTTGCCTTCGGGCAGCATGCCGACGATTTCAGAGTGGGCGTGCTGGGAGATCTGCCGGATGAGGGTCTGGCGATAGGCCTCGGGCATCCAGTTCTTGGCTTCGATCTTGATTTCGGCATCGATCTTTTCCTGGAAGTTGCGTTCCTCGGGGGACATCTCTTCCAGCGACTTGATGCGCTTGACTCCGGTTTCCACTAGCTGTGCGTACATGTGCTGCGACTCCTGCTAAGGCATGAGTCATTTGTAAGCGATACAAAAGATAACGTCAAACACATTTATGTGTATCAAGTAAGATTTGTGTATCACGTTGACAGCCAAGAGGGCTGTCGCGCAGCAGCGTTTGCCCGGCGGAACGCAGGCAAAAAAAGGCCCCGGACAATGCCGGGGCCGAAATGGCAGCCGAATGGGTCAGCTGGCCAACCGTTTGTCGAACACGTGGCAAGCCTTGCCCTCTGAGCGCTTGAGCGTGCCGCAGGGCTGCAGGTGCACCTGGGTGCTGATGCCGATGTAGGTCTTGATCTGTTTGCTCAACTCCCCGACAACCAGCTTGCGCTGACCTTCGTCAAGGTACTGGCACTCTGCGCGCAGCTCCACGTGCACCTGGACACTGTCCAGATTTCCATTGCGATACAGATGAATCTCATATAGCTCAGAAAGCTGTTTTATTTTTAGGACCTGCTCCTCGATCTGAGTCGGGAACACATTGACCCCGCGAATGATCAGCATGTCATCACTGCGGCCGGTGATCTTGCCGATCCGCCGCATCGGCCGAGCGGTGCCCGGCAGCAGCCGGGTGAGGTCGCGGGTGCGGTAGCGCACCATCGGCAATGCCTCCTTGCTGAGCGAGGTGAATACCAGCTCGCCCAGTTGGCCATCCGGCAGCACTTCACCGGTAGCAGGGTCGATGATCTCGGGATAGAAGTGGTCTTCCCAGATGGTCGGGCCGTCCTTGGTCTCTATGCACTCCATTGCCACCCCGGGCCCCATGATCTCCGAAAGGCCGTAGATATCGAGGGCATTGATGCCCAGACGCTGCTCAATTGAACGGCGCAGCTCGTCGGTCCACGGCTCGGCACCAAAAATGCCCAGGCGCAGCTTGAGGTCGTGCGGGTCGATGCCCTGGCGCTCGATTTCATCAGCCAGGTTGAGCATGTAGGACGGGGTGACCATGATGATGTCGGGCTGGAAGTCGCGAATCAGCTGCACTTGCTTTTCGGTCTGGCCACCGGACATGGGGATCACGGTGCAGCCCAGGCGTTCGGCACCGTAGTGCGCGCCGAGCCCGCCGGTGAACAGCCCGTAGCCGTAGGACACATGCACCTTGTCACCTTTGCGCCCGCCGGCCGCACGAATCGAACGGGCAACCACATTGGCCCAGGTGTCGATATCGTTCTGGGTGTAGCCGACCACGGTCGGCTTTCCGGTGGTGCCACTGGAGGCATGCAGGCGCACCACTTCTTCCTGGGGCACGGCAAACATGCCGTAGGGGTAGTTGTCGCGCAGGTCGTTCTTGCCGGTGAAGGGGAACTTCGCCAGGTCTTCCAGGCACTTGAGGTCATCAGGGTGGGTGCCGTACTCGGCAAAGCGCTGGCGGTACAACGGCACATTGTCGTAGGCGTGCTTCAGGCTCCAGCGCAGACGCTCCAGCTGGTGCTGGCGCAGGGCATCGACGCTGGCGGTTTCCATCGGGTCCAGCAGGGCACGATCGGCATCATGGTACATGTTCATGGCTTCACTCGAATTGTTCTTGTACGCCGCGCGCCAGCGGTTGCAGGCCACGCGGTGAGTGTCATGGAGGCAGCATATACGGCTGCGTTCAGTTCGGTAACAAGCGCAGGGTCTGAACCGCTCAGAGGCGCTCGATGATCATGGCGATGCCTTGGCCTACGCCAATGCACATGGTGCACAGGGCGTAGCGGCCGGCCGTTTCTTCAAGCTCGTGCAAGGCAGTGGTCACCAACCGGGCACCGCTCATGCCCAAGGGATGGCCCAGGGCGATGGCGCCGCCGTTGCGGTTGACTCGTGAGTCGTCGTCAGCCAGGCCCAGCTCGCGCAACACGGCCAGCCCCTGGGCGGCAAAGGCCTCGTTAAGTTCGATGACATCCATGTCATCCAGCGCCAGGCCGGTGAGCGCCAGCACCTTGCGGGTCGCAGGCACCGGACCAATGCCCATCAGCCTGGGCTCCACCCCGGCCACAGCCATGCCGACGATGCGGCCGCGCGCCTTCAGGCCATGGCGGCGGGCCGCGGCGCTGCTGGCCAGCAGTAGGGCGCAAGCGCCGTCATTCACGCCGGAGGCATTACCCGCCGTTACGCTGCCGCCTTCACGAAACGGCGTCCCGAGCCGAGCCAGCTGCTCCAGCGTGGTGTCGCCGCGCGGGTGCTCGTCATGCTCGACCACTTTGGCAGGGCCTTTGCGTTGCGGGATTTCGACCGACACGATTTCCCTCGCCAGGCGGCCGCGGGCCTGAGCGGCTGCGGCCTTGTGCTGGCTGCGCAGGGCAAAGGCATCCTGGTCGGCGCGGGAGATGCCGAACTGCTCGGCCACGTTTTCGGCGGTTTCCGGCATCGAATCGATGCCGTAGGCGGCCTTCATCAGCGGGTTGACGAAACGCCAGCCGATGGTGGTGTCGAACAGCTCGGCCGCACGCCCGAATGCCTGCTCCGACTTACCCATCACAAACGGCGCACGCGACATGGACTCCACACCACCGGCCAGCATGAGCCCTGCTTCACCACAACGCAGGGCACGTGCCGCATTGCCAATGGCATCCAGGCCGGAACCGCACAGGCGGTTGATCGTGGTCCCTGGTACTTCGACCGGCAGCCCGGCCAGCAGGCTCGCCATGTGAGCCACGTTGCGGTTGTCCTCGCCGGCCTGGTTGGCGCAGCCGAAGATGACGTCATCAATGGCCTTCCAGTCCAGTTCGGGGTGGCGCTGGATCAAGGCTTTGAGCGGGATGGCCGCCAGGTCGTCGGCGCGCACGCTGCTCAGGGCCCCGGCATAGCGGCCAATGGGGGTGCGCACGGCGTCGATGATCAAGGCATCGGCGTGGGTCGGTTCATTCATCTTGCGTCTCCTGCGCCAGCACGGTGCCGCGCACTTTGTAGGATTTGCCATGGAACATCGCCACCAATTCACCGCGCTGGTTGTCGATGCGCACGTCATACAGGCCGGTGCGGCCTTTGCGGCTGACTTCGCTGGCGTGGGCGGTGAGCACGTCATCGCGCAGCGCCGGGGCCAGGTAGTCGATGCTGCAACCCAGCGCCACCGTGGCCTGGTCGTAGCTATTGCAGGCGAAGGCGAACGCCGAATCGGCCAACGCGAACAGGAAACCGCCATGGCAGGTGCCATGCCCCTGGATCATGTCGGCACGCACCGGCATGCGCAGGCTGGCCCGACCTGGGCCGGCATCCAGCAGGGTAATGCCCAGGCCCTGGGTGGCCGGGTCGCGGGCGTACATGGCGTCGGCACAGGCTTGTGCCAGTTCCACTTCAGTCATGCAGGGTGCCTCCTTTGGCTTCACAGCGGCGCAACAACAGGGAAGGGCGGTAGCGGCTTTCGCCATAGCTGCGCTGCAGGTTGTCGAGCACGGCCAGGGTGTGGGCAAGGCCGATGTCTGCGGCCCAGGCCAGCGGGCCACGGGGGTAGTTGACGCCGGCGCGCATGGCCAGGTCGATGTCGGCGGCACTGCCGACGCCCTGGAGCACCGCATCGGCGGCCTCGTTGGCAAGCATTGCCACGGTGCGCAGTACCACCAGGCCGGGCAGGTCGGCGACACCGGTCACTTTCAGGCCGGCACGCTGCAGCAGGGCTACGGCTTGGTCGCGGGCGCTGTCAGTGGTATCGGCGGACCAGCTGATGGCAAGGCGGGTGGCGCTGCTGTAGTCCAGCGCAAGGTCAAGCAGCACCAGGTTGCGCAGCCCGTCCTCACGGGCACGTTGGCTGGCCAGCCGGCCGTCGGACAGGGCCAGGGTGGCGTCGCCCACCTGGATCAGGCCACTACCGGCGCGCTGGGTCACGGCAATGCCGCTTTGGCGCAGGCGCTCGACCAGCGGCTGCATCACCCCCAGGTTGCCCTCGACAACGCAGGCCTCTGCGCAGGCGGAGCTGTGCAGTTCGGCCGGCTGCGGGCGCTCGACGCCTTCGGCATAGCGATAGAAGCCTTGGCCGGTCTTGCGACCCAGGCGGCCGGCGTCCACCAGTTCCTTCTGCACCAGCGAAGGCTGGAAGCGGAAATCGCCATAGAAAGCATCGAATACGGAACAGGTAACAGCGTAATTGACGTCATGGCCAATCAGGTCGGTCAGCTCGAACGCCCCCATGCGGAAGCCACCCGCGTCACGCATCAGCGCATCCAGGCTGGCGCAGTCGGCGGCACCTTCCTGTAGCAGGCGCAGGCTTTCGGCATAGAACGGCCGCGCTACCCGGTTGACGATGAAACCGGGTGTAGAGCGCGCATGGACCGGCTGCTTGCCCCAGGCCTGGGCCGTGGCGTAGATGCGTGCGGCCACTGCCGGGTCGGTTGCCAGGCCCGACACCACCTCGACCAGCGCCATCAGCGGTGCCGGGTTGAAGAAGTGCATACCGACCACGTGCTGCGGGCGTTCAAGGCCTGCCGCGAGGCTGGTGATGGACAGTGACGAAGTGTTGCTGGCAAGGATACAGTCGGCTGCGCACAGGGTTTCGAGCTGACTGAACAACGCTTGCTTCACCTGCAGGTTTTCGACGATGGCTTCAATGACCAGGCCGGCATCAGCCAAGGCTTCGAGTGTATCGACCGGGCACAGGCGGGCATTGATCGCTTCGCGTTCAGCGGCCAGCAACTTTCCTTTGTCCACCAGCCGGGCCAGGTGGCGATCGATACCCGTCACCGCCTGGGCGGCAGCACCCGGGCGGTTGTCGTAGAGCTTGACGGGGTGGCCGGCCTGGGCCGCGACCTGGGCGATACCGGCGCCCATGGCACCGGCACCGATCACCGCCACCTGCACATTGCTTGCGAGTGCGCCCATGTTCAGCGCCCCTTGAAGGCTGGCGTGCGTTTGTTCATGAAGGCGCTTACGCCTTCGCGGTAGTCCTCGCTGCGCCCGGCCAGGCGCTGCAGGTCGCGCTCCAGCTCCAGCTGCGCCTCAAAACCGTTGTCGAAACTGGCGTTGAGGCTGCGCTTGATCAGTGCCAGGCCGTAGGTGGGCTGGGCGGCGAGCTGGCGGGCGAGGGTGAAGGCTTCATCACGCAGCGCCGCATCATCCACCACGCGGTGGATCAGCCCCCATTGCTCGGCCTGTTCGGCGCCAAGGCGCTCGCCCAGCATGGCCAGCGCCTTGGCCCGGGCCATGCCGACCAAGCGCGGCAGCAGCCAGGTACCGCCGGAGTCCGGCACCAGGCCGATCTTGCAGAAGGCCTGGATGAAACTGGCCGAGCGGGCGGCCAGCACCAGGTCGCAGGCCAAGGGAATGTTGGCACCGGCACCGGCCGCCACGCCGTTGACCGCACAGATCACCGGCAAAGGCAGGTCGCGCAGGGTGCGTACCAGCGGGTTGTAGAACTTGTCGATCGATTGGCCCAGGTCTGGCATTTCGGCGCCTGGGGCAACGTTGCGGTCAGACAGGTCCTGGCCGGCGCAGAAGCCGCGGCCTTCAGCCGTCAGCAGCAACACCCGCGCGTCACTGCTCTGGCGCACTTGCCTGAGCGCTTCGCGCACCTCCAGGTGCATGGCCGTATTGAAGCTGTTCAGCTGCTCGGGGCGGTTCAATGAAAGGAAGGCAACGCCGTCCTCGATGGAAAACAGGATGTGCTGGAAAGTCATGACAGACTCGCTCCGTCAGTCGAGAGAATGAAGTTCAGCGCCCTTGGAAGCGGGCCTGGCGCTTTTCCTGGAAGGCGCGGATGCCTTCATCGCGGTCGGCGGTGCCCGCCAGCAGGGTGAAGGCATGGCGCTCGAAGCGCAGGCCGCTGGCCAGGTCGGTATCACCGGCCTTCAGTAACGCCTCCTTGGCCAGGCGCACAGCCAGCGGCGCTTTGGCGGCGATGCTGCGGGCAACCTGCATGGCGCGTTCTACGGTGAGTTCGGGCTGGGTGATTTCGCTGACCAGGCCGGCCTGCTGGGCGCGGAGGGCAGTGATGGCTTCCCCCGTCAGCACCATCTGCATGGCCAACGGCTTACCGACGGCACGTAACAGGCGCTGGGTGCCGCCAGCACCGGGGATGATGCCAAGGTTGATTTCCGGCTGGCCGAAACGGGCGTCGGTACTGGCGATGACGATGTCGGCGCACATTGCCAGTTCGCAACCGCCACCCAGGGCATAGCCGTTGACTGCAGCAATCAGCGGTTTGGCGAATGCGGCGATGCTTTGCCAATGCGCTACGCGCGGGTCATTGAGGATGCCGACCAGGTCGCGATCAGCCATTTCGCGGATGTCGGCGCCTGCGGCGAATGCCTTGGCGCTGCCGGTAATCACTGTGGCACGGACATGCTCGTCGTTCCCGGCAGCCTGCAGCGCAGCAGCCAGTTCTGCCAGTAGCTCGGTGCACAGGGCATTCAAGGCCTCGGGCCGTTGCAGGGTAATGAGCTGAACGCCATGTTCGGGCGCCTGCACATCGATAAATCGCGGCATCTCGGGTTCCTCTGGCTGCACGCACGGCACATCGCGTGGCCGGCATTTTTTGGAATTGTTTGCAGGGGCGTAATGCGGGATCACGACCAGGTGAGACGAGTATATGCTCTATGCGATACATTTATGCAAGGTCCAAATTGTATTTGCGTATCCCTTTATTGTTTTTCTGTCATCCCAGCTCCAGTGCGATGCTGGCAGAGGAATCGTTTAACCTAGGCTTTTTCTAGCAATAAAAGGTATTTTTTGCCCTGCAGCATGAACTCAAACCAAGTGATACACGATTGACGACCAAATAGCTTCTGATACAAGATCGACTGACATCTAAAATCATTTCAAGAGTGTTGCCATGCCTTGCTATCGACTGGACGGCCTGACGCCTGTGGTTCACCCGACAGCCTACGTGCACCCCAGCGCAGTCCTGATCGGCGACGTCGTCGTCGGCCCCCGCTGCTACATTGGCCCGCTGGCATCGCTCAGGGGCGATTTCGGCCGCATCGTGCTGGAGGAGGGCGCCAACTTGCAGGACACCTGCGTGATGCATGGTTTCCCGGGGGGCGACACCGTAGTGGAACGTAACGGGCATGTCGGCCATGGCGCCGTGCTGCACGGCTGTCGCGTGGGCGAAGATTCATTGATCGGCATGAACGCCGTGGTGATGGATGGCGCCCATGTAGCACCACGTTGCATTGTCGCGGCCACTGCCTTCGTCAAGGCAGGCTTCGAATGCGCGGCGCAGAGCCTGGTGATGGGGTCGCCAGCCCAGGTCAAACGCCCACTGACCGATCAGGAGCTGGCCTGGAAACAGCGCGGGACGGCGGAGTACCAGCACCTGGCGCAGCGCTGCATGAACAGCATGGTCGAATGCCCACCGTTGGCCGAGGCAGAGCCGGGACGCCCGCGCATGGAAGACACCGGGGTCAGGCCCAAGGGCCAGGCGAGCGCATGAGCCTGGCAGCGACACGCAATGGCCAGGCGGCCCACCGCACAGTTATAGTCGGTGCTTTATCCGCGCACAGTTCGCCCATGAGCAATCTCGCCCCACTGAACCACTTGATCACCCGCTTTCAGGAGCAGACGCCGATCCGCGCCAGTTCCCTGATCATCACGTTGTACGGCGATGCCATCGAGCCGCACGGCGGTACAGTCTGGCTCGGTAGCCTGATCAACCTGCTGGAACCGATCGGTATCAATGAACGGCTGATTCGCACGTCGATCTTTCGCCTGACCAAAGAAGGTTGGCTCACTGCAGAAAAGGTGGGCCGACGCAGTTACTACAGCCTGACAGGCACTGGCCGTCGGCGTTTCGAAAAAGCCTTCAAGCGCGTCTATAGCCCGAGCCAGCCAGCCTGGGACGGGGCCTGGACGCTGGTGTTGCTGTCGCAACTCGAGGTGGGTAAACGCAAGGCCGTGCGTGAAGAGCTGGAGTGGCAGGGGTTTGGTGTCATGGCGCCGAACCTGCTGGGTTGCCCCCGGGCAGACCGTGCCGACCTGGTGGCCACTTTGCGTGACCTTGAGGCCGGCGACGACAGTATCGTCTTCGAAACCCACACCCAAGAGGTACTCGCGTCCAAGGCGATGCGCGCCCAAGTGCGGGAAAGCTGGCGTATCGACGAACTCGGGCAGCAATACAGCGAGTTTATCCAGCTGTTCAGGCCGCTTTGGCAAGGTTTGAAAGAGCAGCCGTTGCTGGATGCTCAAGATTGCTTCCTGGCGCGCACGCTGCTGATTCACGAGTACCGCCGCCTGCTGCTTCGCGATCCGCAACTGCCCGATGAGCTGCTACCAGGGGACTGGGAGGGAAGGGCTGCGCGACAGTTGTGCCGTAACCTCTACCGACTGGTGTTTGCCAAAGCCGAAGAATGGTTGAATGCAGCGCTGGAGACAGCAGATGGCCCATTGCCGGACGTGAGCGAGAGTTTTTACAAGCGTTTTGGCGGGTTGGCTTGAGGGGCGTGCTCGCCTCACAGCGCCGCGGCCAACATTCACGGCGTCGAGCAGGGTGCTTTCAGGGGGACTTTGACCTCACATTCCCCGCCACCTTGTTCCAGTGCCATGAGTGCTGGCATATCGAGAATTTCTACCAACCTGCCATGCAGGTCGACGATACCCAGCGCGCGCAGACGGGCGACGGATCGGCACACGGTTTCCAGGCGTAACCCCAGGTACGAAGCCATGTCTTCACGAGACATGCGCAACATGAAGCCATGGGCAGAGTAACCGCGGCTGACGAAGCGCCTGGAGAGCCCCACCAGGAAGCTGGCCAGCCGCTGTTCTGCTGTGAGGTTGCACAGCATCAGCACGCGCCCGTGCTCACGCACGATCTCCCGGCTCATCAGGCGATTCAGGCTTTGCTGCAGGTCTGGAAACTCACGCGCCAAGGTTTGCAAGCGGCGATAGGGGACGGGGCAAACTTCGCTGTCTTCCAGGGCAATGGCGTCACAGACATGGTGCTCTGTGGCAATGGCATCGAGGCCGAGTACATCGCCCGGCATCCAGAAGTTGATCACCACGCCTTGCCCCTCGGCGGTGTTCAGGCTGGTCTTGAAACTGCCGCAACGTACGGCATAGAGCATGGTCAGCGGATCGTTGGCATTGAACAGCGCGGCGCCCTTGCGAATGCGCATGCGTGGGCCTATCAACGCGCCCAGGCAGCTGTTGTCGTCAACCGGCAGACCAGTGGGGAGGCACAGGCCGCTTACCCGGCAACCCATGCAGTGGTTCGCCAGCGGTTTCAGGTGAATCGGGTTTGCCTTGGACAATGCGTTGGGTGAGTCGAGCAGGGTGACCTTAAGCTGGCCAGGCATTTTCAGGCCTCCTTCGCATTTTTCAGGCCGCCTTGGGCCCCTGCGCCATTACGCGCACCGAGCCCGACGGTCACCCCGGTATAGGGCGACCAATCAGCCAGCATGTCACGCGAGTGGGGGGCTTTGAGGCGGCTTGTAAGCCGTTCGACAAACCGCTCGGCTTCGGCAGCCGTACTGAAACCCACTCGCCAGTCATCCATGTGTACCCAACAGCGTCCCTGCCCTGTGTTCTTCTCGACGTAAACGTTCATCAGGGCCTCCAAAGCATGTATCGGTCGACAATGCAGAATGAAGGCGTCCCTGCCGGCAGCGCAGGTGAAACTCAGGGCGGGGTCGCCATGGCACGCCTGCGGCGCCTGAAGTTGCGGTGATCTGGGTACAGGGTGCGCCGGGGTAGACCCGAGGTATTGATCCGCGTCAACTTCTTGCGCCATGGGCAATGCCATTGGTCGGTAGGTGCCTCCAGTTGATAAACATCAAGTTCGCAACACGTAGGTGGCAGATGCTTTACCTACGTATCGCAACCTCAGAGGTGTGCCATGGAAACTCCGCAAAGACTGCTGCTGATCGCCTCCCCCCTGATGCGCCGAACCCCGGTCTATGACCGGGCTGCTGCGCTGGCCAAGGCCAAGGGGATGGCGCTGCACATTGTGGCTTTCGACTACGTGGAAGGGCTGGCTACGGCGGGCTTGGTGAATGACCAGGCGCTCGCAGTGATGCGCGACGGTTACGTGCAGCAGCACCGTGAATGGCTGGAAACCCAGGCGTTGCCGATGCGGCGCAATGGTGTCACCGTCACAACCGAGGTGGTGTGGGTGCAGCAGCCCTTGGATGAGATCCTGATACACTTGCGTGAGCAACCGTTTGCGATGCTGATCAAAGAGCTCGAGCATGAGCCTTGGTGGATGCGCGCAATGTTCACCTCGCTGGATATCCAGTTGCTGCGCGAAACGCGAATACCCTTGCACTTGGTACACAAGGCCAGCCATGCGTTGCCACGCAGGATTCTGGCGGCGGTGGACCTGTCCAGGCCTGAGGATCAGTTTGAAGGTTTCAACGACCAGATCATCAGCGAAGCGCTGAAGCTGACATTGCAGTGCAATGCCCAGATCGAGTTGCTGTACACCTACGACTTGGGTTCCATGTACCTGGACGCCAGCGGCAGCCGGGAGCATTCGTTCCTGTTCGATTCGAACCAGGCCCAGACCTTGCACGACGTTCAGAGCGCTGCCTTCCAGGCGCTTGCCGAACGCAACGGGATCGCCGTCGAACACCGCCATATGCGTATCGGCGACCCGGCTAAGGCCCTGGCGATGTTCATGGATAACAATGATATCGACGTATTGGTCATGGGTAGTTATCACCACCATGGCATCGGCTGGTTCATCGGCAGTACTGCCGAGCGCGTTATGCATCGGTTGTCCAGCAGTGTGCTGGTGATTTCTCCAGAGCGCTCCAAAGGCTGAAGCACAAGGCCCGCAAGGGCCTTGTTTTTCAAAGCCGCAGGTCAAGTTCGTGCAGGATCTCGGTCACATCGCCGCCCGGGTAGCGTGAGGTGAAGCCCAGTGCCTTGACCAGCCGGTGCATCGCATAGTTGCTGGCCAGGTCCCTGGAGACCATGCACTGAAAGCCATTGCGTCGTGCGGCTACAATCAGGTGTTGCATCAGGTGCTTGCCCAACCCCTTGCGCTGCCAGTCTTCGCTGACCGCCACTGCACATTCGCACCGCTGACTGCCAGGTATACCTGCATAGCGGCTGACGCCGATTTGTTGCAATTGACCATCTACATGAACCAAGGCGACATAGGCCATGCGCTGGTGATAGTCAACGGGCATGTCTTGCGTGTCCAAGCTAGGCAAGCCACCGCTGAGTCCTGCAATGAAGCGAAAGCGCCGTGATTTATATGCGATTGTGCTCAGAAAACGCTTGTCCCGTTCGCGGTCCTCCTCGCGCAGTGGGCGGATCAGCACCGCCGAACCGTCCTCGAGGTTTTCGACCCAGTGTTCGCAGGTCTGTGGCTGTGCTCTCTGCTGCCCGTTCATGACGCCTCCCGTTGCCTGATCAGTATCTGGTGCAGCTGTTTTAACGTGGCGGGCCGGTTCGGTTCTGACAATCATCAAGTTCAAGCTGGGTAGCGGTTTTCTGATCTGCATCAAGCAGCAGCGATCCTTCGCGCGGAATATCGTCAGCATTACACCCATTCACGAAAGCGCGGAGGTTCACCATGGGGCAATATCGACAATTGCTGGTGCTGCTGACCGAGGTGCAACCGCATTCCGCCGCTTTGCGCCGAGCCCTTGCCTTGGCGCAAGTCAGCGGCGCCAGCGTGCATGTGCTGGGCCTGTTCGAGCCGAGCGAGGAACACCTTCTGCGCGAAGAGCGGCTGAACGAGGCCGATATCAAGCGCCAGTACGAGCACTATCGCGTTCAGTTGACGGGATTGGGCGAGCGGCATCGCGGCAGCGGTATAACGCTGACGGTCGACAGCCTGAATGCGGAGGATATCCGCAGCCAGGCGCTCGATTACATCAGTGAACTGCAGCCCGATATGGTCATCAAGGACAGCGAAGCCGCGTCACCCCTGGTGCGCGTGTTCGGCACCCCACTGGATTGTGCGCTGATGCGAGGTTTCAAAGGCGTCAGCCATTTCGTGCCAGCAGGGGCCATCTCATTGCCGCGGCGTGTGCTGGTCGCAGTGGATACGGCGTTCAGTGAGACGCCTGCCGTCCAGGCGTGCTTCAATCGTGGTCTGGTTCGTGCTGCCCAGGCGCTGGCGTTGCAGTGTGACGCGCACCTGCATCTGCTATCGGCCTACAACCTGGCAGGGATATTTGCCTCGGACATGAATGTCACCCAGGCGTGGATCGACGAGATGCGCGAGGCACTGCAGGAACCTTTCGAAGCGCTGGCCGATGCCGAAGGCGTCGCGCCTGACCGCCGACATTTTATTGAAGGAGGCCCGGTACAGGTGATCCGTGAACAGGTCGCGGCCCTGGACATCGACACGGTGGTGATGGGCGTGGTACAGCCCAAGGGCCTGGACAAACTGCTGGGTGACACCACCGAACGTATCGTCAGCCACCCACCGTGCAGCGTGATCGCCGTTCATTCCCAAATAGCCGAAAGTTGGGAGCCTTGGCCATGCAACTGACTTTTCTTGGCGGCACCGGCACCGTGACCGGCAGTAAATTCCTGTTGAGCCGTGACAGCACGCGGGTATTGGTCGACTGCGGACTCTTCCAGGGTTTCAAGCAACTGCGCCTGCGCAACTGGCAGCCACTGCCCCCGGCGTTGCGGGCGCTTGATGCGGTGGTGCTCACTCACGCCCATCTTGACCACAGTGGTTATTTACCAGTGCTGGTTCGGGAAGGCTACCGCGGGCCGATCTACGCCACGCCGGCGACTTGCGCCTTGGCGGAAATCCTCTTGCTCGACAGTGCGCGGCTGCAGGAAGAGCAGGCAGAACATGCCAATCGCCACGGTTACTCCAAGCATGCGCCGGCGCAACCGCTCTATACTGAGCAGGATGCCAAACGTGCCCTGGCACTGTTTCGCCCCGTAGCGTTACACCAGGTGACCATGATCGCCGAGGGCATGGAGTTACTGTTGCGTACCGCCGGGCATATTCTGGGAGCGGCCACGGTCCAGATCAGCGCCAAAGGGCAGGCCGTGCTGTTTTCGGGGGATCTCGGCCGCCCTCAGGATCCGATCATGCGTGCGCCTGAACTGGTCAGGACGGCGGACGTGCTGTTGATCGAGTCTACCTATGGGGATCGCCAGCATTCCGCCGAATCGACCGAGCAGTACCTGGCCAAGGTCATCAACGAAACGCTCCTGCGCCATGGCATTACCCTCGTACCCTCGTTCGCCGTCGGCCGCGCGCAATTGCTCATGTATTACCTGTACACGCTCAAGCGCGACCGGCTGATCCCTGATATCCCGATCTACCTGAACAGTCCGATGGCCACCGACGCCACCGTCTTGTACCAGCAGTACCGCAGTGAACATCGGCTGACCGCAGCCGAGTGCGCCGCGATGTGCAGAGGCACGCACATCATCCGGACGGTCGATGAGTCCAGGCACCTGGACCAGCTGCGCGAGCCCGCAGTGATCATCGCCGCCAGTGGCATGGCGACCGGGGGACGGGTGCTTCACCATCTGAAGGCACTGGCCCCAAACCCGCGCAACAGCATTCTGTTCTCCGGCTTTCAAGCCGGGGGGACGCGGGGTGCCGATATCGTCGCGGGCGCCCACAGTGTGCGGTTGCACGGCGAGGATGTGCCCATCCGTGCACAGGTACACGCGATGGAGAATCTTTCTGCGCACGCCGATGCCGATGAAATCATGGAATGGTTGCGCGGGTTCACCCGGCCACCCCGTCAGACCTATGTGATTCATGGCGAGCCACACGCTGCCGACACCTTGCGGCGGCGGATCAGCCTCGAACTCGGCTGGCAGGTGTGCGTACCTGAATATCAGGAAACGGTTGCCATCGACCCTGTTCGCTAGAGGCTATTTTCAACGCAACATCACCGAGTATCAAGGCTTTCCATACAGAGCCTAGGCTGGCACGGGAGGTATTCATGAACACACAAGCCAGGGCGAAACTCAGAGCGTGGTTGCATCGCCCCAAGGGCAGCCTGGGGTGGATCGTAGCGATCCTTGTGTTACTCCTCGCCGCATCGGCCTACCGCGGGCTGAGCCCGACCTGGCGCCTGCCCATGCACAATCCGGCCGTGATGCTGGCCTTGCTGACCTTGAGCGTGGCGCTAGGCTGGGCGGTGCAGCGGGGCGTGAAGCGCACCGTTGGCAAAGCCATTTTCAACGGCCAGGAGACAGGCTGGCAGGCTAGACTGGCGTTCCTTCGCTCAGTGGCTCGGGAATCGAACATCCTGCTGGTGGTGCTGTTGTGCCTGGCCCTGCTGGGCACAGGCACCTTGTGGTTGGCAGGGCACTCAGTGACGCAGATCGTAGCGAACTGCGAGGCCAACCTGCAGGCTCAAGTGGATATACCCGAAGATGAAAAACTCACCGCGCTTGTCGGCAAACCGGTGTGCACGTGCCTGGCGCAGACCTTCATGGAGCGCAACGGGGTGCTGCGCATGGCCTTGTTCGAAACCCCCATGCAGGAAGTGAGCGGCTTGAAGGTCCTCACCGCCGATGATGAGCAGCGCTGTCTTGAACAGTTCGACCTGCTGCCCGAGGAGCCCCAGGCAACCGCGCCTTGAACCGGCCCGCCTGTCGGTGCCCTGGCACTGGACGCCGCAGCCAGACGACTGAACCGCCGCTATTTGGCTTTCCAGTACTTCTGCATTTCCAGGAAGAGAAACGAAGCGGTCCAGGTGATCATCACCAGGCCGGTCAATGCCTGCAGGCCAGTCAGGTATTTCAGGTGCCCGCTAGGGGTGATGTCGCCGAAACCGATGGTGGTATAGGTGGTGAAGGAAAAGTACACGCAGTCCAGGAAACTCCCGTCGAAATTGCCGCTGAGTGTGCCCCAGCCGTCGGCATGGGCCATCAGGTAATACACCAGGGCAAAGCACCAGACCTCAATGGCATGGGCCAGCAGTGCGCCAAACACACCCGCCACGATGCGAAACCGGCTCCAGAGCTTCAGGCGGGGTAGCCAGTCATTCAGGCGCAGCAAGCATTCGTAGTGAATGATAACCACCAGGATCACGACCAGCATGTTGATCAGCGTGACAATGAGCATCGCCTGCACTCTTGCCCTGATGGGCGGTTCATTTCAAGTTGTCGACCAACGCATGGATGGTAGCTCATTGGCCTGCGGCAGCAACGGTGGGAACTCAGCGCGCGATTGACAAATGTCAGGCTGCTGCAGGCGGCGCTACCGATACTCAGGGTGACTTGGCACGCACGAGGGTATGGACATGCAACGCTATCTGCTTTTGGGGTGGACGAGCCTGTTACTGGCGACGGGGTCAGGCTGCAGCCCTTGGCACACCGAAGAATACGATGCGCGCCTGGCGTCAGCAGAGGACAATGCTGCCACTGCGCGGTTGCGTGCCGATCAGGTGTGCTACCGCATCGATCTGGTAGAGCAGACTGCCAACGAGGCACTGCGTAGGGCGACCCAGGCTCAGGATCAGGTTGAACAACTGTTGCAGCAGTCCAGACCCAAGTAGCCGCCATGGCACAGTGATGGTCGGACTCTAGCCTGTTGTTGGTGTGTGTGTTGGCTTTGCTGACTGGCGGCTTGGCCTACCTGGCGCCACAACCCGCTTGGGCGACGCTGGCCTGGGCGACTGGCGGCGCCGTCATGGCACTGGTACTGGTGGTGGAAATGGCCAGACGCCTGGCCAGGGGGGAGGCGGGCATCGATCTGATAGCCCTGTTGTCGATAGGCGCAGCCTTGGTCCTCGAGGAGATGCTGGTCGCCGCGCTGGTTGCGTTCATGCTGGCCACCGGCCGTGCGTTGGAAGCCTTCAGCTAGCGTTAAGATGGAATCTGTTTTTGTCTCTAATTCGACAATGGAGTGCTGAGATGTTTGTTGATATGGCTGCCTTCACGCCGTGGTCGGCATTGGCAGGCGGGGCACTGATCGGTGTGGCCGCCGGGCTGTTCGCCGTTGCGAACGGGCGCATCGCGGGCATTAGCGGTTTGCTCGGCTCTCTGCTGCAAAGTGGCGGGGAAGGGCGGGGTGAAAAAGTGTGCTTCTTGTTGGGACTCATTGCCGCGCCACTTTCATGGCAACTGTTCTCGGCAATGCCTCCGGTTCACTTCAGTATGGCGCCTTGGCTGCTTATAGTCGCGGGAGTTCTGGTAGGTCTCGGTACTCGCTATGGCGGTGGCTGCACCAGTGGCCATGGCGTTTGTGGCCTGTCACGCCTGTCGCCCCGTTCGGCAGTGGCGACTCTGTGCTTCATGGCCGCCGGCTTTGCCACGGTCTTCGTGGTCAGGCATCTTTTTTCAGGAGCGTGAAATGAAGCGGATCAGTGGCTTCATTGCAGGGTTGCTATTCGGCATGGGGATACTGCTATCCGGCATGGCAAACCCCGCCAAGGTGTTAGGTTTTCTCGACATTGCCGGGCAGTGGGACCCGTCGCTTGCACTGGTCATGGTGGGCGCGATAGGTGTCGCACTGTTGCCTATGACCTGGGCGCGGCGTCACACCACGGCTGTGCTGGGAGGTAAGCTACAGCTGCCTGCCAGGCGTGACATCGACCGTCGACTTGTCGGCGGGAGCCTCGTCTTTGGCATAGGCTGGGGGCTTGCCGGCGTTTGTCCGGGGCCGGCGCTGGTGTTGCTCGCCGGGGGGTACTGGCAAGCCTGGCTGTTCGTGATCGCGATGCTCGTCGGTATGGGGTTATTCAATGTTGCGGAGAGTTTTCGCAGTCGTCAGGGCAGGGTTTGACGATACACAAAACCAGGCACTTACTGAGTGCAACTCTACTAAATGAATATTTAGTGGAGTTATAACCACATGAGGAGAAAAGAGGCTGGAGGAGGTTAGCTTACTCCCTCAAGTGATCGATCATCTTAGCGAAGTACCTGACAACCAACCCCCTGGTGCGCAGTACAGACCTACAGAATCTGCCACGAGGCGTGGGGGCTAATCTGCAGAGCTACGTTAGCACGCCATACTGCACCGTTCAAAATACAACCCGTACGACAACAAGTAGCTGGTGGCCATGGCGACGTAAAAATTCACACTGTAAACCACTTTTTTACGTGTTAACTACAGTGGTTTACACGTAAAAAAGTGATTTACAACCCCCATAGACAGGCCTCCAAACCGGCATTTCACTGTGAAACGCGCCCATCGGAGAGCACAACGCTCTGATGCCAATTAACGGAGCTGTCCACCATCAAATCTAGCGCTCATGAGATCCCTCCGTGGGTGAAGACATGCTTAAAGCCTCACAGCCAGCCCAAAGCATGCTCCCCACATTCCGCAGCACTCCCGAGGTTCTAGTCATCTGCTTGCGACCTCAAAAGACCAATGCACTGGCGAAATCGATTACTGGTGGTACGAACGTAGTCGTGGACAGTGAATTTTCGCATGTGCGGACTCGGTTCAGCATTGTGCCGGCTTGGACAGCAGATGGTGGATACAGCGGTAACAGAAACTAACTCATGAAACAGGAGGAAAAAGCGCCAGCACGTGAGCGACGGTCACACGAACGGCCCGCTGGCTGGAAGTAATTTTTGAACTCGGAGGGAAAACACCGCAGTTCCTGGATTAGTTCCGAAAACGTCCTAAGAATTACTTCCGAGGACTGCTGCGGCTCATCAGCATCTGCAAAGCGTTGACAAACCAGCCGTAAAACCCCTGATAAGCACGATCTGTTGACGTTGTTCCATGCGATGCCCGAAGCGATTCGTAGCAGCTTGGCCCTGAACAGCCTGGAAGATTCCTTCGAGAGATATCGCGACGTTTTCACCAACAGCCGGTATCCATACGAGTCGAGCAGCTGGAAATTTTCCGATCCGGTGCTGATGAGGTTACTGCGGTGGACGCTGGCCAGCGTGGTTGACTATTACAAGGTGCAAGGTTCTCCGGAACCGTTTGTCTTGGATTACATCGCTGAGGTGCAGGCAGGAGCTGCCGGCCCACGGCCCGGTACCTTCATACGCAGGTGCTCATAATGCATATTATGTTAAATGATAGATATGTCATAGATGTTCATGAGCTCCCTTGGATTCGGCGCCGCGTCTTTTTACTTAGACGACTCCTCGGCGCCAGCAACCCTGGTCAAGTATGTTTTAGCAGTTGCAGCAAACCTTCCACATCAGCTAACGCTGGAGCATGGGCTCCGGCATGGCGGCAAGATATGGATGCGCAAGCCGCTGAAAATTGCAGGCGCTCTCTCAAGTCCGCGATCCCCAGCAGCTCCGCCGCCAGCCAACCAGCCATACAAGCGTCTCCTGCTCCAACCGTGTCCTCCACCTTCACGGCAATCGCCGGCTGATCGAGCTGGCTGTCCGGGGTATGGAGAATCATCCCGTGTTCCCCTCGAGTAAAAAGGATCTGCGCCTGAGGATTAAGAGCGCGAAGCTCATCTATTGCCTGGTGTTCTGTCAGCCCTGGATAAATTTGCCGAAGGTCTTCGTCGGAAAGCTTAACCATGTCAGCAAGAGTGGTCATCTTAGGGAAGGTCTGCTCCCGATAATGGCTATCCATTAAATTGCGCCAGTTCGGATCATAGCTAATCCGTTTACCGACTTCTTTGGCCTGCTGAGCAATTTTAACCAGCCTGTCTGCAAGTGGCTGTCGAGCCAAACTGATGCAACTGAAATGACACAGCTCTGCTTGGTTGATCCATCCTTCTGGCATCAGATCCGGATCAAAAAACAGATCGGCATCTCCGGCAAAAAAGTACCTTGGAGGACGGCTAGATGGAATGATGGCGACCAAAGGATCTCGGTCTACCCGTTGGATAAACCTCATATCCAATGCTGCCGCTTCCGACTGCGAAACGATCTCGTCACCCAGTGAATCCATGCTCACCGACCCAGCAAAAGCGCTGCTGACACCCAAGCGACTTAGCGCTCGTGCAACGTTCCAGGGAGCACCACCCGGGTAGCCCATCCACTGCCCAGGAGTGCCTTGGACAAGATCGGTCAGGGCTTCACCAAACACTACTGCGCGAGGCAATACCATCGTCATTTCCTCATTTTTTTGTCGTAGGGAACTGCTGGCTGATCAGATTCGACCGGTAATCACTTACTCAGTGCGCTTTGATGAAAGGCAGGGTTTGTTGAGGTTAGTGAAGCTCTCATAACCAACCTCAAAGCAGATGTTGGCCGCACGCGTTCAAACATTAAAACCAGGTTTCCATTTGTATACCGTACTGCCATACACCTCCGGCTTCGAAGTCCGTCATGCCAAAGGAGTCTGTGGTACTGAACCTGTCCAGATCCGAAGACCAGTTCATGAAGCTTGCGAACACTCGCAGTTCGGGACGTGTAAGAAGATCTCCAACCTCAGGTTTGAATGTCGGGGCGACAGTGAATTTCCAAAAGTTACCGTCGACCGCATTACGTTGTAGGTAGTCCTTCGGGTCCAGGTTCATGGTTTGCCAGCTTATTTCGTAGGCCATCTCGAAATTTCTGTTGATTTTATTGGCCAAGCGCACATTCAGGGTCAGCCAGCGGTAGTCGTCACCCTCGACGTATCTATCCTTGCTCTGTTCGGCCAGCACGCTGGGGCCGATACGCCAGTCGGGCGCAAGGGATGTCTCACCGTAAAGTGCCAGACGCAGAGCGCGGGCATCGTCTATGAGTTCGCCATCTGAGCCGATGTTCTTGACCTCTGCCCCCAGACCTTGCCCATAGAGCAGCGCCGTTTTGAAGAAGCCTTCCCTGCCGAAAAAGTTTTTCTGGTGGTTGGCCACCATGCTGTGCAAGCCGGAGTCCGCAGGCTTCAGGCCCGCTTCATTGGTGCGAGTGCCGAAGTCGTTTTTCTTTGAGCCAATGCCATTGAACATCCACTGCCACTGACCATTATCGAAGAACTGGTTGGAGGTGAGGATGTAGCTTTCCACATCGGCATTGAGACCGCCCTCACTGAAATCCCCGTAGTTACGCCCGATCAACGAGTAATTCGAGCGCCAGTTCTTTTTCATCTGTACGTCGTAGATACCACCCCCGGTGCCGGCCAGAAAGACGACGTCCGAGTCCAGCCAATGGATATCGAAGTTGTCCCTGTCGAATCGCTTGCCTGCCCACAGGGTGGCGTTCTCGAACATCGAATTGCCCTTGAATGCGGCGAGATGATCGAGTTCCGCAAATACCTGGCGTACGTTCAGGTTACTTTCAGCGGCCGTCCAGTCATTGGAGCTTTCCACGCCATCGGCGATGGAAACCGTGAATTTGGAATGGGTGCCGTTCTGCGCATAGGCTTCTTTCGACAGGTCTATACGCATGTAAGTATCGTCTTCATTACCCAGTCGCCCGACTGCGCCACCGACTGAACCGGCAGGCGTTGTATAAGGACCGCCCCGCCCGCCCCCCAGGCCATCGTTGATCAGCAATCCGGAGCGGGCGTAACCCTTGAAGCTGAACCCGTCGGTGAGGTGCCCGGTACTGCCCTCCTTCTCCATGCTTTGCTGACGGGCTTCGAGTTTTGCCAACCGCGTATCCAAACTGGGCATCACAGTGGTGGTCGCAGTGGACGCAGCAGGCTGCAAGGCGGCAGTGGACTGTTTGAGCTGCTGCAGTTCCCTGGCGAGCGCCTGGGTTTGTTGTTCGGCGGCGGCTGCACGTTTTTCCGCAGCGGCGGCACGGGCTTCAAACGCGGCCATGCGCTCTTCCAGAGTCGCGGCCTGAGCGTTGGCCGCCGAGGTGCCGAGTACGCCTGCGAGTACCCAGCTTGATGCTTTCTGCATGGGGGGATTTCCTGTTTTGTTTTTATTTTTTGTCCTGCGACCGGCCTCTTTTTTCGTGAAATGTTGATTGTCAAAATCTACGAAAAAAAGGATGCCTCATCGCAAATACGCTGCTACATTTGGCGATGTTGACGTTAACTTTTCTAAAAACAAAAATAAAGAGGGCTTTATGAAACAGCTCAAAACACTCTTTCCAGCAGCACTGCTTGCCCTTTGCGCCGGGCTTCCATCCCTCTCCAGCGCAGGCAATCTGACGATTTCCTGCGGTGCGGTGGGCGCGGAATTACAACTGTGCAAAGAGGCCGTCGAGGCGTGGTCTCAACAGACCGGCAATCACGTCGAGGTGGTGTCCACGCCTAACTCGGCAACCGAGCGGTTGTCGTTCTATCAACAGATCCTCAGTGCGCAGTCCAGCGACATCGACATCATTCAGATCGACATGGTGTGGCCGGGGATGCTGGCCAAACATCTGCTGGATTTGCGCGAGGTGCTGCCCGCCGATGCAACCCAAGGCTACTTCCAGGCGCAGGTGGACAACGCCACGGTGAACGGACGGCTGGTGACGATGCCGTGGTTCACCGACTCGGGCCTTCTGTATTACCGCAAGGACTTGCTCGAGAAATACAACAAACAAGTCCCCCAGACTTGGGAGGAAATGACCGCAACCGCCAAGGATGTGCAACAGGCCGAGCGCAATGCCGGCAACGCCAACGCCTGGGGGTACATCTTTCAAGGGCGTGCCTACGAAGGCCTGACGTGTAACGCGCTGGAATGGATCAGCAGCCAACCGGACGGCGGGCTGGTCAATCCACGAGGCGACATCGTGGTCAACAGCCAGGCCTCAAGAGCGGCGTTGACCCTGGCCAAAAGCTGGGTAGGCGACATCTCCCCGCGTGGCGTGCTCAATTACACCGAGGAAGAAGGACGCGGCGTATTCCAGTCGGGCAATGCGCTGTTTATGCGCAACTGGCCTTATGTCTGGGCCTTGGTGCAAAGCCAGGACAGCGCCGTAAAGGACAAGGTCGGGGTCGCTCCCCTGCCCCGCGGCGGCGAGGCCGGCAGCCATGCATCCACCCTCGGAGGCTGGGGCCTGGCGATATCGCGCTACAGCGCCCATCCCAAACTTGCCGCCGAGCTGGTGAGCTACCTGACCAGTGCCCAGCAGCAAAAACATCGTGCCCTGATAGGCGCCTATAACCCGGTTATCGAGTCGCTGTATCGAGATCCCGAGCTGCTCGCGACCATGCCTTATTACGCTCAGCTGCACAGCATTCTCAACGACGGGGTCATGCGCCCCGCTTCAATCACCGCCGCTCGCTATCCACGGGTCTCCAATGCGTTCTTCGATCGAGTGCACGGCGTGCTGGCAGGCGAGTTGCCCGTCGATCAGGCGCTGGTCGAACTGGAAAGCGAACTCACACGCATCAAACGCCGGAACTGGTAGGCCACAAGGAAGAAAATCACCATGCCTGTCTCTACTACCCATGCCTCCTGTGACGAGCGCCTGCTCACCAGGGAAACGCCCATACAGAGTCGCCGAGTACGCGCCGCCTGGCTATTTCTGACACCGATGTTGCTGTGTCTGACCCTGGTGGCGGCATGGCCGCTGCTGCGCACATTCTGGTTCAGCCTGACCGATGCCAGTCTGGCGGACAGCAGTGGCGGTTCCTTCGTAGGCATGAGCAATTACCTGTTCCACGACGGTTCCAACTGGTCGGGCATCCTGGTCGATCCACAATGGTGGAACGCTGTGCGCAACACGTTGTATTTCACTGTGGTGTCGGTGGGACTGGAAGTCATCCTTGGGCTGTCGGTGGCGTTGCTGTTGAACATCCAGTTCACCGGCCGTTCCCTGGTGCGTGCGTTGATTCTGATTCCCTGGGCGATTCCGACCATTGTCTCGGCGAAGATATGGTCATGGATGCTGAACGACCAATTCGGCATCATCAATCACCTGATGCTGAGTCTCGGCCTGATTGACGCTCCTCTGGCCTGGACGGCAGATGCGGATCTGTCGATGTGGGCAGTGATCATCGTCGACGTGTGGAAGACCGTCCCTTTTGTCACGCTGCTGATGTTGGCGGCCTTGCAGATGTTGCCGAGTGATTGCTACGAAGCCGCCAGGGTTGATGGTATTCATCCGCTGAAAGTGTTCTGGCGTGTCACGCTTCCCCTGTTGATGCCTGCATTGTTGGTGGCCGCGATCTTCCGCATCCTCGATTCCCTGCGGGTATTTGACGTCATCTATGTGCTGACCTCAAATTCTTCTAGCACCATCAGCATGTCGGTCTATGCCCGCCAACACCTGGTGGAGTTCCAGGATGTTGGCTACGGCAGCGCGGCCTCGACTCTGCTGTTTCTGGTGGTTGCGGTAATCGCCATGCTTTATCTCTACCTCGGACGCCGTCAAATGGAGGTTCGATCATGAGCCAGCGCCTACTGAAAAAATCGCTGTTGCGCCTCGGATTCTGGTGTCTGATCGGAGTTTTGCTGCTGTATGCGGTCTTCCCTTTCTACTACGCCATCGTGACTTCGCTGAAGCCGTCCAGCGCCTTGTTCGAGGTGAGCTACTGGATCGAACACCCCGACTTCTCCAATTATGCGGCAGTACTTCACCAAGCCTCATTCCTGCGGGCAATTGGTAATTCGCTGGTGGTTGCGCTGTGCGTGGTGACGCTGGCGCTGTTCCTCAGCCTGACCGCTGCCTATGCCTTGGGCCGGGTGAAATTCCGTGGGCGTGGGACAGTATTGATGATGGTCCTTGGCGTCTCCATGTTTCCCCAGGTCGCGGTGCTGTCGGGGCTGTTCGAAGTGATCCGCGCCCTGGGCCTGTACAACACGTCCTGGGCGTTGATCCTGAGCTACACGATTTTCACCCTGCCCTTCACCGTCTGGGTGCTGACCACGTTCATGGGGCAATTGCCCCATGAACTGGAAGAAGCGGCAATCATGGATGGTGCTTCGCCCTGGGTCACGCTGACCCGCGTGCTGTTGCCGCTGCTCTGGCCCGCCCTGGCCACTACCGGTTTATTGGCCTTCATCGCAGCGTGGAACGAGTTCCTGTTTGCCCTGACCTTCACCCTCACCGACACCCAACGCACTGTGCCGGTTGCCATCGCCTTGATTTCCGGCGGCAGCCCCCATGAGCTGCCTTGGGGGCTGTTAATGGCCGCATCGGTGCTGGTCACCGTCCCGCTGGTGATTCTGGTGCTGATCTTCCAGCGCCGAATCGTTTCCGGCCTCACTGCCGGCGCGTTAAAGGGTTGATGCCCAACAAATACAAGGAACAGCATCGTGATCAAATTGAAACTGGACAACGTGAACAAACAACTGGGTGGCGTGCGGATTCTTCGCGACATCAACCTGGAGATCGCTGCGGGTGAATTCGTGGTGTTCGTCGGCCCGTCGGGCTGCGGAAAGTCGACCCTGCTGCGACTGATCGCCGGACTGGATTCGATCTGCGCCGGCGACCTGCTGATCGACGGGCGACGGGTAAACGACCTGGAGCCGCGCGAACGTGGCGTCGGCATGGTGTTTCAGTCATATGCGCTGTACCCGCACATGAGCGTTTACGACAACATCAGCTTTGGTCTCAAACTGGCCAAGACCGAAAAGACCAGCCTGCGCGAGCGCGTGCTGAAAACTGCGCAGATCCTGCAATTGGACAACCTGCTGCAACGCAAGCCAAAGGAACTGTCTGGAGGCCAGCGTCAGCGTGTGGCGATGGGCAGAGCCATGGCGCGGGAACCGGACATCTTGTTGTTCGATGAGCCACTCTCCAACCTGGATGCTTCCTTGCGGGTGCAGATGCGCAACGAAATCGCCCGGCTGCATGACCGACTGGGCTCGACCATGATCTACGTCACCCACGATCAGGTGGAAGCAATGACCCTGGCCGACAAAATTATCGTGCTCAATGGCGGTCGCGTGGAGCAGGTCGGTTCACCGCGCGAGCTCTATGAACGCCCATCGAGCCGCTTTGTCGCCGGTTTTCTCGGTTCGCCGAAAATGAATTTTCTACCGGCACGCCTGCATGCCCCGGGCGAAACCAGCCTAGTCGATACTCCCGTTTTGGGTATGACCGCCCTGCCCTTCGACAGCTCGGATCTGGCGGCGGGCACGCTGCTGAGCTTGGGGATTCGCCCGGAGCACGTATCGCTCAAAGCGGCGGAAGAAACCGCCGGCATCGTCGTGATGGGGGTCGAGTACCTGGGTAGCGAAACGTATGTGCACCTCGAAACAGGTCAGGACGAGCTTCTGACTTGTCGTTGCGAGGTCAACGCCGGATGGCAGGCAGGCGATCGGGTCGAACTGCAACTGGACACAGACCACCTGCACCTGTTCGACGCCGACGGCAGGGCCTTGAAGCGCCACCCGCAAGCCATTGAAAACCTGCCGAATGACATTTCTCTGCGTTCAGTCCGAGCACGCGCCCTATGACCTTGTCTTTGAATACCATGAGCGACCCGATGTCTTCTTCCCTTGATCTTGCGCAGCGTGCACTGAGTGAGGGTATCTCGCGCGTCATCCACGATTATCGCCCGGGCTATCATATTGCGCCGCCGGCAGGCTGGATGAACGACCCTAACGGGGTCGTGTACTTTCGTGGCGAATATCACGTGTTCTATCAGCATTACCCCTTCGACGCGAAATGGGGCCCGATGTATTGGGGCCACGCCAAGAGTGCCGATCTGGTTCATTGGCAGCACCTGCCCATTGCACTGGCACCCGGCGATGACTTCGACCGTGACGGTTGTTTTTCCGGTAGTGCCGTGGTGTGTGGCGATACCCTGGCCCTGATCTACACCGGGCACACCTGGCTGGGGGAAGTGGGTGACGAGCGCTTCATCCGTCAAGTCCAGTGTCTGGCAACCAGTAGCGATGGCATCCATTTCGTCAAACATGGCGCCGTCATCGACACCGCGCCGCACAACACCATCATGCACTTTCGCGATCCCAAGGTATGGCAGGAGGATGACTATTGGTACCTGATTGCCGGCGCACGTCTGGGCGATGTGCCGCTGCTGCCGTTGTACCGCTCCACGGATCTGCACGTCTGGGAGTTCCTTGACTATGTGTCCGGCGGCAGCGAGGGTGATGGCTATATGTGGGAATGCCCGGATCTGTTTCGACGGAGTGGGCGCGATGTACTGCTGTACTCGCCCCAAGGCATGCAAGCCGATGGTTACGACCGCCTCAACAAGTACCAGACGGGTTATCGAGTAGGCCGACTCGATAGCGAATGGCACTTCACGGGAGGGCCTTTTATCGAGCTGGATAACGGCCATGATTTCTATGCTGCGCAAACGCTACTGGCCGCTGATGGTCGGCGCCTTGTGTGGGCGTGGCTCGACATGTGGGAAAGCCCGATGCCGAGCCAGGACCATCACTGGTGCGGCATGCTCTGTTTACCGCGCGAACTTGAACTGTGCGCCGATCGCCTTTGCGTGTATCCGGCACGGGAGCTCACCGCCCTACGCAAGACGCCATTACCGAGTACGCCCTGGTGGGATGAGACAGGGTCCCGGTGGGTGCCGGACGTGAAAGGCGATATGCTCGAAATCCACGTGCATCTGGACTTGCTCGGCTGCACCGACGGCCACCTGGGAATTGCATTGCGCTGCAGCGACGATGGCCGTGAAGAAACCCTGCTCTACTACGATGCATCACTGCATCGCCTGGTGCTTGACCGTAGCCGCTCGGGTGCGCAAGTCACAGGCCAGCGCAGCGTATCGATAGACCCGACACAAGAGCGACTTGAACTGCGCGTGTTCCTCGATCGCTCCTCCATCGAGGTATTCGACGAAAACGGGCACTTCAGCCTCAGCAGTCGCCTCTATCCGCGGCCCGACAGTCTGGGCGTGAAGCTTCTGGCTAGCGGGAGTGGTGGGCGTGTCTCGATTCCCAAGGCGTGGTCTCTCGGTTCTGGATGGCTGTGAGACAGCTCATTCGAGTCGCGAGAAGTCCGGGCAATGTGTCATGATTCGGCGTCAACCTGACCGATTTCGCCTCACATGACTTCAGTGAAAGACGTTGCACAGCTGGCCGGCGTGTCCCTGATGACGGTTTCTCGAGCGCTCAACACTCCGGAAAAACTGAGCGCCGAAACCCTTCTGCGGGTGCGTCGAGCCATTGATGAACTGCAATTCGTACCGAGCCTGTCGGCGCGCAGGATGCGCGGCGACAACCTCCAGTCGCGAACCATCGGTGTGTTCGCGCTGGACACTGCGACCACACCATTCGCGGTCGAGCTGCTGCTGTCCATTGAGCAGACCGCGCAGCAAGCCGGCTGGAATGTCTTTATCCTCAACCTATTAAGCAACCCGCCCACTGACCAGAACATCGACCTAATGCTGTCGCACCGGCCGGACGGCTTGATCTTCAGCGCCATGGGGTTTCGCCAGGTGTGCATTCCCGAGCGGTTGAAGAGCAAACCACTGGTACTCGCCAATTGCCTGACCGATGACAGTCGCCTGGTGAGTTATGTGCCAGACGACGAAAAGGGGCAGTATCGAGCCGTACATCACGCGTTAAGCCAAGGCTATCGGCGCCCACTGTGTATCAATCTGCCAAAACAGAGTCTGGCCTGGGGCTTGCGACAAAAAGGCCTGCAACGTGCCTGTCAGGAATTCGGCCTAGCGCCTGGCGCACTCCTGCAATACGACCTTTCCGATCATGACGCCTATGGTGAAACCGCAGCCATCCTCGACCGACATATCATCGAAGGTCGCCCCCAATTCGACATTCTGATCTGTGGCAATGACCGTATTGCCTTTTGTGCCTATCAGCTGTTGTTGGGCCGTGGCCTGAAGATTCCCGCCGATGTCGCTGTGCTCGGCTATGACAACATGATCGGCATCGCCGAACTGTTCATCCCACCGCTGACCACCGTGCAATTGCCATATTACGAGATCGGTCGCAATGCTGCCCGGCACCTGATCCAGGCCCTCGAGGTATCGGGAGCCCAGCCAGTTGATTGTCCGTTGGTGGTCAGGGCATCACTATAAGAATCAGTAAAGCGAACAGGCGCTCATGAATAAGATCAGCAGTGCCAACGGCGTTGATCCACCAGTCAGTTGACCAGATACGCAGATTTTCCCAGCCAAGCCCACGCAGTAATGCTCCCGCCGCTTGTCTCTATCGCGCGCCGTAGCACTGTGATGGTAATGCGAGGTCGCTGGCCTGTTCTTATGAACCCAAACGGATGAACATTTCAACGGCATTAGCCCACAATCCCTCAGCAAAGCAATGCGCCCGCCCACTTATGAACAAATGACATCGCCCACTTGTTAAATCAGGTGCTAGGTCAGACATATTCATGTGTCAGCGTTTACTGATCGATATGGCGAACCCGTCTTGCATAATACTGCGTCGCCTACGGTGAACAAAAGCAGTCGCACTGTTGTCTTAGGGACATCTGGTGCCCCACAGCTTATGCGGGGCTTTTATCAAGGCTCGCTGTTGGGGTTGCGTGATGGGCATCAAGCCTTTCGTGGGCGCGCTGTTAATGCTCTCTTCCGTTGTTGGCTTGGCTGTCGCTGATCATCGCCATGAGAAACGGGAAGACGAGTACAGGGACGGTCCGTGTCACGTCAAAGAGGTCTCGGACAAGGGCGACTACAAGCTGGAAGTCAAATGCCCGGATGGGCGTGGCAGGACTTGGCCTCGGGGTGAATGGAAGGAGGAATACTGGGACGGTCCGTGCCGGGTGAAGGTCGAAGCCAAGCGGGACGAATACAAGAAAGAAGTAAAATGCGAAGGCCGTGACGATGACTGAAAACGAGGGAAATAAAGTTCAGTTCAAAAAACAAGGCGAAGCTGCGCTAAACCGGTGAACCATTTACATGGCCGACACGTCCACCACAAAAGAACAATGAGTCGACATAAAAATGGCAACGGATCCCGTATTGGCCGTGCTCGGCTACCTCAAAGACCACCATCTGGTACTTACCACTGCCGAGTCCTGCACAGCAGGCTGCATGGTCGCTCTGCTAGCGGCATTCCCAGGCACAGGCGAGGTCCTGGAAAGCGGCTACGTCGTGTATTCGCCCTCCGCCAAGAAGCGTCTGCTAGGTGTAAGCGCGGAAACCATCGAACGGTACGGGCTGACTAGCGAACCAGTCGCATGGGAGATGGCCCTGGGGGCGCTGAAGGACAGCGATGCCAATGTCGTTATCGCAACTACAGGTTTAGCCGGGCCTGACCCAGCAGCTGGGGTTCTACCCGGCACGCTTTGCTTTGCGTGGGCTTTTGCCGGCGAACCGATAGCCGTGTTTACCCGTACCCAGCGTTTTTTTGGTGAGCGAGCGCAAGTCATGCACGACGGCGCCGTCTATGGACTGACGCGCCTGATCCATTATCACGAGCGCTGGCTTCGTGGGGAGCGCGCTTGAAGGGGGCAGGTAATGACAGGCAAGAAGGCGACTTTCGACATCGAATACTGCAGGTGAACCCCTCGACTACCCTCCTCCACCTTTTGCGTAAGCACTTGGATCATGCGGATTCCAAAGACGCAGACTTAAAGCCCAAGCTTTAGATCAGATCACGTGCCGCTTCGAAGAACATTGGCTTGAGGTTTGAGGTTTGAAGGCGGCGCAGACTTCTGCCACTATTTTTTGGAGGTGAGACATGGCGGGTGAAAAATCTATCTCTGCCCTACTACGCGGTATGAGCCCAATCCTCAACGAAGGTGAGTACGTCTTCTGCACTGTCGCTGACTTCGCAGGACTGAGCCCGGACGACTTGGTGGGTAGCTTCAAGGAGAAAGAAGGCTTGACCTTGATCATCGAGCGAAGCCGAGCAGAAACGCTCGGGCTGAAGTTTGATTTCGTCGCTGCGTGGATCACCCTGACCATCCATTCGGCCCTCGATGCAGTTGGCTTGACTGCGGCGTTCTCGACTGCTCTGGGCCAAGCAGGAATCAGCTGCAATGTGATCGCAGCCTATTTCCACGATCATGTCTTCGTAGGTAAAGATGATGCGCAAAAAGCAATGAAGGTGCTGAACACCCTTTCCCAGGCTTCTGAGTGAAGCCGGTCGAGACGCCTTATCGCTCAAGGCATTTACGCAGCCCCATCATCGCTGTGCCACATCTGAGTCACTTGACCACCCGCCACCCAGGGCGAGGTAGGCAGCAATAGCAGCACGCGCCGCTTCAGTTTGCGCAACTGCTCGGGAATCTGATGTCCTGAGAAGCTGCTGATCTGCGTTCAGAACGTCTATCAAACTGGCTACACCGTTCTGGAATGCTACAAAGGACGAACGTCGTGCTCGCTCCAGGGATGCCTCACCGCGTTTGAGCGACTGTGCCTGCGCTTGCCGATTGATCAATGCAGACAAAGCTGTTTCAACATCTTCCGAAGCCTCCAGCACAGACTGCCGATAGAGGGCCAGGGCTTCGGCCTCACGTCCTTTGGCCTGGTCTATCTGCGCGTTGATACGGCCAAAATCAAAGAGTCGCCACCTCAAGCCGAGCAATACGGCTGATTGGTTGGCATCGCCCGTGAAAAATGGTCCGCCAGAGGTAGACGCGCTGCCGATCAGCCCGCCTATTGAAAATTTTGGGTAGTACTCACTGATCGCACTGCCGATCATGGCATTGGCAGCCATGAGCCTGCGCTCGGCGGCGATCAGGTCGGGCCGACGGCGGAGCAGATCGGAAGGTTTGCCGATTTGCGCAAGCGCAGGCACCTGAGGGATTGACGAGGCCATTGCCATTTGGGCTCGGTGGGTACCTGGCGCACTGCCCAGCATGACATCCAAAGCGTTGAGAGCCGCATCCAGGCCCGCACGCAAAACCGGCACGGTTGCCTCGACTTGAGACAGTTCGCCCTCGGTTTGACGAACCTCGTAGTCAGGCGCCAGACCTTTGCGGTTGAGCAGGTTGACTTTGGCCAGAAGGTCTTGCTGTGTCTGCACCTGGTTCTGAGCAATGGCCAGACGCGCCTGCAGCCCCCTCACGGTAGTGTAGATATCTGCTGTTTGCGCGGCGACGGCAAGACGAGTTGCGATTGCCACCGCCTCAGAAGCCTGGTACTCACCGACCGCGGCTTGCCGATCACGACGAAGCCCGCCAAACAAGTCGATTTCCCAGCTTGCTTGCAGATTGAGTTCATAGCTGTTGCCGTAGCGGTCATAGTCAGGCGTTGAGTTCAGCAGCTGGCCCAAGGGCGCTTCAACGGATTGCCGTGAGCGTGCAGCTTGGCCATTGATACCCGCGGACGGCACAAGCGCCGCGGTCGCTGAGCCCAGCGCTGCGCGAGCCTGAGCTACACGGGCCTGTGCCTGCGCCAACTGCAGGTTTTGCCCCAGCGCCTCGGTCACAAGCCTGCTCAACAAAGGATCTCCAAATCCTTCCCACCAGACATCAAGGCTGCCGACCGATGTGTCGCTTGCGGTCAACGGCTGTGCATCCGTGACGTAATGATCGGCCAGCGCAACCTCTGGCTGTTTATAATCCGGGCCAACCATGCACCCTGCAGTGAGACTGGCGCTCAACAGCAGAGCAATCGTTCGGTAGGGAAGCATGATGATTCTCATAGACCAAGAGGAGGTGTGACCATATTATATTTTGGTCACACTCTGTCAATCAGTTCCAGGATGCTTCAAAAATGAGTAAATCTTCTCCACCCTCGCCGGCGCGCGGACCAGCCGACCACGACGTGAGGGATCAGATCATCCAGGCTGCCATGGAGCACTTCGCCCATTATGGGTACGACAAAACCACTGTCTCTGACTTAGCCAAATCGATTGGCTTTTCAAAGGCCTACATCTACAAATTCTTCGAATCCAAACAAGCGATCGGAGAGGTGATTTGCTCCAGTCGGCTTGCGCTGATCATGCAGCGCATTGCGACGGCCACCAGCGACGCCCCGACTGCATCGGAGAAGCTGAGACGTCTATTCCGAGCGATCGCTGAAGGCGGGGCTGACCTTTTCTTCCACGACCGGAAGCTCTATGACATAGCGGCAGTGGCATCGCGCGACCAATGGTCGTCGGTCAAGTCTCATGAAGCCAATATCAGTAAGGTCATTCTGGAGATCCTGACACAAGGCCGCGACGCAGGAGAATTTGAACGCAAGACACCCCTGGACGAACTGACGCTGGCGATTTTTCTGATCATGAGGCCATACGTAAATGCCGCGCTCCTTCAGCACAACCTGGACACGCTTCAGGATGCGGTCGTCCAACTGCCGGCTTTGATACTCCGAAGTCTCGCCCCCTAGCAGATTGTGACCATTGACAATATTGGTCACCGGTAGAAAAATGGGATTCCTATATCGCCTTTTGAGAAAGGGATCCCATGCGCCTGCGTCCTGCCGCCATAGTCGGTTGCTTACTCCCACTCGCCCTTGTCGCTTGCGGGAACTCTTCACCTGGAAAAGACCCGAGAGACACACCGCCGGTCGTGAAAGCGGTCTCAGTACAGGACGCGTCAGCCCTTGCACGTTCGTTTTCCGGAGTAGTGGTCGCTCGCACACAGAGTGACCTCGGCTTCCGAGTATCCGGAAAAATCTTGCAGCGCCTGGTCGATACCGGACAAACAGTCAAACGCGGTCAGCCCTTGATGCGCCTGGATCCGGCGGATCTGAATCTGCAGGCGCGCGCGCAGCAAGAGGCAGTGACTGCTGCTCGGGCACGGGCCAAGCAGACCAGTGACGACGAAGCTCGCTATCGAGGGCTGGTGGCCGAGGGCGCGGTCTCGGCATCGTCCTACGACCAGATCAAAGCTGCGGCTGATGCCGCCAAGGCGCAACTCAGTGCCGCGCAAGCTCAGGCTGACGTTGCCAGGAACGCCACTGAATATGCGGTCTTGCTAGCCGACGCCGATGGTGTGGTGATGGACACGCTGGCCGAACCGGGCCAGGTCGTCAGTGCTGGTCAAGCGGTTGTAAGGCTGGCCAGGGCCGGGCAACGAGAAGCTGTCGTCTACTTGCCAGAAACACTCCGACCTGCGCCTGGCTCGACTGCGCTCGCCACGCTATTTGGCAAGCCTGCGCAGGCCGTACCCGCCAAACTGCGCTTGCTTTCGGATGCAGCAGACCCCATCACGCGCACATTCGAAGCCAGGTACGTGCTCACTGGGCCTTTGGCGAGCGCGCCACTGGGTGCAACCATTACGCTTGAGATTCCGGATACCGATACGGATTACGGAGCTAAGCAGATACCCATCGGCGCGCTCTTTGACCCGGGTAACGGAGCAGGGGTTTGGGTGATAGCTGGCCAGCCGGCCAAGGTGTCATGGCGCGCGGTGGAAGTGCTTAGTGTCAGTGACGAAAAAGCGGTCGTGAAGAGTGACCTGCACGCTGGCGATCGGATCGTGGCACTGGGTGCGCATCTGCTGCGCGATGGCGTCGAGGTCATGGAACAGGCTCAAACAGCTCAGGTCATGGGGCACCAACCATGAGCCAGCTTCGTTTCAACTTATCGGCGCTCGCAGTACGCGAGCGAGCGATCACCCTCTTCCTGATTGTGCTGATCGCCTTCGCCGGCACGCTGGCCTTCTTCAAGCTGGGCCGAGCAGAAGATCCGCCCTTCACCGTCAAGCAGATGACGGTTATCACTGCCTGGCCCGGCGCCACTGCGCAGGAAATGCAGGATCTGGTGGCCGAACCGTTGGAAAAACGCATGCAAGAGCTGCGTTGGTATGACCGTACCGAAACCTACACCCGGCCTGGGTTGGCGTTCACGATGGTATCGCTGCAAGACAAGACCCCACCTTCGGCGGTTCAGGAGGAATTTTACCAGGCCCGCAAGAAAGCGGGTGATCAGGCCAAGCTCATGCCAGCGGGCGTCATTGGCCCAATGCTCAATGATGAGTTCTCGGACGTGACATTTGCGGTCTACGCGCTCAAAGCCAAAGGCGAACCGCAGCGCCAGCTGGTACGCGACGCTGAAACACTGCGCCAGCAGCTGCTGCACGTGCCGGGCGTCAAGAAGGTCAATATCATCGGGGAACAGGCTGAACGGATATTCGTGTCCTTTTCCCATGACCGCCTGGCCACGCTCGGAATCACGCCACAGGACATTTTCTCGGCCCTTGACAACCAGAACGCCCTGTCACCGGCGGGCTCGGTCGAAACACAGGGGCCACAAGTGGTGGTCAGGGTTGACGGCGCCTTCGATCAACTGGCAAAGATTCGCGAAACCCCTGTAGTCGCCCAGGGCCGCCCCCTGAAACTGTCGGATGTGGCCGACGTTGAACGTGGCTATGAAGACCCCGCGACGTTCCTGGTGCGTAACGATGGCGAGCCAGCCTTGCTGCTTGGCATTGTCATGCGCGAAGGCTGGAACGGCCTCGACCTTGGCAAAGCCCTGGAGGCCGAAACAGCCAAGATCAACGAAGGCATGATCTTGGGCATGACGCTCAGCAAGGTCACCGATCAGGCGGTGAACATCACGTCCTCCGTCGACGAGTTCATGATCAAGTTTTTCGTTGCCCTGCTGGTCGTGATGCTTGTCTGCTTCCTCAGCCTGGGCTGGCGTGTCGGCGTTGTCGTCGCAGCCGCGGTGCCATTGACACTGGCGATCGTATTCGTAGTGATGGCCGCAACAGGCAAGAATTTCGACCGGATTACGCTGGGTTCGCTCATCCTGGCCTTAGGGTTGCTGGTCGACGACGCGATCATCGCCATCGAAATGATGGTCGTGAAGATGGAAGAAGGTTACGACCGCATCAAGGCTTCCGCATATGCCTGGAGCCACACGGCAGCCCCCATGCTGTCTGGCACATTGGTTACCGCCATCGGATTCATGCCTAACGGTTTCGCCCAGTCCACTGCCGGCGAATACACCAGCAACATGTTCTGGATTGTCGGCATCGCCCTGATCGCATCCTGGGTGGTGGCGGTAGCGTTCACCCCCTACCTGGGCGTGAAGTTGTTGCCTCGGATCAAGACGGTTGAAGGTGGTCATGCCGCTATTTACAACACCCGTCATTACAACCGATTCCGCGCGTTGTTGGGCTGGGTGATCGCACATAAATGGCTCGTGGCAGGCACCGTGGTTTCGACATTTGTGGCCGCCGTGCTTTGCATGGGATTGGTAAAGAAGCAGTTCTTCCCGACCTCAGACCGGCCCGAAGTGCTTGTGGAGCTGCAGATGCCTTATGGCACCTCCATCGAACAGACACATGCCACTGCGATCAAGGTGGAGTCCTGGCTACGTCAGCAAGAGGAGGCAAAGATTGTCACCACTTACATCGGCCAAGGCCCGCCCCGCTTCTTCCTGGCAATGGCCCCTGAGTTGCCCGACCCGTCCTTTGCCAAGATTGTCGTCCTGACCGAAAACCAGGGCGCTCGTGAGGCCCTCAAGCTTCGTCTTCGGGAGGCGGCCTCCGAAGGTCTGGCACCCGGCGCTCAAGTGCGGGTAACACAACTGGTATTCGGGCCCTACTCCCCCTACCCGGTCGCCTATCGGGTGATGGGCCCGGATGCCTCGCAACTGCGCCAGATTGCAGCACGCGTCCAAAGCGTGCTGCAGGCGAGCCCCATGATGAAGACCGTCAATACGGACTGGGGCCCGCTTGTTCCCACGCTTCACTTCTCCCTGAATCAAGATCGCCTGCAGTCGGTTGGCCTGACGTCCGCCTCGGTGTCGCAGCAGCTTCAGTTCCTGCTCACCGGTGTGCCGATCACGTCGGTCAGGGAAGATATCCGCTCTGTGCAGGTTGTAGGGCGTGCCGCTGGCCAGATCAGACTCGATCCTGCCCAGATCGAGAATTTCACCCTGGTAGGCTCGAACGGTCAGCGCGTTCCGGTTTCGCAGATCGGTGATGTGAGCATTCGCATGGAGGACCCCATCCTCCGTCGCCGGGACCGAACGCCCACCATGACAGTGCGGGGTGACATCGCGGAAGGGCTGCAGCCGCCTGATGTGTCCACGGCGATCTGGAAAGACCTCCAGCCCATCGTCACGCAGCTGCCTGCGGGCTACAAAATCGAAATGGCAGGCTCTATCGAGGAGTCGGCCAAGGCCAGCCAGGCTATCGTCCCTCTCCTGCCTATCATGATCGCCCTGACTTTGTTGATCATCATACTGCAGGTGCGCTCTATCTCGGCGATGGTCATGGTGTTTCTGACTTCACCGCTGGGGTTGATCGGCGTAGTACCCGTATTACTGCTGTTCGGCCAACCGTTCGGCATCAACGCGTTAGTCGGCTTGATCGCGCTCTCCGGGATTCTGATGCGCAACACCCTCATCCTGATCGGGCAGATTGACCACAACCAGCTTGAAGGACTTGCGCCCTTCGACGCCGTGGTCGAGGCCACAGTGCAACGCGCACGCCCGGTCTTGCTCACGGCATTGGCAGCCATCCTGGCCTTCATCCCCCTCACCCATTCGGTGTTCTGGGGCACCTTGGCCTACACCCTGATCGGAGGCACGTTCGTGGGCACGATCATGACCTTGGTGTTCCTGCCGGCAATGTATTCCATCTGGTTCAAGATCCGCCCCAATAGCCGCATTGCCAAGCCAGAAGCTGCACACCGCGCCTGAGTAGCCATTGCCTTCAACCCGTGCGCGCCCGATGCAATTCGAGGCGCGCTCATGATCCAACGAGAGGTCGAAATGACTCACAACGTTATTCAAAAGCGCATCGTGGTGACCGGCACCGGCGTTGTCAGCCCGCTGGGCTGCGGCGTAAAGGAAGTATGGCGTCGATTGCTGGCTGGGCAGTCCGGGATTCGCGCGCTTGCTGGCGATGTCGTCGAAGGCACTGGCGTGTCAGTGGGCGGCAGCGTGCCCACATTGGCCGAGGATGCCGTGGCAGGCTATCAACCCGAGCGGGTCATCCACGCCAAGGAACGCAAGAAGATGGATCGGTTCATCGAGTTTGCGCTGGTAGCAGCGGATGAAGCATTGCAGCAAGCCGGCTGGCATCCCGAACGTCAGGCTGAACGCGCACGCACCGCCACCATCATCGCATCAGGCGTCGGAGGCTTCGGCGCCATCGCAGAGGCGGTGCGCACCACTGACGCACGTGGCCCTCGCAAGTTGTCGCCCTTCACGGCGCCATCGTTCCTGGCCAATATGGCAGCGGGTCATGTCTCCATACGCTACGGTTTCGAAGGCCCACTTGGGGCACCCGTCACAGCGTGCGCTGCGGGGGTGCAGGCCATCGGCGACGCCGCTCGGCTCATCAGAAGCGGCGAAGCGGATATCGCGATCTGCGGTGGCGCCGAAGCGGCAATCGATCGCGTGACGCTAGGCTGCTTTGCGGCTGCACGAGCGCTCAGCACGGGCTTTTCGGATAGCCCTGAGCAAGCCTCCCGTCCTTTCGATAGCCAACGGGACGGATTTGTCATGGCTGAAGGGGCTGGCTTGCTGGTGATCGAGTCGCTGGAACATGCGCTGGCCCGTGGCGCCAAGCCCCTGGCCGAACTGGTCGGCTACGGAACGAGCGCTGATGCCTACCATCTGACCGCTGGTCCCGAAGACGGGAGCGGTGCCATGCGTGCCATGCAACTCGCGCTGCAACAGGCGTCGGTAGCGCCTGGGGACGTGGACCATATCAATGCGCATGCGACTTCGACCCAGGTTGGCGACAAGGGTGAACTTGCAGCGATTCGCGCCGTATTCGGTAGCGGCAGCGGCGTGGCGATTACATCGACCAAATCGGCCACCGGCCACCTCTTGGGGGCGGCAGGCGGTGTCGAAGCCATTTTCACGGTGTTGGCGCTGCAAGATCAGATCGCTCCACCAACGCTCAACCTGACTCAGGTCGATGATGCTGCGCTTGGCCTTGACCTGGTTGCACGAGTAGCCCGTGAAATGCCCATCGAATATGCCTTGTCCAATGGTTTCGGATTCGGTGGGGTGAACGCCAGTGTGCTGTTCCGTCGCTGGGAGGCCAACGTATGAACAGCCAACTCGAAACACACGCCAACGAAGCTGATGGCGATGCTCAGAAGGCCAACGTCCTGACGGCCAAGGTCATCCTGTTACTGGCAGCACTCGCTGCCATCAGCAACTTGTCCACCAATATCATCCTGCCCGCTTTTCCTGAAATGGCCCGACAGCTCAACGTCTCATCCCAGGAACTCGGGCTGACGCTCTCCAGCTTTTTCATTACGTTCGCCTTCGCCCAATTACTGGTAGGGCCGCTTGCCGATCGCTATGGCCGCAAGCGGTTGGTAGTAGGTGGGCTTATGATTTTCGTGGTGGGTACGTTTTGGGCGGCTAACGCCACCACACTCGACATGCTGATCCTCGGACGGGTAATCCAGGCCGTTGGCGTGTGTGCCGCCGCGGTTCTGGCCAGAGCCATCGCTCGCGATCTCTATGAGGGTGAGAACCTGGCACGCGCGTTATCGCTGACGATGATCGCTGCCGCCACAGCGCCAGGCTTCTCACCTTTGATCGGCAGTATGCTGAACACCACTTTGGGTTGGCGCGCACTTTTCATAGCCGTCGGCATGTCGGCAATCCTTATCGCGCTGTTCTACCTCAGAGGGATAGGTGAAACCCTTCCTGCCCATCGTCGGGTGACTCAATCAGTACCTGCGATCCTGATCGCATACGGCAAACTGGCGTCCAACCGCCTCTTCATTTTGCCCGCACTCGCGACCAGCCTGCTGATGAGCGGCTTATTCGCCTCGTTCGCCGCTGCGCCGTCAATCTTGATGGAAGGCATGGGGCTCAGCTCGCTCCAGGTGGGCCTGTATTTCGCGGCAACTGTCTTCGTGGTCTTTGCCGCTGGCTTGGCTGCTCCTCGCCTGGCTCACCGTTGGGGTAGCCGCGCCATTACTTTGTCAGGCCTCGCGACTGCGTGTACGGCAGGTGCATTGCTGCTGGTCGGCCCAAGCAATCCAAGCTTGGGCTGGTACTCATTGTCGATGGTGCTTTTCCTATGGGGTATGGGTATTGCCAATCCGCTGGGAACGGCCTTGACCATGACACCGTTCGGGAAAGAAGCAGGACTGGCGTCAGCCCTTTTGGGGTTCCTGACCATGGCGATCGGAGCAGTGTCGACCTGGATGGTTTCCACGCCGAAGTTCCCCACGATTGCCGTCCTGGGAGCTACTCAAACCTCGGTGTGCGTTCTGGCAATGGTGCTTTTCGCTTGGTATGTCAAACGAAAGGCAATAGTCAGGTAGGAGTATGTCTGCATGAGGTTTGCTCCTGCTTCGCCTGGGATGTGCAATATCAACTGCATGGCCTGGGCAGCACCGGAGGCGACCGCCTTCACGCCTTGAATCCTGGGCGATCCGGTCATCGCGCTCACGCAGCAGCCAGCGGCCGTAATTATTCAAGAAGCATTAGCGGACGCTCGGGTTTTCCAAAGCGAAAGCAACACGCCGCCAATCAGCAGGCCGATTGTAATGCTCAACGATATTTCGGCTGGCACTTTACCCACAATGTCATGAAGGAAAATTTTCGAGCCGATAAAGACAAGCACCAGAGCCAGCGCATATTTAAGGTAAACAAAGCGACTGATCATGGCAGCCAATGCAAAATAGAGCGCTCGCAAACCGAGAATGGCAAAGATATTCGACGTATAAACGATGAACGGATCCTGTGTGATAGCAAAAATCGCAGGCACGCTATCAACAGCAAATACCAAGTCTGCACCCTCAATCAAAATAAGTGCAAGGAAGAGCGGTGTCACCCATAGAATTCTTTTTCCTGACGCATCGGGCAAGCGAACCACAAAGCGTTGACCGTGCAATTCTTTGGTGATGCGTAGGTGGGTGCGCAGGTAGTTGACGAAACGGTTGTTTTCCAAGTCAGGCGCATGATCGACGCGAGCGAATAGCATCTTGACCCCGGTGAAGACCAGGAAAGCGCCAAAACAGTAAAGTATCCAACTGAACTGGGCGATGAGCGCAGCCCCTAGGCCGATCATGATAGCCCTCAAGACGATGACCCCCATGATCCCCCAAAACAATACTCGGTGCTGGAACTCCCGAGGAATGGCCAGGAAGCTGAATATCAGCGCAATAACGAAAACGTTATCCATTGACAGGGATTTTTCAATCAAGAAACCTGTCACATAGTCCATGCTGGCGTCGCTGCCTTTCTGGAAATACACCCAGACCGCGAACAGAAGGCCCATACTGATGTAGCCCGCAGACAGCAACAAGCTCTCTTTGACTCCAATCTCCCGATTCCCGCGATGGAGCACACCTAAGTCAAGCGCCAACAGTGTTAGCACAACAGCGAAAAAGGAAAGCCAAAGCCAGAGATCAGTACCAAGAACCTCTTGGTTCAGATACACACTAAGGGCAGACATGAGCCCCTCCTGTATAGTCGTAGTTGAACAACTATGACTCCGACATGGCGGCATAACCGTCAGAGGGGCCCGGCGTCACGAAGAAAGAATTTATCGGGCGCGAGTAGGCCGCAAGTAGAAAACATTTACAAATCGTGTCCATGACAAGCTAAAACGCTTGCAGTGAAAAACTAACTTCGCACACCTGTTTGCACCAGCCTCATCGGTGCCCCGCACGTTATCAACGCCTTCATTGGAGCAAAGCGCCGCTCGCTCGCGTCGACCTGATGCAGCGCCTTCCGTCGGTCAGAAGGCACCCTCCCACGCACGCCAGGCCGAACATAGGGTGAACAATCCAAAAAGGCGTTTCACCATGACACCAGCAAAACCTTTTACGTTAATGCTTGCACTTTGCCTGGGCTGCGCTTCAGCACTTGCTTCGGCCGCCACAGACCTGAACCATCAGCGCGCCCCAGGCATGCAATCGAACGACAATGGACAAATGAACGGCCAAGGCGGAGCGACTGGCTCGGGAACACCCGGCGATGGCATGGGTACGGGTGATGGCGGCACTGACGACAATGGGACGGACAATACCGGCGGTGACGGTACCGACAGCGGCTCGGGAACCGGCAGTCATGGCTCTGGTAGTAGCGGCACAGACGCGGGTGGTGGTAGCAGTGGCTCAGCCGGAAGTGGATCTGGCGCAGGTTCCGGCAGTTAGCTGAAAGGGCCGATCGACACGGATCACCCGTCCATCACCGGGTGCGTCAGTTCTGTCCTGGTTTTCAACGGTTCATGCTACCCACGCAGGAGGAAATACCATGCCACGCGGGGACAAAGACAAGTACACGGACAAGCAGAAACGCAAGGCCGAGCACATCGAGCAATCTTACGAGGACAAGGGCGTGGGCAAGGATGAAGCCGAAGCGCGCGCCTGGGCCACCGTCAACAAACAATCGGGTGGCGGTGAAAAGCACGCAGGCTCGGGAAGCAGGACACCGTCGCACGTGAAGAAGACCGCACGCTCGGATTCGGCCAAGCGCGCCGCTGAATCTCGCCAGGGGCATTCGCGGACGTCGCACGCGTCGCTGGAATCGCAAAGCAAGGAAAGCCTTATGAAAGAGGCTCGCAGCAAAGACATCAAGGGGCGCTCGACCATGACCAAGGCCCAGTTGGTGGAAGCCCTACAAAAACACGGGTGACGGCCAGATGTGATCGGCAACTTGGCAAGCCGGCTGAACGTTTGCTCAACCGGCCCGGTCGCACAACAGAGACGCAGCCGGCTGCGCGAACCCTGACCGTGAGGACCTACCATGAGCGCGATCTCTCCCAATGGGGCTGTAGAACACCCCATCGGCCTGACCCTGAATGGTCAGCGCCTGACACTGCAGGTGAATCCCTGGACCACACTCCTCGACCTTCTGCGCGAGCAGTTGGACCTGGTCGGCACCAAGAAGGGTTGCGACCATGGCCAGTGCGGGGCCTGCACGGTGCTGCGCGATGGCAAGCGCGTCAATGCCTGCCTGACCTTGGCCATCATGTGCGACGGGGCCGAACTGGTGACCATCGAAGGGCTTGCCAGCGGCGAGGTTCTGCACCCCGTGCAGCGTGCATTCATTACCCACGATGCTTTCCAGTGCGGTTACTGCACCCCGGGACAGATCTGCTCCGCAGTCGGACTTGCCCGCGAAGGGCGCGCCTACACCCGCGAGGCCATTCGCGAACAGATGAGCGGCAACCTTTGCAGGTGTGGTGCATATAGCAACATCGTCGCTGCGGTGGAAGAAGCCCTACCGTTGATGACGGACCTGGCCCCGCCACAACGAGGGCCGCATCCATGACGCCTTTCAGCTACCACAAGCCCGCATCAATCAGCGAAGCCGTGAGCCTGGCTGACGCCAGCTCGCACTTCATTGCCGGCGGCACCAACCTCGTCGACCTGATGAAAGAAAACGTGGTTCGCCCCAAGCGCCTGATCGACATTTCCGGCCTTGGGCTGAACGGCATCCACCCCACGTCGAACGGTGGCTTGTGGGTCGGTGCATTGGTAAGCAACGCCGACCTGGCCTGGCACCCGATGATCGAGCAGCACTATCCATTGCTGTCGGACGCCATCCTGGCTGGGGCATCACCGCAGTTGAGGAACATGGCCAGCACCGGTGGCAACTTGCTGCAACGCACCCGTTGCTACTACTTCTACGACACCGGCACCCCCTGCAACAAACGTGAACCCGGCAGCGGATGCCCGGCGCGTACAGGCTCGAACCGTATCCACGCGATTCTTGGTGCCAGTGATGCCTGTGTCGCGACCCATCCCTCGGATATGTGCGTGGCATTGGCAGCGCTCGAAGCCGTGGTGCATGTGCAGGGGCCGCGCGGAGAGCGCCAAATACCTTTTGCGGCATTCCATCGCCTCCCCGAGGACACCCCGGAGCGAGACAATCAGCTGGCAGTCGATGAACTGGTGGTCGCCATCGAGCTGCCGCCCCCGGTGTTCGAAAAACATTACCGTTATCTGAAAATTCGCGACCGCGCCTCCTACGCGTTCGCGCTGGTGTCGGTCGCCGCAGCCTTGAGCTTTGATGGCCAGGTGATCCGGCAAGCTCGCCTGGCGCTGGGCGGCGTTGCCCACAAGCCGTGGCGAGACCCGGTTGTGGAGCGGATGTTGGCCGGCCAGACGCCTAGCGAAGCGCTGTTCACCCAGGCCGCAAAAACGTTGCTGCAAGGTGCAAAACCTCTGAGCCACAACGGTTTCAAGGTCACGCTCGCGCAACGTGCAATTGTGCGGGCATTGGATGACGCGGCGCGCCGCGCCGCTGACGGAGGGACACGAGCATGATCAAACCCACACCGGTAGCCGGCACGTCCCTGGACCGCGTAGACGGCGTGGCGAAGGTCACCGGGCAGGCGCGTTACGCGGGCGAATATCCCGAAGTAGGCCTGCTCCATGGCAGCGTGGTGTCCAGTACCATCGCCCGAGGTCGGGTACTCAACATCGACAGTACACAGGCGATGCGCGTGCCCGGGGTGATCGCTGTGCTTGATCATGGCCATCGTCCACATATTTCCAGTTATGACGACGACTACAGCGACGCCGACGCCGCGCACGGGGCGCCGTTTCGGCCCTTGTTCGATGATCGAGTGCTCTACAACGGTCAACCGTTGGCGCTGGTGGTTGCCCATACCCTCGAGCTGGCCCGGTATGCAGGTTCGCTGATCAGGATCGAGTATGCCGAGGAGGCCCACCAGACCGACCTTGGCGCATGCCAACAGTCGCATGCAGCACCCGCCAAGACACCGGCGCCGCGTGGTGACTTTGCCGCCCAGTTTGCCGGTGCCCCGGTGCAGGTGGATGCCACCTACCTGACAGCCAACGAGTACCACAACCCGATGGAGCCCCATGCGTCAACCGTACTCTACAAGGGCGACGGCACGCTGGAAATCCACGACAAGACCCAAGGCACGCAAAACTGCCAGGACTACTTGCACAAGGTGTTTGGCCTGCCCAAGGCAAACATCCGCGTGCGCGCGGCATTCGTCGGCGGTGCCTTCGGCTCGGGCTTGCGCCCGCAGTACCAGTTGCCGCTGGCAGTGATGGCGGCGTTGCACCTGCAGCGCTCGGTGCGCGTCACGCTGACCCGCCAGCAGATGTTCACCTTTGGCTACCGGCCCCGCACCGAGCAGCGCCTGCGCCTGGGTGCTGACGCAAACGGGCAGTTGCTGGCGATCGCCCACGATGCGCTTGGCCAGACCTCTCGCTTCGAGGACTTCACCGAGCACGTGGTGGAATGGAGTGGCATGCTCTACCAGTGCGACAACGTTGCCCTCAGCTATCGCCTGGCCTCGCTCGATGTGTACACCCCGCTGGACATGCGTGCGCCTGGCGCCGCGTCGGGGATGATTGCCCTGGAATGCGCCATGGATGAGCTTGCCTGTGCAGCGCAGATTGACCCGCTTGACCTGCGCCGGCGCAATTTCGCCGCCAGCAATGCCAACGAGGGCAAGCCCTACTCCAGCAAGGAACTGCTGGCGTGCTACCGGCAAGGTGCCGAACGTTTTGGCTGGCAAAACCGTAATCCGCAACCGCGCAGCATGCGCCATGGCAACCAGCTGGTCGGCTGGGGCATGGCCGGCGGCGTCTGGGAAGCCATGCAGATGAAGGCCAGCGCCAAAGCGCGCTTCGATGCCCAAGGCCACCTCACCGTCTGCAGTGCCACCACCGATATCGGGACCGGCACCTATACCGTCATGACGCAGATCGCAGCCGACGCGGCTGGCGCCAGGGTGCAGGATGTCACCTTCGTGCTGGGTGACTCTTCACTGCCCACCGCACCGCTACAGGGAGGTTCGTTCACGGTGTCGTCGGTCGGCTCGGCCGTGCGCCAGGCCTGCCAGGTACTGCGCACCAAAGTGCTGGAACATGCACGCAAGATGTACCCCCAAGTGGCCAGCACGGCCCGGGAGCAGATCATTTTCGCCGATGGCTACCTGCACGCGGGCAGCCATCGCCTGGCCTTGGCGGACATCATCGCCAGCGCCCCGGAAGGTGAGTTCGAAGTGCAAATCGACGCCGAGCCCGGCGCCAGGCGCCAACCGTTCTCCACCGCCACGCATTCAGCGGTATTCGTGGAAGTTCACGTCGACGAGGACCTTGGCACAATCAAGGTAGTACGGGTAGTCAGCGCCGTAGCGGCCGGACGGGTAGTCAACCCGAAAACCGCACGCAGTCAGATTTTGGGAGGCGTGGTCTGGGGGGTGGGTATGTCCCTGCACGAAGCCGCGTTGACCGACCATCGGCTGGGCCGCGTGGTCAACCACAACCTGGCGGAGTACCACATCCCGGTCAACGCAGACAGCGGGGATATCGAAGTCATCTTCGTTGAAGAGCACGACGACATCGTCAACGAACTGGGGTCCAAGGGCGTGGGCGAAATCGGCGTTGTCGGGGTGGCAGCCGCGGTGGCCAACGCGGTCTACCATGCCACGGGCAAGCGTGTGAGGGAGTTTCCGATCACGCTCGACAAGGTGCTGTGACTGGGCGGGGGACAAGGCTCCAATTCCATTCGAGCCATCGAGATATCGATGGGAACTGAGGCCCCCATCGCATCGCCTGCCCTACCATTCTGGAGCGAGTTGTCACTGTGCACGTTGCTGGCACCGTGCAGGTGGGGAAAATCCTCCACCATCACTGCCATGAAGAGGGTGACCACCCTCCTCCCAATGCGCGATAGGCAGTTATTGCAGCACGGGCCGCCTCTGTTTGCACGACCGCTCGTGAATCTGAAGCCTTAAGCACTTGTTGATCAGCGTTCAGGTACCACTCAGCAGTCAGCGCCCATGAGCTAAATCAACTCGACAAAGCTGTACAGTACCTCCCTCAGCCCCACCGGCACCGGCACTGGTCGCCGATTATGGCGGTCAACGAAAACGTGCACAAAATGCCCGCTCGCGACCGCCTGCTCCTGGCCTTCGACGAACACTGCCAGCTGATAGCGCACCGAACTACGCCCCAGCGCCTCGACCAAAAGCCCCACCTCCAGTTGCTGAGGAAAGGCGACGGAGGCGAAGTATTCACAATCAGAGCTCACCACCAGCGCGATCACCCCTCCCTCGTGGATATTCAGCCCTCCTTGCTCAACCATCAAACGATTGACCGCACTGTCGAAAAAGCCGTAGTAAACGACGTTGTTAACATGCCCGTAGACATCGTTGTCGTGCCAGCGGGTGCTGATAGGGGTGAAATGCCGGTAATGGCTTCGCGCTTTGAAGTCACTCATCACCAGGCCGCCTGATAGATACGCAATGCGTCGTCCACGAAGACCTCCCGTGGGTTGTTGACCAGCAGGCGCTGCTGTTGCATTGCGTCCTCAGCCAGTTGCCTCAGGCAGCCCTGGGGAATGTCGAGGTCGCGCAGGCGATTGGGCAGGCCGCAGCGCGGCCCCAGTTGTGCGAGTTCGGCGACGAACTGCTCAGCCTGGCTTTGGCTATCACCGGGCTGCAACCGCTCACCAAGCAGCACCGGGGCCAGCTCGGCGTAGTCGTCCCGTGCCTGCGGCAGGTTGAAACGCGCTACATGCGGCAGCACCAGCGCGTTCGACAGACCATGAGGTATGTGGAAATGCCCGCCCAGTGGATAGGCCAGCGCATGCACAGCCGCCACTGGCGCATTGGCGAAGGCCTGGCCGGCCAGGCAAGCGCCCAGCAACATACCCTGACGAGCCTCAAGATTGCTGCCGCTGTGTACCGCCCGCGCCAGGTTTTCGCTGAGCAGACGAAGGGCCTCACGCGCCAGTATGCTCGACAGCGGATTGCGCCGTAGCTTACTGGTATAGGCCTCGATAGCGTGCACCATGGCATCTATGCCAGTCGCAGCAGTCACCGCGGGAGGCAGATCAAGGGTACAGGCGGCGTCGAGCAGGGCGAGGTCGGGCAGCAATATAGGCGAGACGATGCCGGTCTTGCTGGTATCGCAGACCGTGACGATGGCGATCGGTGTGACCTCGGAACCGGTGCCGGCAGTGGTCGGCGCCTGGATTAGCGGCAAGCGGCGGCTGTGCACCCTGTCGATGCCATACAGGTCATCGATCGACTGACTGCACTGAGGATGTGCCAGCACCGCGACCAGCTTGGCCACGTCCATCGAACTGCCGCCGCCGAAGCCGATGATCAGTTCGGCCTGCACCTGGCGTGCATGAGCAACTGCGGCTAGCACGCAGGCCCGGCTAGGGTCGGCACTGACTTCCTGGAATACCGAGACCCCCACCTGGGCTGCAGGAAATCCGTCGATAACCTGTGCGAACAACGAAAGCCTGGCGATGCCCGGGTCGGTGACAATCATTACACGGCGCGCGCCGCGTGCCTGGCAGATGCTTGCCAGGCGCCCGGCAGCGCCGGCTTCGCTGATGATCTGGGCGGTGGTGATGAAGCTGAACGGCTGCATGGTGACTCCTTGTCTTTCAGGCTTGTTTTGTTTTGGGAGCTTGGATATGCAGTAGTGCCTGTACTGGGAAACACCCGATACCAGCACCTACACATTATCCGCCTGGCAGTTGCGCTTTTCCCTCGACTACCCACCGCTGAATAAGCGGTGCCGGACGCCAGTGTTCGCCAAACATCCCGCGCAGGCGCTCGAGGCAGGCCAGAATCTGCGCCGCGCCCTGTGCCTGCGCCCAGCTCATCGGCCCACCCGCCTGGGCCGGGAAACCGTAGCCGTTGAGCCACACCCGGTCGATGTCGGCGCAACTTCCGGAAATGCCCTCTTCAAGAATCCTCGCACCTTCATTGACCAGCGCCAGCAGGCAACGCTCGCGGATCTCCTCCGGGTCGATGCTGCGTCGGCGATACCCCAAGGCCAGCGAAACCTGGCAGACCAGCGCATCAACCAGTGGATCATGCTCGGCACGACGGCTACCAGGCGCATAGCGGTAATAACCTCGCCCACTCTTCTGGCCCAGTCGGCCCTGCTCGCAGAGCTGGTTGTCAACCTGTACCAACGGCGCTTGCATGCCCTTCCCCGCCAGCTTGCGGGCACGCCACTCCAGGTCGATGCCGACCACGTCATACATGCGGAACGGCCCCATGGCGAAGCCGAATTGTTCCAGCACCGTATCCACCTCATGCGGCAACGCGCCTTCAAGCAGCATCTTGCGTGCTTCGGCGACATAACCTGCAAGCATGCGGTTGCCGATGAATCCCGGGCAGTTGCCGGCCACAACGGCGATCTTGCCCAGCCGCTCGCCAAGCGCCTGCGCCGCGTCGAGAACGGCCCCACGGGTGTGCTCGCCGCGGACGATTTCCAACAGTTTCATCACATGCGCCGGGCTGAAGAAATGCAGGCCGAGCACCTGTGAGGCGCGCTCGGTGACTGCAGCGATGGCGTCGATATCCAACGCCGAGGTGTTGCTGGCAAGGATTGCCTCGGGTTTGAGATGTGCATCGAGCAGGCGGAAGATGTCCTGCTTCAGCGCAAGGTTCTCGTAGACTGCCTCGATCACCAGGTCGGCGTCAGCCAGATCAGCATAACCCTCGACCGATTGCACGCGCCGCAGAAAAGTGTCGGCTTCGACGCGGCTTATGCGTTCCTTGGCCACCTGCTGCGCCCAGGTCTGCTCAAGCATCTGCATCCCAGCATCGAGATTCGCCCGGTCATTGTCTAGCCACAACACCTCCAGCCCGGCGCTGGCCAGGCTGATCACGATGCCACGGCCCATGGTGCCAGCCCCTACAACGGCGACTTGACGGATATCCAGGCGGTCGCTGTCATTCGCCCTCAGGGCGCACACATTGGCCGCTGGTTCAAGTACAAGGTCCACCATCATTGCAATTCCTTGTCGAACGAAAAAGATCTTTCGGCGACACGCTCATGGCGCAGCGAGACGCCCAACTGTGCCCGCCGTCGCAGCCAGGGGCTGGGGCGATAACGTGGATCATGGCCGGTCTCGACCATGCACTGCAGGATCGTCAGCAGCCGTGTAGCCCCCAGGCGATCCCCCCAAGCCAACGGTCCGTGGGGATAGCCAAGCCCCAACTGCACGGCCTGGTCGATATCCGCAGGGCTGGCAACACCCTGTTGGGCGATTTCGCACGCCAGGTTGACGATGGCTGCCATCACCCGCTGGCAGACGAAGCCGAGGCTGTCCTCGATCACCGATACGCCTACGCCGTCCCGGGCCAGGGCGTGCTGGGCAAAAGCCAACAGCCGCGCATCGGTCACCGGCGTCGGCATCAACGTGCGGTGACGGTCGAAGCCCGGCAGCATGTCGATGCATAGCGTGCGTCGGGGGTCTGTAGTGAAGGCGAACGCGGAACCCGTGGCATCGCGCCCGTAAGGTGCGAGTAAGCATAACGACTCCGCTGCCGGGCGGGTTCCCAGGTCCAGTTGCACATCCAGGGCCTGCAACCCGCTCACCAGCAAAGCGTAGTCAGCCGAATCATCGACACCGATCCACACCGCCAGCTGATGGTCCAACTCTGCCTGTGCTTCTGCCGCTACATCTACCGCCTGCTCTGCAGGATAACGGTAGAAACCCTGACTACTCTTGCGCCCAAGCAGACCCGCATCAAGCATCTGCCGGCTGATCGACGAAGGGCGATAGCGCGGGTCTTGATAGTATTGCTGGTAGATCGCCTCCATCACCGGCTGGGAGACATCCAGCCCGGTCAGGTCGAAAAGCTCGAACGGCCCCATACGAAAGCCCATCGACTCGCGCAGGATCCGGTCGATCACCTCAACCGGCGCCACCCGCTCGCCCAGCATGGCCAGCCCCTCGGTGCCATAGGCACGACCGGCATGATTGATGATGAAGCCTGGTGTATCGCGCGACTTGACCGGCTGATAGCCCAAACGCTCGATCAACGCCATGAGGCTTCGGGCCACCGCGGGGTCGGTACGCAGGCCATCGATCACCTCAACCACCTTCATCAATGGGACCGGGTTGAAAAAATGCAGCCCTGCGACCTGCGAAGGGTTCTGGCACGACGCGGCAATCGCGGTGATCGACAGCGACGAGGTATTGCTAGCCAGGATGCAGTGTGGCGCGACCACCTGCTCCAGCGCCATGAACAGCTGCTGCTTGGCGTCGAGCCGCTCGGCGATGGCTTCGATCACCAGATCGCAATCGCCCAATTGTGCCAAGGTCTCGCACACCTGCAGGTTGCGCTGCGCCTGGGTACGTTGCTTGGCACTAAGCCGCCCCTTGCCCACCAGCGTATCGAACACCGCAGACAGGCGCTCAAGGCATGCCTGGGCGGCCGCCGCACTGGCGTCGTAAAGCATCACACTGAGCCCGGCCTGGGCACAGATCTGGGCGATACCGCCACCCATCGCGCCGGTTCCGATGATGCCGATCCGTTGTATTTCAGCCATTTCACTCCCCCGTGAACTGCGGGCGACGCTTGTCGAGGAACGCCCGAGCGCCCTCCTTCTGGTCCGCCGAATCGAACAACAACTGGAAAGCCTTGCGCTCCAGGGCCAAGGCGCCATCGAGCGGTAGCTCGGCACCGACCAGCGCCACCTCCTTGATTTGCTCCACGGCCAGACGTGGCAGCGCGGCCAGTTCGGCAGCGAACGACAGCCCCCTGGCCAGCACTTCGCGGTCGTCCACCAGCTCGCTGATCAGGCCCATCGCCAGCGCCTGCTCGGCCGTCACCTGGCAGCCACTGAGCAGCATGCGCATGGCCTGGAACTTGCCCACCGCGCGAATCAGCCGCTGGGTGCCGCCAGCGCCGGGCATCAGCCCGAGCTTCACCTCCGGCTGGGCAAACCGCGCCTGCCGGCCGGCGATGATCACATCGCAGTGCATGGCCAGTTCGCAACCGCCGCCCAGGGCAAAACCGTTGACCGCAGCGATCACCGGCTTCGGGAACTGGCTGATGGCCTGCCACAGGCGCTCGGCATGCCGCTCGTACATCTGCACGGGCGTTGCCTCGGCGAATTCACGTACATCCGCGCCAGCCACGAAGCAATCAGGGCCGCCAGTCAACACCACCGCCCGCACGGCCGGGTCGACGGCCAGCTCCCGGAACGTCCGTGCCAAAGCCTCGCGGACCGGCCCGCTGAGCGCGTTCTTCACCTCGGGCCGGTTGATCTTGACTAACGCCACACCGTCCTGCTGCACCGTGGTGCTGACGATTTCTGCAAGATGATTCGACATGGTGCACATTCCCCCTCAAGACTATGAATCAGCGTCAGAGCGCCTGGCTGGGTAACTGTGTCGCCGGACCGGGCCGGGATACACGCAGCAGGAAGAACACCACCACCGCGCCACTCATCGACACGCAACCGGCCATCAGGAAGGCGCTGTCGAACTTGCCGGTGGCCTGCACGATGTAGCCGGTGACCACCGGGCCGATCATCCCGGCGATGCTGCCGCACAGGTGAAGGAAGCCGGTCACCGCGCCGACGTTACTTCTATCAACGTTGTCCAGCACCACCGCCCAGTACGAAGGCCCGGCGGTGTAAATCAGGAACAGCGCCATCGACATCAGCGCAACGGCGGCATACAGGGTGGTCACGGTGCCCGAGAGGCCGACGCACAGCGCTGAGCAGGACAGGAACGTCACCAGGATCAGCTTGCGCGCCAGCACGGGGTTGCCAGTCTTGCGCAGCACAAAATCAGAGAGCGCACCGCCCAGTGACATGCCGACGAACCCGACCACCCAGGGGATCACCGTGGCGAATGCCATGCTCTTGATGTTCAGGCCGTGAGCCTTGGTCAGGTAGGTGGGAAACCAACTGAGGAAGAAAAACAGGGTGTAGTTAGAGGCGAAGAAGGCGAACGAGGTACTGAGGATTACCGGGTGGCGAATGTATGACCAGAAAGAGCGACGCGGCGCCACCACACCGACCAGCGACGCCTGCTCTTCGCGCTTCCACTCGGCAATGCGGTTCTTTTCCTCCTCAGTGACGCGCTTGCTTTTTTCCGGGGTTTCGGCAGCCAGGTACAACCAGCAGGCCAGCCAGACGAAACCAATGGCAGCGATTATGACGAACGACAGCCGCCAGCCGAAGGCCAGTGCCAGGAAGCCTACGATAGGCCCGGCAACTGCGCCGCCCAACGGCGAACCGGCGCTCAGTAAGCCGACTGCTGTAGCCACCTGGCGTTTCGGGAACCAGCTGTTGACCATCTTGTTGGCAGCTGCCGAAATCGGCCCTTCGGCCATGCCGAACAACACCCGCAGGATGAGCATTGACCAGAAGCCGGTGGCGATGGCGGTCAGGCCGCAGAAGATCGACCACAACGCCACGGCCGCACCAAGGACCCACAGCGAGCCGAAACGGTCAGCGGCAATGCCACCGAGAAAGTTAAAGATCGCATAGCCGAAAAAGAACGCACCGAAGATGATGCCGAACTGCTCGGCATTCAGTTGCAAGTCGGTTTCGACCAGCGGCAACACGATCGAGAGTGCCACGCGGTCGAGGTAGTTGATCATGTACAAGGTCAACAGCAGAAAAACGATCACCCATCTCAGATTTTTTATCATTATTGTTTTCTCACCGTTCGATGCATCGTCGATCAGGGACAACGGTTTGCTGCCCCCGCCATCTACCACGCGGTACCGAATGCAGCACTGTACGTTAGGGCGTGGTTTAAACCGCGAAGGGCTGTGCAGTAGCCCTTCGCGGTCGTGAGCTATCACGCACTCACAGCCCGCACCTGCGTCCCGGCCAACGCCTTGTTGACAGCCGGTATGATCACCTCGCCCCACAATTCGATCTGGCGCAGCATGGTTTTTTCATCGAAGTCGCCAAGCTGGGTCTGCACTGCCACCTGATCCGGCTTGAGCACTTCGATCTCTTCGAGCAACTTGTCGATGACATAGTTGACGCTGCCGATCGGCATGTTCTTGCGCATCTGCTCGAACGACAGGTCTTTCTCGGTCGGTGTTTCCTGCATCAGGTAACCGTCGCTACTCTGCTGACGGCGCTTCTGCAGGGCCTCGGAAAGGCGGCGCTGATAGCGGGCGTTGTCCAGGTAGCTGGTGATTTCTGCTTCGCTATTGCTGGCATAGCAGCAACGCAGCAGCGCTACCTTTGAATCGCTCACCTGTTTTCCTTGGCTCTCGGCGGCCTGCTCGATGCTCTCGCGCAGGGTCTTCACCGTCTCCAGGCCATCGTGGAAGGCGGTGACGAACAGGTTGTGGCCCTCCCGATAAGCCCGGCCCATACTGCGCGCGGAGCCGGCGGCCAGCCAAATAGGCGGCCCGGGTTGCTGGACGGTGCGCACGGCAATCGCTGTTGGCGGAATCTGCAGATGTTCACCATGGTGCTCGAAGATGGGTTGTTTCAGACCCTTCTGCAAGACATCCAAATATTCGGCAAACACGGCCGGAGCGTTATCAACGTCGATGCCGAAGCGCTCAAACTCGAACTGCTGATAACCCGAACCTACGCCCAGTTCCAGGCGACCATTACAGGCGATATCGGCAAAGCCGATTTCCGACAGCAAACGCTGGGGCTGATACAACGGCAGTACGCAGACTGCAGTACCCAGGCGGATCGTATGCGTCAGACCGGACAGTGCGGCAACCATCATCAGCGGCGAGGGCACCAAGCTGTAGTTATTGAAATGGTGCTCGGCGAACCAGGCCGTGTGGAAGCCGGCTTTTTCTGCCGCGATGGCCTGCTCCATGGAGTGACGCAATACACGCTCAGAACTTTGGTGATAACCCCGCTGAGCCGCGAGAATGAATGTACCAAATTCCATGTGAAGATCCTTTTATTATTGATTTCGAGGGTTGAACGCTTTTCAAGGCCGCACGAAGCCATTCACGGCTATTGCGAACTGCCGCGGCGAATGATTGAAGTAACGCCCAAATATCACGCTGAAACCTTGTGTCCCTGAGTTTATGCGAGAGCACCGGGATTGTTCCAACTAACAAGCCACAAAGGCAGGCGATTCATATACGTGATTAATGCACCCGTCCGCGAGTTTCAACGACCGACGAAAACTGGTTGTTCGCCGGTTAGAAATGCACTGACGCCGATCCGGTAATCTTCACTGTGCCCGGCCCGACGTTGCAGTTGTGCTTCCAGCGCAAGTTGAGCGCTCAAGCTGTTGCCTGACGAGGCCAGAAAAGCCTGCTTGATCGCCGCGAAAGAGCCTACCGGGCGGGTCGCCAGCTCGGCCGCCAGCGCCTGTGCGCGGTCAAGCAGCCCATCGGCGGCAACGATCTCCCAGATCATTCCCCAAGCCTGCGCCTGCGCCGCGTCGACTGGCTCGGCCAGCATCGCCAGTGCACGCGCGCGGGCCTCACCGATCAACCGCGGCAGCAGCCAACTGCCGCCGGCATCCGGGCCTAAGCCGATGCGGGCGAAAGCCTGGATGAATGTTGCGGTGTTGGCCGCCAGGACGATGTCGCAGGCCAGGGCGATGTTCGCGCCGGCGCCAGCGGCCACACCATTGACTGCGCAGATCACCGGTTTGTCGGTCTGGCGAATCGCAAGGATGATTGGGTTGTAGTACTCGATCAGCGATGCACCGAGATCCGGCACCTGCCCTTCCACAGGCTTGCGCTCGTTCAGGTCCTGCCCGGCGCAGAAACCACGCCCGGCACCGGTGAGCACGATGGCCCGGCAACAAGGATCACCAATGGCGTCGTCCAGGGCAGCCTTCAGGCCTTCGAGCAGGGGCATGGTGCAGGCGTTGAGTTTCTCTGGCCGGTTGAGGGTGATGACTGCGTAGTCTGGCGCTTTGCGCAACAGCACCACCTGGGGATTCACTGCCATTGGATATGCACCTTGATGTCTTGTGTGTGCGGGTCGACCCACCCGTATTTGGCCGCGCTGCTCACCATCGCGGCGAAGGCTTCGCGCCAGGCGAGCGTGGCCTGCTGGCCGGCTGCGCGGATGACTTGGCGCTGGCTGACGAAAGCATGGTCGTCCGGCAGGTAGCGAACCCCGTCCAACACGGGTTTCTGGCCGACGACGTAACCGTCGAAGGCCAGCTTGAAGGCTTTGAAGTCCTCGGCGTCCAGCAATTGGGGGGCGGTATCGGGTTTGCAACTGAAGATCATCAGGCTACCTCCGTAGCATCGAAAAGGGCCGCGCCTGCGGCATGGGCGAAAGCGGTTCGTCCACCATCCAGGTGCAAGGTGGCGCCGGTGATATAGGACGCTTCGGCTGACACCAGGAATTGAATCGCTGCCGCGACGTCTACGGCCGGGACATGCGCGTAGGCGGTGGCCAGGTTCACCACACGCACCCCGCGCATGGCCAGTTCCGCCGCTTGGCAACGGCCCAGCATTTCGCAGGCAGCCCAGGTGGCAGCTTGCACGTGCGCGCCACTCGCCGGGATCGAGCCGAGGTTGAGCAGCACCCCGCCGGACGCCGGCATGCAGCTCAGCGCTTCGCGGATACAAACGAATGCGCCGGTCACATTGTGCTCAAGGGCACTTGGCAGATTGTCCAGGGGCGCGGTAGCAGGGACGAGCAGCGCGGCGTTGATCAGCACATCGACCCGCCCATACTGGGCGTTGATGGCGGCAAAGGCCTGGCGCGTCGCTGGTTCGTCAGCGTGCCGGTCAAGCATGATCACCGTGTCTCCCTCGGCACGCAGGCGCTGCGCGATCACTTCGCAGATCAAGCCTGCACAAGGGGTTAGCACTACTACGCGCGGCAGCGAAGTCGCGGCCGGGCGATGACCCTCGGCATGTGGCACGCTGGCTACCGGCGGGTGCGCCTCGCCGGGCTGGTTGAAGCATGCCCAGCCACCGTCGACCGGCAAGACACTCCCGGTGACCTGCCGCGCTGCGGGTGACGCGAGAAAGCGCGCGGCAGCGGCAACTTCGTCGGGGCGCGCCAGGCGTCCCAGCGGGATACGCTGCCGGACCTGCTGCAAATCCACCTTCGCCTGCTGCTCCAGCCCGGCAACCATCGGCGTCATTACATAGCCCGGGGCCACCGCATTGACCCGGATACCCTGCCCGGCCCATTCGCAGGCCTGTGTCCGGGTCAGGCTGATCAGCGCGGCCTTTGAGCTGGCGTAGGCGTTACGTTTCGGGTTGGCCAGCAATCCGGCGAGGGATGCCACATTAACCACCGCAGTGCCCGGCCCCATGTGCCGAGCGGCTTCACGCGCCATACGCATCGGCCCCAGGGTGTTGACTGCCAGCGCCAGCTCAAAGCCTTCGACCGTGGTGTCGCAGGTTTCCGCCATGCTCGGCCCGAGCGCGGCGTTGTTGATCAGCACATCGATGCGACCAAAGCAGGAGGCGATTTGCGCCACCGTGGCAATGATCTGCGTCTCGCTGGCCAGATCGCAGGTAAAACCGTAGTGGCCCTCGCCGAACGGGTCCAGCAGTTCGGCCAGCGCCGGGCCGTCCAGATCGATGGCCGCGATCCGATAACCCTCCTCGACGAAGCCTTGGCATAACGCGCGCCCAATCCCACCGGCGGCGCCGGTGATCACGGCGACTTTTGCACACTTCTGCATACGACCTGCCTCCTGTTGGGTGCCCGTCAGTTGATCGATTCCAGGCGACGGAATGAGCCGTCCCGGTACAGCAGGATGTCCTGGTCGATTGAGCGGGTGGCGATCACGCGGCCGATGTAGAGGTTGTGGCTGCCCGATGCAATGCAGTCCTGCACCACACAATCGAAGGTGGCCACTGCGCCCTCAAGGACCGGCGCACCCGTGATCAGCTCGCTCCAAAGGCCTCCGGCAAAGCGGTCTTCGGGGCACAGTTTGGGCGTCGAGAACAGGCGAGCCACTGGGTGCTGCGCGTCGGCCAGCATGTTGATGGCGAAAGTGCCGCTGGCGGCAATGGTCTTCTCGGCGCTGGCGTTGCGGTTCACGCACACCAGCATGGTCGGCGGCTCCATAGACACCGAACAGATCGAAGTGGCGGTCAGTCCGTTGCGCAGGTCGCCCTGGCGTGTGGTAATGATGCCTACCGGCGAGGCGATCTGGCGCATCGACAGCTTGAAAGCCGCCGGGTCGACACTGCCGTCGAAGGCTTCGCCGGACAACCCGGCAGCAGCCAGTACGCGGGCTTGTTGAGTAACATTCATTGGGCGTTCTCCTTATTGTTCTCAGGCTATGGGCTCAGGCGAAACGGGCGGGATGATCAGCGCGTCGAGCGCAAGTACGCCCTGGCCACGCGGCATCACCACGACAGGATTGAGGTCGATGCTGCTAAATTGTCCGGCGTGCGCCGCCGCGAAGCGCGACAGCTGCACCAGCAGCCGCGCCAACGCGTCGATGTCCGCCGGCGCCGCGCCACGCACCCCCTCGAGCATCGCGAAACCGCGGATCTCGCGGATCATTCGCAGTGCCTCGTGCTGGTCGAAAGGCGCCACGCGGAAGGTCACGTCCTTGAGCACCTCGACGAACACGCCGCCAAGGCCGAACATCACCACCGGCCCCATGGTCGGGTCGCTGAACACGCCGACAATAGTCTCCACCCCGCCACTGATCATCGGAGCCAGGGTGACGCCCTCGATATGCGCATCTGGCGCTTTGCCGCGCACGGTTTCGAGCATCTCGGCCATGCTCTTGCGCACCTGCTGTACATCGGTAAGACGCAGGCATACGCCGCCCACTTCGGTCTTGTGTGGCAGGTCCGCAGAGGAAATCTTCATCACCAACGGGAAGCCCAGCCTGCGTGCCGCTGCCGCTGGGTCTTGATCGACAGCGACCAACTGCTCCGCAGGAAACGGGATACCCGCGCGCCGGAGCAGCGACTTCGCCTCGTGCTCGCTGATCGCACGCTGCGGCAGGCTGAACTGCGCCACTGGCGGTTGCAGCGCGGCAAACCGGGCAGCCAGATCAAAATGCTGCCTGAAGCGCACCAGCGCCCCCAGCGCATTGATCAGCGCGCTACCATCGGCATAGACCAAGAACCCCTGCGCTTCGTAACTGCGCACGATGTCATCCGGTGCCGACATGGTCAGGCACTTGATGCAATTCGGGCTGCCTTGGGTGGCTTCAGCCATGGCCTGGCGCAATGAGTCGGCGAACGTCGGGCTCGCCGGCCCGCTGCCAAGAATCGCGGCGAACAGGTCGTAGCTACCCTTGTCGAGCATGGCGCGTATGAATCGGCTCATCAGCGGCAGGTCGGTCAGCGCCTGGGCAGTGGCATCAACCGGGTTGTTCGGCGAGGCATAGGGCAGCAGCCCCTTCAGCGCCTTCTGGGCAGCGTCCGGCATGGCGGTCACCGCCAACCCCGCGTCCTCGGCGTCATCGGCCATCTGGATGCCGAACCCGCCCGACAGGGTGAAGATACCCAGGCGGTTACCGTCAATGAAGCGCCCGCGCGAGGCAGCATAGGCCACATCCAGCTGTTCGTTGGTGGTGCGCGCACGATATACCCCGTACTGGCGCAGCACCGCGTCGAACACCGCGTCAGAACCGGACAGCGCCGCCGTGTGCGAGCTGACGGCATGGGCACCGACCGTTGAGCGGCCCACCTTCATGAACACGATCGCCACCTGATTGCGTCGCGCCTTGTCCAGCGCGGCGAGGAAGCGCTGGCCATCGCGGATCCCCTCGGCATAGGCCATCACCACCTTCACCTGCGGTTGCCCCACGATCCAGTCCAGTGCCTCGGCCACGTCCACATCACACTCGTTGCCGGTGGTCACCCAATAGTTGATGCCCAGCCCGCGCTGCCGCGCCAGGTGCGCCAGGTGCGAGCCATAGGCGCCGCTTTGCGAAACGATGGCCAGCGGCCCAGGGGCGACGAAACCGGCATCGAAGATCGCCGAGAAGGTCCCGTAGTAACCGCGCTGCGCATTGAACACGCCCAGGCAATTAGGCCCCAGTACGCGCATGCCCGAATCGCGGGCAATACCTGTGATCTGCTGTTGCAGGAGCCGGCCCTGCTCAGAGGTTTCGGCAAAGCCTGCCGAGAACACGATCGCTGAGCCCACACCGCGTTCGGCGCAGGCGATCACCGCGTCGACGGTGGCCGCCGCCGGCACTGCCAGCAGCGCCACATCAGGCACCTGCGGCAGGTCGGCGATGGATGTGTAGGCGCGCATGCCCTGCACATTGTCGCGGTTGGGATTGATCGGAAAAACCGCTCCGTCGTAGCCGCTGGCGCGCAGATAGCGCAGCGGGCGGCCACCAATCCGCGTCGGGTTGTCGGACGCGCCCACCAGGGCGATTGAGCGGGGTGAAAGCAGCGCTGACAGCGTATCGGGAGTGCTCATGCGGGTTCACCATTGGTAGGATTGAGGAGCGCGAGGCATTGACCGAAGCGCGGCTCCGGCAGGCCCTGAACGCCCAGCCCGTCGATTGCGAAGAGAAAACCACCGTCGGGATGGCGTGAGATGGCCCGGCCAGAGCCTGAGTTTCGGATCGACGTCACGTAAAGCGTGCCCAGCTCCGGCCCACCGAAGGCCAGGCAAGACGGCATGTCGGTCGGTGAACGGATCAACCGGTCGAGGATACCGTCAGGCGAAAAGCGCGCGATCCGCCCGGCCTGCACCAGCGCCACCCAGACATACCCTTGCGCATCGACCGTAGCGCCGTCCGGGCCTGAACCGAGCATCTGTGTGTCGGCAAACCGACGCGGCTCGGTCAGTGCCGCCCGCTCGTGGCTGTAGCGATAGGCGCGGATGCTCCGGTCGAGGCTGTCGGCAAAATACAGGGTGTCGCCCGACGGGCTGAAACACAGGGTGTTGGCAATACGGATACCGGTGGCCAGTATCTCGCCGTCCGCCAGGCCAGACACCCGGTACAGCGCGCCTTGCGGGTCGGCATGCAGCCCCATTGAGCCACAGAGAAAACGTCCGGCACGATCCATCCGGCCGTCATTGAGCCGCACGTGAGGATTAACAGGTTGCGGCTGGAACAGCGGGGAAAACTCGCCACTGTTCAGGTCCATGCTGTAGATGCCGTCCGCCAGGCCGGCGACCAGGGTATTGCCGGCACCTAGCCCGACACAGCCGACCGTCGACGGCGTCGGCCACTGTTGGTACCTGCCGCTGGCCGGGTGATATCGACGAATCAACCGGGACATACTGTCGACCCAATATAAGCAGTGCAACTCGCTGTCCCATACAGCACTTTCACCGAGCAAATCAGGCATTTCGCCAAGGCGGGTAAATGTTATAGGCATGGCAATCCCTTTTATTATCGCCACCCCTTGTTCGCTGGCCACAGCCGGACACTGCGGATCACTTGATCCGCACGGGTGGGACGACCCTTTATTGTTGTGGACTACATCTTTATTGCTGTTCAGGAAAACGCGTACGTCACACCACCGTCCACGAACAACATATCGCCGGTAATGAAACTGGATTCTTCACTTGCCAGAAAAACGGCCGCATTGGCGATGTCCTGGGGTGTGCCCAAGCGGCCGATCGGCATCCGTTCGCGGCGGCGCTCCCAGGCGGCTTCATCGACCACCAGATTGGCCCCGTCAGTAGGGGTCGGCCCGGGCGCGATGGCGTTGACACGAATGTTGTACGGGCCGAACTCCGCCGAGCCCGAACGGGTCAGCCCGGCTACCGCCGCCTTGACCGCGCTGTACATGATGCCGTTGCGCATAGCCAGTACAGCAGAGGGTGAGGCGATGTTGATGATGCAGCCGCCACCGGCTGCGATCATGCCCGGAATCGCTGCCTGATAGCCCCAGACCACACCTTTGAGGCCGACGTCGACCATACGCCCTATCATCTCTTCGGTCTGTTCCAGCAGCGGCCCGTAGCGGTTCCACATGGCATTGTTGACCAGCAGGGTCGGCGCGCCGAAAGTCTCGCCGAGCGCGCGGACGGCATGCAGCACATCTTCGCGCCTGGCGACATTGCCCACCAACGCCAACGCCTGGCCGCCATTGGCCTCGATACGCCGCACGGCTTCGAGCGCTGCTTCTTCCTTCAAGTCCATGATCCCCACCCGTGCACCTTCGCGGGCGAACGCCTCGCTGATTGCTGCACCAATACCTCTTGCGCCACCGGTTACCAGTGCGACTTTTCCGGTCAGTCTGCCCATGTCCTGTCTCTCTTGTTGTTGGGGGGGTCGTGTGTTCAACCCGAACGTTTGGCGTGCCTTGACAAAACCATCCTGTCATCCGAATCTTTGGCCAACAACAATAACTATGTATATGTGTGCGACTTTCACAGATGTGAAAAACATCGCCGCATAAGGGGGCGTTCACAATGCAACCGTCACACGTCAAATCCGCCATGCGCGTGCTTGAAATACTTGAGTTTTTCAAAAATGTCCGACAACCGCGGGCCATGTCTGAAATATCTGCCGCATTGGGCTATCCGCAATCGAGTACCACGGTGCTACTGAAAACCCTGATCACGTTGGGTTATCTTAACTTCAACCGAAATGAGCGCCTGTACTTCCCCACGGTCAAGGTCACGTCGCTGGGGGAATGGGTGCCCAATACCCTGTTCGCCTCCGGCGGTATCATCGAGGCGATGAACGATGTGCATGCCGAGACCGGCGAATCGGTATCGATCAACACCAAGAACGATATCTATGTGCAGTACGTGCAGGTGCTGCAGTCGGTGCATGCCCTGCGCTTTCACGTCAACGAGAGCGAACTGCGGCCGATGACCCAGTCGGCGACTGGCTGGCTGCTGATGTCGACCCTGAGCGACAAGGTGCTCGACAACCTGATCCGCCGCGCCAACATCGTCACCCAGAAGCACAACGGCGAGCGCGTAGAGGTACCTGCGATGATGGAAAAGATCCGCCACCTGCGCAAGCAAGGCTATGCCTCGGCCGAGAACATTCCGTTCCTCGGCGGCGCGACCTTGTGCGTGCTGTTGCCGGTCACCATTCAGGGGCAACCGGTCACGCTGGGGCTCGGGGGAGCGGCCGAGCGTATCCGGCAGAACCATGATCATTACCTGCAGGTTCTGCAGACTGCGGCCAAGCGGCTGGAGCCGGCAGAAGGGTTTGCGGCGCCGGTCGAGATCGAGTTGTAGCAGCCAGTCGCCGGCAAGCCGGCCCCTACAGGTCGGGTGTAGAAGCCGGCTTGCCGACGCTTGACCCAGGCGCGCTGCCGATCAGCTTGGCAACCCGAGCACCGCCTTGGCCAGGATGTTGCGTTGGATCTCGTTTGAACCGCCGAAGATCGCTGGAGCACGGGCATCGAGGAACAGGTTCATGACATCGATCTGCCCGCCTTCGATCAACAGGTCGTCGTTGTAGCGCGCCTCTTCCTGCGCCAGGGTCAGCATCTCTTCGGTGATGCGCTGGTACAACTCGGTGGCAAAGATCTTCAGCACCGACACATCCGCACCCAGCTCGCCCCTTGGCATAGCGCTCGTAACTCGAACCCAGGTCGTAGAGGTCCAGGCGCAGCCGTGCGTAACGCGAAACAAACGCAGGGTCGTCGAAAGCGCCACGGTCGCTGGCCAGCTTGTCCAGCCGGTCGAGGGCGTACTCGGCTCGGGTGGGCGAACCGAGGAAGATGCGCTCGTGTCCCAGCACCGACTTGGCCAAGGTCCACCCCTCGTTCAGCGAACCGACCAGATTTCGGGCCGGCACCCTGACGTTGTCGAAGAACACTTCGCAGAAGTCTGCCTCGCCGCGCAGATTTTCGATGGTGCGCACCTCGACGCCGGGGCTGGTCATGTCCACCAACAACACCGAAATCCCTTTCTGCGGCTTGGCGTCGCGATCAGTACGCACCAGCACAAAGATCCAGTTGGCGCAGTGCGCCAGGGTAGTCCAGATCTTCTGTCCGTTGACCACGAATGCATCTCCGTCCAGGACCGCGCTGGTGCGCAGACTGGCGAGGTCGGAGCCCGCATTGGGCTCCGAATAGCCCTGGCACCAGATGTGCTCGCCGGAAATGATCTTCGGCAGGAACTCGGCTTTCTGCGCTTCGCTGCCGTGATGGATCAGCAAGGGGCCTGTCAGGCTGATGCCGTGGTCGGGAATACGTGGACAGCCCAGGCGCCCCCACTCTTCCACGTAGATCATGTGCTTGGCCGGTGTCAGGCCCATGCCGCCGTATGCTCGCGGCCACACAGGTGCCAGCCAGCCTTTGTCAGCCAGCGCCTGGTACCATTGCCGGACCTCCTCGTACACAGGTCGCTGCTTGCGCAGGTAACGCAGTTCGGGTGGGCAGTTCTCCAGCACCCAGGAGCGAAACAAAGCACGAAATTCTTCGTCGGGCAGGCTGTTCCAGTCGATGCTCATCAGATGGACTCCTTGAACACGGGCGGGCGTTTCTCAAGGAACGCACGCATGGCCTCCTTCGAGTCTTCATGACGGGTCATCTCTACCGTGAGGTTTTGCTCGAAGCGGTAGCCGTCCTTCAGGCCCATGGTTTCCACGGTGTTGATCGCGCGCTTGGCCAGCTTCAGTGCCATCGGGCTCTTCGAAGCGATTTCATTGGCGATGGACAGCGCCTCGTCCATCAACCCTTCACGCCCGGTGCAGGCCTCAATGATGCCTCGGCGATAGAGCTCCTGCGCGGTAACGCGATAGCCGGAAAGCACCATCCGCCGGGTGAGTGAATGTGGGAACAGGCGCATGGTGTGGCGTACCCCGCCCATCAGGCCGATGTCGATTTCCGGCAGACCGAAAACGGCGTTCTCCGACGCCAGGATAATGTCGCAGCACAGCACCAGGCCGAGGCCCGCCCCCAGCGCTGGGCCGTTGACCGCAGCGATCACGGGCTTGCTTGACTCCATGATGCAGAAGCCTACTTCGCGAGTGCGCCGCAGGTGGCGGTTGGTGTCGCCGGGCATCGCCCCCACCTGGCCGCGCGACTTGATATCGGCACCAGCGGAGAATACCTTGCCGGCACCGGTGAGCACGATCACGCGCACCTCAGGCAGGTCGTTGAGCTCGTCGAACACCTCGATCAGCTCTTCGGCGAATTCCCGCGATTGGGCGTTGACCGGCGGATTGTCCAAGGTGACGACGGCGACATGCTTGGTGATGGCAACTTTAAGCAAATTGTTCTGCATGGGCTCTTCGCACCGCCTCAGGCGGCACGCTCCTCTTTTATGAATTGAAGGCGCAGGCTTTCCGGCTGGCCAAGGCAGGCACCCAGATTGATCGCACGCTTGAGATACAGGCCGATGTCGCACTCGTCGGTGAAGCCCATGGCGCCGAACAGATGGATAGCCTGGCGGCCGACGAATGCAGCCGCGTCGGCAGCCCGCGCCTTGGCGGCATAGACGGCCAGGCGCGCCTCACGTTCACTGCTCTGCTCGCAGCGCTCGACCGCGTTGACAACCGCCGAACAGGCAAACTCGGCTTCGGCCCAAAGATCGACCAGGCGGTGCTGCAGTACTTGGAAACTGGCCAGTGGCTTGCCGAACTGCTTGCGGTCGATGGTGTACTGGCGAGCCAACTCGAAGGCCTGGCTGGCAATCCCGGCAAGCTCCGCCGCCAGAGCCGTGCGCGCCAGGTTGATCGAGGTCTCGACCATGGCGCACAGGTCGCCACGGGCAAGGATGCGCTCGTTGCCCACCAAGCAATTGCTTAGCATCAGCGACGAGATGATCCCGCCATCCACCGTCGGACGGTCGCATCGCTCGAGCCCTTCGGCATGGGCAGGCACGCTGACCAGCAGGTCTTCGCTGCCGGCCCGCGCCACGACTAGCAGATCACTGGCCGAACGCGCGCCCTCGACGAACGCGCGACGGCCGTCGAGCAATACGCCCCCCTCAAGCGAACGCGCAGCGACGCCCTCGCCATCACGACCTGCTGCCACGGCCGGCACGACAATCGAGCGACCCTGCACCAGCCCTGCTGCCAATCGTCGGCGCTCTGGAGAATCCGCGACCCGGGCGAGCAAGGCACTGCTCAGTACCGAGGCGCTGGCAATCGGCGAAGGAACCAACGCCTGCCCAAGGGCATGGCTGATCACCGCCTGTTCACGAATACCCAGGTTGGCACCGCCCAACGCCTCGGGCAGCATCAGGCCGATCCAGCCAGCTGCTGCCATTTCCTGCCATTGCTCCAGATCCAGGTCGGCGCCAGCGGCACGCAACTTACGCAAGCTCTGCGGGCCGGGGCGCCCTTGAGCGAAGGTGGCAACACTGTCGCGCAGCATCTCGAGCACGCCGTCCTCGTCAGCCATGATCAGTTGTGGCATTCACATCACTCCTTTGCGGGGCGGCCTGCTGCCGCTCACTGGTGAAAACGAAATCGTTGAACTGCTCGCGCAGCCGGGTCTTCTGCAGCTTGCCGGTGGCGGTATGCGGCAGTTCGTCGACGAACACTACGTCATCAGGCAACCACCACTTGGCGACCCGGGTGCTGAGAAAGGCCAACAGTTCGGGGCCAGTGACCGACAAGCCGGGCCTGGCCACCACAATGAGCAAAGGTCGCTCCTGCCAGCGCGAGTGCGGCCGTCCGATGACAGCCGCTTCCTGTACCGCATGGTGGGCAATGGCGGCGTTCTCCAGGTCGATGGAGCTGATCCACTCACCGCCGGACTTGATTACATCCTTGCTGCGGTCAGTGATCTGCAGATAGCCATCGGCGTCGATGCTGGCCACATCGCCTGTTTCGAGCCAGCCACCCTCATCCACCACCTGACCGCCCTCGCCCTTGAAGTAGCCCGCAGCGACCCAGGGCCCACGCACCTTGAGATGGCCGGCGCTCCTGCCGTCACGCGGCAGCACCTGCCCCTGCTCGTCGACCACCTGCACTTCAACACCGTAAACCGGACGCCCGGCCTTGGCACGCACGTCAATCTGCTGTTCCAGCGGCAGTTGCAGGTGCTTGGGCAAGAGGTTGCCGATGGTGCCCATCGGGCTGGTCTCGCTCATCCCCCAGGCCTGAATGCTGGTGGCACCTAGTACATGGTGCAGACGCTCGATCAGCGCCCTTGGTGCTGCCGCGCCGCCGAGCACCACGCGCTCGAGCGCCAACTCGCCGGTCAGTACGTCAGGATGTTCATCGATGAACTGCAGCAAGCCTAGCCATACCGTCGGCACACCGATTGAGAATGTGCAGCGTTGCTGCTGCAACAGGCTGAGCAGGTTCTGGCCATCGAGCCATGGCCCGGGCAGGACGACCTTGGCACCGCACATCGCCGAGGCGTAGGGCAGCCCCCAGGCGTTGACGTGGAACAAGGGTACGGTCAGCAACACCCGGTCGCGGCTCGACAACTGCAGACCGTCCATCGCACAGGTGTTGAAGGCGTGGAGCAGCGTCGATCGATGGCTGTACAACACTCCTTTGGGGTTGCCGGTGGTGCCGGAGGTGTAGCACAGAGAGGAGGCCAGTTTCTCGTCGAGTTGCGGCCATTGATAGGTGTCGTCGTGCGCGTCGATAAGGTCTTCGTAGCAGAGGCAATCGTCGAGCCCCTTCGGCTTGTGCGCACGGTCGGTCATGACCACCAGGGTGGCAGTGAACTTCAACGCTGGGCGCAGCGTTCGGATCAACTCGGCGAAAGTCAGGTCAAAGAACAGCACTTTGTCTTCGGCATGGTTGATGATGTACTCGATTTGCTCCGCGTGCAGTCGCGGGTTGACCGTGTTGAGCACCGCGCCCATACCCGGCACCGCAAAATACAACTCCATGTGTCGATGGGTGTTCCATGCCAGTGAGCCGACACAGTCCCCCTGCCCAACCCCCAACTCCTGCAATGCCTTGGCCAGTTTCAGGGCGCGTTCGCGCAGCGTTTTGTAGTTACTGTAGAGCGTTTGCCCCTCACACGTGCGCGATACGATTTCGACCTGACCATGATTAAGTGCAGCATGCTCAATCAATGAGGATATCAATAGTTGTCGGTCTTGCATTAAAGCGTACATACCACCTCCAGCGTCCGGCCTTCCATCTTTCAGGGCATTGTTGTTATCACCCGAACGTGGGCAAACCATCGCGGCCGCCGGCAATACTGTCAATGTCGAATCCGATGTGAATGCACAACATCATGCATGTGAATTTGATGACGTCGGCAAGTTGCATTTCACACATGTGAATCGCAGCAACCCGCGCCGTCGTACGTTGACGATCAGTGGAGCTGAAAATACAGTCCAATTACTCGATACACGATCACTCAGGGGCAACGCCAGTTATGTCGACGCTCGAACAGCTATTGGACCGTGAAGCCATTCGCGACTGCCTTTACCGCTACTGCCGTGGCATCGACCTGGCTGATGAGCAGGCTCTGCGCTCAGCTTACTGGGAAGACGCCCACGACCGCCACGGGCCTTGGGACGGGCCTGCCGTAGGCTTCATCGATTGGGCGTTGACCGTCTTAAAAAGCTATGAGTGCAGCGTGCATCAGATCACCAACATCCTAATTGAACTGGGCCCGGCGAGCGCTGCGGTGGAATCGAAATTCCTTGCATTCCAGCGCTCCTCCTCCCAGGGCGGCGAGCCCACGCAGGTATTGATACTCGGTCGTTATGCCGATCACTTCGAGAAACGCAAAGGACAATGGCGGATCGCAAGGCGCACGGTAATTTATGATTGGGTCGAAGATCAGCCCGCTATTGTCAAGTCACTTGAAGAACGTTTCGGCCTACGTCAGCCAGTCGGCAGCCGCTGGCCGGATGATGAAACTTATCCTCTGTTTCAGCGCTGAAGTTAGCCACCTTCAGAAGCCGCCATTGCACCACATCTCCGACCATTCAAATCGCGTCATTAATATCAGAACAACAATAAATAGAGCATTATATGACACTCAAAACTGCACTCCCGTTGCTGCTGTGCCTACTCACGCCCTTCGCAATGGCTGAAGGTTTCGTCGAAAACTCAACGCTGGACCTGTCGTTGCGCAATGTCTTCTTCACTCACCATTACGACGAATATTCGCCCACAGCAACCCGGCTTACCAGCAAGTCGCAGGAATGGGCGCAAGGCTTCCGCGTGACCTACAAGTCCGGGTTCACCCCGGGCGCTCTGGGTTTAGGGGTCGATGCAATGGGCATGTTCGCGGTGAAACTTGACGGCGGGGCTGGGCACCATCAGCGCGGCACCATGATTCCGAGTGACGGCGACGGGGCGGTCGACAGCTGGGCCAGGGCCGCGGCGAACGCCAAGTTGAAATACTCGCAAACGATTCTGTTCAGCGGCAATGCCATTGCCCCAAGTATCCCGGTATTGATCTCAGACGACACTCGCGTGTTGCCGCAGACCTACCAAGGCTGGACCTTGGTTTCCAAGGATATTGCCAATGTGGTCGCCACCGGCGGCCGATTGACCAAGGCTACCGGTAGATACTCATCAGACCGCTCTGGCCTTGCCGCAGCGGGGGGGACCAAAGAGAGCAGCGGTTTCAACTATGCGGGTATCGACTACACGCCGACTGAGAGCATCAAAGCGCAGTACTATTTTGGCCAATTGGAGGACTACTACAGGCAGGACTTCCTCGGCCTGACCGCCAAGCATGCATTCAGTGACGGCCAGTCGCTGCTCGCCGACTTGCGCTATTTCAGGAGCCGGGCGGACGGCAGAAACGGCGAACCGGGATATCGCTTGGCCGGCTTTACCAAAGATGCCAGTGGACGCATCGACAATGACACCTGGTCAGCTTCGCTGACCTATGCCAAAGGTGCTCACTCGATCATGGCCGGCTACCAAAGTGTGTCTGATGACAGTGGTTTCGCCGCCATCATTCCTTCCTCGCTGCCCAACAAGGAAGCCGGCGCCTTCACCTTTTACCTGCAAACTTCGCGCTTGCTCTACGGCTTTACACGCGCAGGTGAAAAAACCACTTTTACGCAATATGCTTACAATTTCGCCGGGGTCGGTCTGCCAGGGCTAGTGTTCAACGCTTCATACTGGAGCGGTACCGACATCAATCAGGCCGGTGGCAGCGGCGCACGCGAGTGGGAACGCGACCTGGCTCTGCACTACGCGGTGCAGAGCGGGCCTTTCAAGGGGCTGGGAGTTTCTTACTACAACGCCATAGGACATAGTACAACGGTGTACGAGGCCAACCATCGCAATACCGAAAACCGGATTTACGTGAACTATTCGGTTCCAATTTTCTGAAAGACCCACTGACAAAGCAATGCAGTGAAAGGACTATCAGGCTCTGTATGAAAAGCCTTGATACTCATAGCGGAAGCGCTTCAAAGGCCCGTAGGCGATGGACAGGGCCTTTTTTGTGCACTTTTGTCGTTGGCTCAAACGCGAGGAAATGCCTATGAATGCCCATGACTTGCCGTGAGCATCGGCCCCCTCTGACATTCCTGCACATGGGAATAGCCCGAGCGACTACGTTTCAGCTCGCCCCGGGCAACGCGTTCCAGGTCAGCGTCGATCTTGTCCAGCAGTTTTCTCCCACTCCAGCAGCCACACGCGAAGCGGCTTCCTGCCTCTACCTGCTCAAGAGCACAGACATGATTTGCAATCCGACTTTAATGTTATGTTATAACTAACTACATTAATCGTTATCTCTAGCTCGACTGCGAACCGTCCATGGCCGGCAACCGATCCCAGGCCGAGCCCGTCGCGCGCTGCTGGCCGATGAGGAAAGGGCCCGGGGAACGGAAGGCTGTATGAAGCTGACCACCCCCTTCCCCGGCTGGAACTGATTCATACCCCTTGCTGCCACGTGCAAGGCTCCCACCAATGGATATACATGATGAGCTCAGCATTACCCGACGTTTCCGTCACCGACCTGGCCCCCAGCCTAAGCCCGTTGCAATGGGTCGGCATGCAGGGTATCGACCTGCCGGTAAGGATCGAAGAACCGACCTACCAGCGTGAACTGCACGCCCGGGCGGATGTCCAGGTCGACCTGCCGGCACCACACGTCAAAGGCATTCACATGTCCAGGCTGTATCGCCTGCTGGACGCCTGGGGACAGGCTGCGGCGGTGTCGCCGGCAAGCCTCTTTGCGCTGTTGCAGGAGATGATCGACAGCCATCAGGATTGCGAAAGCCGCAATGCCAGGGTGCGCCTGGATTTCGACTTGCTGGTTCGCCGCCCTGCACTGGTGACCGAGGGCCTCTCTGGCTGGAAGTCGTACCCGGTTCACGTGCTCGCCACGAAGGTCGGCGGGGCACTGAACCTGAGTATCGAAGTCAGGATCGGCTACTCCTCGACCTGCCCCTGCTCTGCCGCTCTCTCCCGGCAATTGATTGAGGACGGCTTTCTGCAAACCTTCCAGGACCAGCCACTGCTCGAAGCCAGCGCCGTTGCGCAGTGGCTGCGCAGCAACGCGTCGCTGGCAACGCCGCACAGCCAACGCAGCGAAGCTCGGGTGCGTGTCGCGGTACCTGCCGACGCCCCTGATCTCGGTTTGCTGGCCCTGATCGACCAAGTCGAAGGCGCCTTGCGCACGCCGGTTCAGACCGCCGTGAAACGGGCTGACGAACAAGCTTTCGCGGCACTCAACGGGCAAAACCTGATGTTCGTCGAGGACGCTGCGCGGCGTATTCAGGTAAGCCTGCAGGGTTACCGCGATAGCCAAGTGCACGTTCGCCATCTGGAAAGCCTGCACCCGCACGACGCCTCGGCCTGGTCCGCCCCGCAGGCCTCTGCGCATCACTATTAACTAGCGTTACGTTATTACATCCAATAACATGCGCGAACCAACACATGAAAATTTCCTCACCAGGAATCATTTGTCAGGCCTGGCGCCAAGACGCACCCAACACTGCAACGTTATAGCGTGAAAAACGGAGACTTTACGTGAACCCTCGTGCCCCCCTTCTGGCCGGCCTGACGCTGGGCTTGTTCGGCCAGCCGATTTCAGCGGCACAACCCTTGCTGCTGAACGAAACCTCCATCACCGACGCCTATCTCGAAGAGCACGCCGACGGGCCGGTGCAAGGCTATCGTGCCAACCGCTCTGCCACGGCCACCCGCACCGATACCGACATTCGCGACACGCCGCAGACTATCGAAGTCGTGCCCGCGCAGGTGATCAAGGACCTCAACACCACCCGCATCGACCGCGCCCTGGACTTTGCCGGTGGCGTTTCGCGGCAGAACAACTTCGGCGGCCTGACTTTCCTCAACTACAGTGTGCGCGGCTTCACCACGGGCGAGCTGTACAAGAACGGTTTCGCCATCAACCGCGGCAGCTACAGCTCGCCGGACACGTCCAACATCGAGCGCATCGAAGTGCTCAAAGGCCCGGCGGCCAGCCTGTACGGCCGTGGCGACCCTGGCGGACTGGTCAACATCGTCACCAAGCGCCCCCAGGCCGAAGCCTTCAGTACCCTCACCCTCAGCGCAGGCAGCTGGGACCGCTACCGCACCGCCCTGGACGCCAACTCGCCACTGGACAGCGAAGGGAATTTGCTGGGCCGGATCAACCTCGCCGTCGAAGACAACGACAGCTTCCGCGATCATGTTGGGAGCGAGCGCCGTATCGTCAGCCCTTCCCTGAGCTGGCAACTGTCACCCGACACCCGGCTGATGATCGACACCGAGTTCTCCCGCACCGAGTCGGTGTTCGATCGCGGCATTCCGGCGGTCAACGGCGAAATGGGGTCGGTCAAGCGCTCGACTTTCCTTGGCGAGCCGAATGACGGCGAGATCCGCAACGACAACCAGACCCTCGACGTGGCGCTGGAACACGTACTCAACGACAACTGGAAGCTGCGCCTGGCCAACCACTACACCCAGGGCACGCTCAAGGGCAACAGCTCCGAGCCCCAGGCCCTGGTGGGCACCACCATCACGCGCTTTTATCGCGAACGCGACTTCGAATGGAACGACAGCATCACCCAGGCCGAGCTGCACGGGCAGTTCGAGCTGGGTGGCTGGCAGCATCAGACCCTGGTCGGGCTGGAGTACGAAAACTACCGCAACAGTCAGAAGTACCCGCAAAGCGCCACCTCCGCAGCGTATGGGCTGGATATCTACAACCCGGTATACGGCAAGCCGAAGCCAGCCATCACCCGTGCCAACGACTTCTTCGAGCATACTGAAAGCTACGCGATCAACCTGCAAGACCAGATCGCCTTCACCGAGCGCTTGCGGGGGTTGCTTGGCGTACGCCTGGAGCGCTTCGAGCAGACCTCGCAGAACCGCACCACGGGTCTTAGCAACAGCCAGGAAAAGGACGTTGCCACACCGCGCATCGGGGTGTTGTACCAACTGACCCCGCAAGTCGGCGTGTTCGCCAACGCATCCACTTCGTTCAAACCCAACACCATCGGCACCCAGGGCCAGGTGTACAAGCCTGAAAAGGGCTTGGGTTACGAGACCGGGGTCAAGCTCGACCTCCTCGACAGCCGCCTGGGCGCGACCATCGCCCTGTTCCATATCGACAAGGAGAACGTCATCACCACCGACGCCCTTGGCGAGAGCGTGGCGGCGGGTGAAGCGCGCAGCCAAGGCCTGGACCTGCAGTTCAGCGGCCAGCTGACCGACGCGTTGCGAGTGATCGGCGCCTACGCCTACATCGACGCCGAGGTCACCAAAGGCGACGCAGCCCTGCCCAAAGGCAGCGACTTGCTCGGCATCGCCCGTAACAGCGGCAGCCTGATGGGCGTGTACGAATTCCAGGACGGTGCCCTGCGCGGCTCGGATGTGGGCGCAGCGGTGAACTACGTCGGCGAACGCTCCGGCCAGGCCGGCAGCGACTTCACCCTGGACGCCTACAGCACGGTCGACCTGCTGGCGCACTACAAGGCCAGCGAACAGGTCACCGTCGGCCTTAATCTCAACAATCTGTTCGACCGCAAGTACTACGAACGCTCGTACAACAGCGCTTGGGTGCTGCCCGGGGAGCCACGCAACTTCAGTGTCAGCCTGACCCTTAGCCTTTGAACCGAGGAACCATCATGCATCCATCGTTGAAAGTCGCGTCCCTGTTGACCCTGATGGTCAGCGTCCACGCAGGCGCCCACGGCCTGTGGACCGAGGAGCGACGTGGCAATATCGAGGCCGTGTACGGCCACGGCGCCGAGGATAACGCCTACAAGGCGGAAAAGATCAAGCGCGCCTGGGCGTTCGACGCGACCGGGAACATGGTCCCGGTCACGGTCGAGCGGCTGGCGGATCATGCCGTGCTGCGACCACTTACCCCGCCTGCAGCACTTGCCGTGCTGCTGGACAACGGGCCTTGGTCGCAGCGCCCGGACAAGCAATGGGTCAGTCAGGATCGCACCCACGTCAAGGATGCGATCGCCTCCACCCACAGCTTGAAATACAGCCTGGCGATCTACCAGAGCGGTGCTCGCCTGCCGAAACTGGACATGCTGCGTTTGGCGATCGTTCCCCTGAGCGACCCTCTGCAAGTCGGGCCAGGCAAGACGCTGGAAGTGCAGGTACTGCTCGATGGCAAACCGGCTGCTGATATCCCGCTGCTGGGCGATTATCGGAGCGCCCCTCACCAGGTCAGCGCCACCACCGACAAGCAAGGCCGGGCACGGATCACCGTACGCAATGAAGGACTCAACATCATCGCGGCACAGGCTACCCTGCCAATGGCAGACGGCAGCCCCGTGGCCCAGCAGAGTCTGTTCAGTTCACTGACATTCCTGGGTGAGCCGCACCACGAGTAACATAAGTGACCTACCTCGGCCGTGACGGCCGAGGTATGGCAGTTAGAGACGTTCGCAATGAGTGCCTGCAAGTCGATTACCTGCATGATGGGCACTTGCATTACATGCAGGGCGATCATGTCGATGACACACTAGGTCGTTTTTGCCGAGCCCCCAGCGCCAAGTGAACAGGTCAACACTTGCGGGCGCTCCTCGGGAACTACAACCGGAGCAGCAGGCATCCGGTATTGGTTCTCCCACTTCGCCACAACCAGAGGCGCCAGTGCGTTGCCCAAGACATTCAGCGCCGTGATCGGCATGTCCATCAAGCGATAGACTCCGGCGATGAACGCAATACCTTCCACCGGCAGACCTGCACTGGTCAGCGTAGCGGTCAAGATGACGAACATGGCACCCGGGACGCCGGCTGCGCCCTTGGAGGTCAGCACCATGATGATGATCAGCATCGCCTGGTCAGCCAAGCTCAGGGGAATTTCATAGAGCTGCGCGATGAACAGCGTGCCGATGCCCACGAACAGCGATGCGCCATCCAGATTGAAGGAATATCCCGTAGGGATAACCAACGTCGCAATCGAACGCGGCGCACCGTAGGCCTCGACCTTCTCAATCAGTTGGGGCATGACAGTCGCCGAGGCGGCGGTACTGAACGCCAGGATCAACTCATCCTTGATCGCCTTGATCAGGTCGAAGATGTTGATCCCTGCAACCTTCGCGATGCCGCCCAGCACGACCACGCCGAACAGAATGACCGCGACGTAGGTGACGGCAATCAGTTTTGCCAGAGGCAGCAACGCGGAAAGCCCGAAGTTGGCTACCGTCACGCCGATCAGGCCAAAGATCCCGATGGGCGAGTAGTGCATCACGATATGCGTCACCTTGAACATCGTCGCGGAAATGGCATTGACTACCGCGATCAACGGCATTTTCTTCTCTTTGTCCAGAGCACTTAGCCCAAAGCCGAACATGACCGAGAAGAACAGGACAGGCAGCAGCTTTCCTTGCGCCATTGCACCGACGATATTGTCCGGGATGATGTTGAGGATGACTTGACCAAACCCTGTGTTCTCCGAGGTAGACGGAAGCGAGAGCGTTTGGGTGTTTGCCAGGGTCGTCAAGTTGGCACCTACGCCTGGCTGCGCAAGATTGCCAACCAGCAGGCCACACACAATTGCGATGCTGGTCACGACAAAGAAGTAGAACAAGGCTTTCACCCCGACCCGCCCTATCGCCTTGCTATCACCATTGCCTGCGATCGCGCCGACCATGCACGCGAATACGAGGGGTACGACAATCATCTTCATCATCTTGATGAAAATGTCGCCGACGGGTTGTAAAAGGCTGCTGATTATCCAGGCTTTATACTCGGGAAAGAAATTGAGAAGTGCCCCCACTACAACCCCGAGCACAAGACCTGCAATAATTCTAGTCACCAGACTAGTCTTTGCCATACGTCCTCCAGTTATTATAATTTGGACTGTACATTGGCCGGCAAAAATGCCAAACACATCGTTGGAGCCTGTTATTTTTATTGAGTGGCCACTCACCGATACACGCCTCTTATCTCACGCAGACAAAGCGGGAGGCGCGTCCCAAACGTTCATGCCAATCAGGTGGCAAATACACCTTCGAAGTCCTTGAACCCTTTGATTTCGATCGGGTTGCCACTGGGGTCCAGGAAAAACATCGTTCGCTGCTCCCCCGGTTGGCCAGGGAATCGTACAACCGGCGGTATGTCGAACTGCACACCATGAAGCGCCAGGCGGTCTGCCATCGCGAACCAGTCATCCAGATGCAGCACCAAGCCGATATGCGGCATCAACACTTCATGGTCGCCGACTTTGCCGGTGCGGGTCGTTGGAAAAGGAACACCTTTGTGAAGCGAAATCTGGTGACCGAAGAAATCGTAATCCACATAAGTTTCACTTGTGCGGCCTTCTTTGCAGCCGAGAATGTTACCGTAGAAGTTACGAGATGCTTCGAGATCTGTAACATGGTATGAAACATGAAATAACGATTTCATAACTACCCTCTTTGGTTTCTGATAGAACTTTCGGGGAGGTTAGCGTAGCCTCGCGCAAGTGCTAAAGCGCATTTTTCCATCTCTCAGCGAAAGGAAATGTTTTGGACACTCGATTTCTCGAAAGCCTGATGGCGGTGATAGAGACTGGCTCGATTGCAGCGGCGGCTCGACGGGAAAACCTGACAGCACCTGCAGTCAGCCAGCGTATACAAGCACTCGAGAAATCGTTGGCGTGCGAACTCCTGAACCGAAGCGCACACGCTGTCGAACCTACCGAGAAATGCCTGTCGTTGTTGCCGAAAATTCGAGATCTGATCCAGGGGGCAGCAGAGCTGAAAGAGGATCTGGACACCAGTAGCCTGTCCGGGTACCTCAAGATCGGCGCAATTTCTACAGCGTTGACAGGCCTATTGCCGGAGGCCATGAATCAGCTATCAAGTATTGCCCCGCAACTGAGGCTACGCATCACGCCAGGGGACTCGCGCAGTCTTTACGAACAAGTAGCCTGCGGAGAGCTCGATGCGGGAATCATGGTATGTCCGCCCTTCACCGTCCCCAAAACCATTCGTGTACAGGTGCTTCGAGAAGAACCCCTGATGCTTTTGACCAAAGACCCGATTGACAAGCGCGACATCCGATCGACGATTCTTGGTCGAAACCTGATTCGATATGACTCAAACGCCTGGGGTGGGCAGATTGCACAGCAATACTTGAATGACAATAACCTGCAACCCGATGTCCTCTGCAATCTGGATGCGCTAGATGCAATCTACATCATGGTCGCAAAAGGTATGGGGGCCTCCGTCGTCCCGCTATGGGCGGGATTGAAAACTGACGACGTACAGGCAACGCCAGTGTCGGACGCTGACCGCTACATGCGCCAGGTAGTCCTGCTTTACAAGTCCAACCCCAGAAGGCCTAAAGCGGTGGAGGTTTTGAAGGAACAGCTTATGAATAACTGCAGCTTCCCATAGATCACTCGCGCTCTGCGTTGACTGCCTCAGCCATCATGCTTGAACTGACTCGGGGCCGGATCTCACCACGCCCATACTGGCAACAACAGGAGTGGCGGCCTACATCTCCGAGGGTGTCACCCATCTCTCGTTACCCCTGCGCATTTCAACCCGGCTGCAGCCGGCATGCCGCGCGATTGTTTGTACACGCGAGCAGGGGACTTGTGCTTTACGAACTCCGCGCTCTTGCTGCCGAACTCATCGGTGAGCACTGAGTCTCGGTGCGCCTGTACATGAAGCCGACATTGCTGCGATGGCCCTCCCCCGGCACTACCCGATTGAATATTCGTGCTTGAAAAATCCCCCCTGTTCAGATGCACCAGAAGATGTAGAATCCCTCGCCAACCTCTAAACCTGATCATTCAGTTGTCACGCCGAGTCCTGCAATGAAGCTGGCCCACCACACACGATCACAGGTCGCCTGGGTGCTGTATTTCAGCATTCTGTTCGGCTCGTTGCTGTGCGCCATGGGCCATGGGCAAATGGCCGGGTTGCGCCTGGCTGGCATGGATGATGCCGCCTGGTGCACGGCCGACAGCAGCGGCATGGTCCAAGGTGAGCAAGACTTCAGCGATCCGAGCCTGCCTGCCGGCGGTGACTGCGTGATCGCCAGCCTGTTCAGCGCCACACTGCTGGCCGTCTTTTTCGGCCTGCTGACCCTGCTCACCGGCGAGCAGGGCAGCCCCTTACCCAACCAACCTCCGCCACGCCTGCCCAAGCAGCGCTGGCCACTGGTCAATCCCCGCGCCTCTCCCGCTTCGCTTCTCGCGTTCTGACATCGCCATGTCCCCGTGCCGCCTGATCGGCAGCGGGCGTGTGCTCACCGATTTCAGCCAGGAAGCCTTGCATGTTCCGCATGACCACTTTGGCGCTGCTCGTTGGCAGCGCAACCTGTGCCTGGGCGCAGGATGACACCCTGACCCTGCCGGCCAGCAATGTCACGGCCGCAGCCAATCAACCCACGGAGGCAACCCGCCTTGACCTTGATCGCCCCATCGAAAGCGGCTCGCGGCTGAACCTGAGCGCCAGGGAGAACCCCGCTTCCGTCAGCGTTGCCGACCGCAAGACCATGGAGCGCATTGGCGCACGTAACTTCCAGGACGCCGCCAATGCACTGCCCGGGGTTAACGCCTCGGCTCCGCCCGGCTGGGGGGGATATGTGTCGTACCGAGGGTTCAACGGTGCCCAGATCAGCCAGTTGTTCAATGGCATCAATTTGCAGTATGGCGGCGCGGCGCGCCCGGTGGGCGCCTGGATCTACGACCGCGTCGAATTGCTCGGCGGGCCATCCTCCTTCCTCAACGGCAGCGGCGCTGTCGGTGGCAGCCTCAATTTCATCACCCGGCTGGCAAGCCGTGACGAAGACACCTTCGAAGGGCGCGTCAGTTATGCACGCTACGACACCATGGAAACGTCGGTCGCCTTCAACAAGGCGCTGAACACGGGCGACGGCCCACGCCACTATGCCCGCCTCGACTACAGCCGCACCAGCACCAACGGCTATATCGATCGCCAGGAGAATGGGGCCGGCAACCTGGCCTTCTCGCTGCTTAGCGACATCAACGACCAGCTCTCGCACACGCTGGCCATCGAGTACCTGGAAGAGCAAGAGGACAGCCCCTACTGGGGCTCACCGGTATTGCAGCCTCTGGTCGGCACTCTGCACATCGACAAGCACAACCGTTTCAACAACTACAACGTCGAAGACGGTCGCTACGAACAGCGCACCCGGTGGCTGCGCTCGATCACCGACTACCGCTTCGACGACAACACCCAACTGCGTAATACCTTCTACCACTACAACGGCCAGCGCGATTACCGCAATCTTGAGGTGTATCGCTACAACGCCGATAACAGCGCCACCGCTCGCTCGGGCGGCTATCGCCAGCGGCACGACCAGGAGGTCAACGGCAACAAGCTCGAGCTGACCCACCAGGGCCAGTTGTTCGGCCTGGCCAGCGACTGGGCGTTCGGCATGGACTACAGCACCAACCAGCAAACCAACTACCCACTATCCAAGGGGGCGTTCGACACGGTTGACCCGAACGGCTTCGAACCCGGGCACTTCCTCGATATCCCCGGCATGGACGCGCCCATGACCAAGGGCAGAACCACCACCACCGACACCACCTCGGCCTTCGTCGAGAACCGTACCCGCCTGACCGATCAACTGTCATTGATCACCGCGCTGCGCTACGACCATATCGACTTCGACGTGGTCGACCATGTGGCGCGAGCCAAGCTCGACCGACGCTGGGACGCCATCACCGGGCGCCTGGGCCTGGTCTATGACCTGACCTCCAACGTTAGCCTGTACACCCAATACAGCACCTCGGCCGAACCACCAGGCGGAACCCTGACCAGCGCCTCGATCAGCCAGGTCGGCGACTTCGACCTGAGCACCGGCCGTCAGGTCGAAATAGGCAGCAAGTTTGACTTCCTCGACGGCCGCGGCTCGGCCACGGCAGCGGCGTATCGCATCGTGCGCAAGGATATCTCCGTGCCCTCCTCGACCGTGCCCAACACCACCGAGCAGGCGGGCCAGCAGACCTCCACCGGCATCGAGCTGGCAGCCTCGTTCAAGGTCACGCCCAAGCTGCTGGCGGCTGGCAACTTCAGTTGGGTAAATGCCGAATACGATGAATTCAACGAGACCATCGGCGGCGTAGTGTACTCGCGCAAGGGCAAAAACCCGGTCAACATCCCCGACCGCGTGGCCAACCTCTGGTTGACCTACGACCTGGCGCCCGGCTGGCAGGTCGGGGCCGATGCCCGCTATGTCTCATCGGTGTACGCCAACACCGCCAATACCGCATGGGTACCGTCGTACACCGTCTACGGACTGTCCATGACCCACGACCTGGACAAGCACGTGCAAGTCAGCGCGCGGCTGCGCAACCTCACCGACGAGGTGTATGCCCGCTTCATCCACCAGACCAACACCCAGTACTACCTGGGTGAACCGCGCAGCCTGGAAGTCGCTGTGCAGTGGCGCTACTGATGAATCGCTGAAGATTGTCCCGGCGTACCGTGTGGACAGGATCGGCGGTGACTTCACCAACGAGATGACCGGCCAGGATTACGACATCAACGACTACGGCCTGATCAAACAGCCCAAGCTCAGCGTTGTCTATTCACCCTGGAAGGTCACCAGCTTTAATGCCAACTGGGATAGAGCGTTCCAGGTGGGTACGGGCGCAGCCGCCTACAAAGTGCCACCGCGCAACGAAGACCTTTCTCCATCGATCAACGTAGGCTGGGAAACCGGTGTCACGTTCACGCCAGCCGGTTGGGTCGATGGCCGCGTCGCCTATTGGCGCCCGTGGGTCTGGCAACGCCCTCAGCTGCCTTGGCTTGCTCGACCGCTTGTTGGCCCTCGCGATCAATTGGCTTTCGAAGTGGCGGAAAACAGGCTATGTTCGTGACACGGAGCTTGCGAGGGGGAACCTAGCCTTCGGTCAAGAAAGGGATCCGCGCAACGACATGAAATGCGGAAAACGTCGCAGGTGCCGTAGCCGTGGTGATAACCAGTTCTGCACCGCCACCACCTACCGCAACGCTTTCTGAATCCAGCAATCAAACATGGCGAAGGGCATCACATGTGAACGCCAGGAGGCTTTTCCAGGGCGCCGTCAAAGTGCCGGTATCCGCTACCGGTCACGAGTGGCGGCACCAGCCATGACAAACCTTGATCCCCGCGATGAAATAGCGCACTCCGTACGGAGGGATCGGCTCGAACAGCTGTTTGTTCAGTCAGCGCCCGCTGTGCTTGGCAGCTTCCTGGCCGCCGTAATGCTGTGCTGGTTAGGCTGGGAGCGTTTCGACCAGCAAAGGGTCATGGTCTGGATGACGGTATTGGGCCTGTCGACCGGCGTGCGTAGCGCCATGTTCTTCGCCTATCTGCGAGCACCCGCCAACCAGCGCACGGCCGAACGCTGGGAATGGCGTTACTGGGTCACGCTGATGCTGTCGGCGGCTATCTGGGGTTGGGGCGCCTTTGCCGTAATGCCCGCAGACGACGCGCTGGGGCAGACGCTGATCATGCTGTTTGCCGTCGGCATGTCTGTCAGCGCGGTGTCATGCTACTCCTCCTACCGCAACATGACCCTGGTGTCGATGGGCCTGGTCTTGCTGCCTTCTACGGGCTGGCTACTGCTGCAACCTTCCACGCTGCAACAAGGGATAGCCTTGGCGGTGCTGGTGTTCGCCTGGTTCGTGGTCAGCGCGACGCAAAGCCTGTCCTCGGCATTGACGACGGCCTGGCGCCTGAAACACGAAATGCAACGCGCGCATCGGCTGGCCATGGTGGCCTCGTGCACGGACGAACTGACCGGCCTGAACAACCGACGTGCTTTTTTCGACAACGCTTCGGCGCAGCACGTCCGGTGCCGGGATACGGGTACATTCATGGCCGTGTTGATGCTGGACGTCGACCATTTCAAACAGATCAACGACACGTTCGGGCATGCCGCAGGCGACCAAGTGCTGCAGCGCATCGGTGCAGCGATCAGTACCAGCCTGCGTGACAACGACATTGCCGGCAGGCTGGGCGGCGAGGAGTTCGCCATCCTGCTGCCCAATACGCCGCCAGACACGGCGATTGAGGTTGCCGAGCGCCTGCGGGCCCGGATAGCCAAACTGTGTGTGAATGAGCAACACCCGGTCACCGCAAGCATAGGTTTAGCGTTCGCCAAGGCCCCTGCCACTGAGCTCGGCGCCTTGCTCAGCAGTGCAGACAGCGCCATGTACCTTTCCAAGGTATCGGGCCGTAACCGGGTCACGGTCGCCGAACCGGAGCAGGAGGCATTGCGCAAGCAGCACTAGTCCATCCAAAGAATGGCTATGCAGGGTCCTGGGCCACGGCGTCACCCGGGGCTGGGCGCAGCGTGCGCACGGCATCGTCGAACAGGTGCAGGTTGGCATGGGCCTGCAGCCGTTGCGGCAAGCGTGCGTTGGCAATCGAACCCCGCAAGTCGTGCCAATGCTGAACAAACTGTTGCGGTTATTGAAGAAAGTCTACCGGGACTGACTCAGTCAGCCCAGCGTGGTGAAATCCGATCGACCTGTTGCGCCTCTTTGACGTCCCAAGAAAGCACCTTGGCAAATCAACCCAGAGGCGAGGTACTCATGAACGACCGCATCATCGCGTTTTTCACCGAAACCACCGTTTTCGGCATCTCCATTCTCAATCTGCTGGTGGCGCTGACAGTCGCCATCGTGATCTTCCTGGTCGCCCGTGCCACCATCAGTTTCCTGACGCGCCGGGTACGGCGCTGGTCCGAACACGAGGGCCCATTGAGCCAGATAATGGCCAAGGTGCTTTCCGGCACCAGTAACGTTCTGTTGTTGCTAGCCTCATTACTGGTAGGCCTGAGCATGCTCGACCTGCCCGAGCGCTGGCTGAGCAGGGTCAGCAGCCTGTGGTTCGTGGTCGCTGCCTTGCAGATTGGCCTGTGGGCCAACCGCGCCATAGGCATGGGCCTGAGCCGTTACTTCGCCCGCCACCGTACCGACGGCCTGAACCAGGGCAGTGCACTGGCAACCCTTTCGGCCTGGGGCGCGCGGGTCCTGCTGTGGTCAGTCGTAGTGCTGGCGATGCTGTCGAACCTGGGGGTGAACATCACCGCTTTCGTCGCCAGCCTTGGCGTGGGCGGCATCGCGGTGGCGCTGGCTGTGCAGAATATCCTTGGCGACCTGTTCGCTTCGTTGTCGATCGCCGTGGACAAGCCGTTCGAGATCGGTGACTTCATCGTCATCGGGCCCCTGGCGGGCACCGTTGAGCACGTCGGCCTCAAAACCACACGCATCCGCAGCCTCGGCGGCGAACAGATCGTCATGGCCAATGCCAGCATGATCAGCAGCACCATCCAGAATTACAAGCGCCTGCAAGAACGTCGCATTGTGTTCGAGTTCGGGCTCTCCTACGACACGCCCACCGAGGCCGTTAAGAAAGCGCCAGCCATCGTCGAAGACGCCATCAAGGCCCAGGAACAGGCGCGTTTCGATCGCGCTCACCTGCGCGGCTTCGGCAAAGAGGCACTGGAGTTCGAGTGTGTCTACATCGTCCAGGACCCAGGCTACAACCTTTACATGGACATTCAGCAGGCGATCAACTTCAGGCTGCTGGAGCGGTTCTCGCAAATCGGCGCCAAGTTCGCCGTGCCGGTGCGCGCGATCAAGGTCACGGCATTGCCAGAGGCCTCCGGCCTGCATGGCCAGGCTCGCGAAGGCCTGAGCATCAGAGGTGCTTGATGCTGGCACCTGCCCGGTTCGTCAGATAGGTGCGCCGCAGGGCGTGCACATGCGCACGCCCTGCCCGCGCTGAAACGCTATTTCAGCGCCGCGATGAAGCTGTCTTTCAGCACCTCGAGAAGGAAGTCCGCATTGGACCGGCTGAAAATCATCGAAGGCCGCATTTTCAGCACGTTGTCATGCGGGCCTTCGGTGCCGATCAACACGCCGCGCTCCCGGGCACCATCAGCCACTTTTCTGGCAAGGGCCGTGGCTGGCGCCTTTGACTTGCAGTCAGTGACCAGGACGATGCCGAGGAACAGGCCCAACCCGCGCACATCGCCAATCACATCGAATTGCTGCTGAAGCTCGCGCAAGCCCTCGAGCAGGTAATGGCCGACACTCAAGGCGTTTTCTTTCAACTGGTCGCGCTCGATTGCATTGAGTACCGCCAGGCCTACCGCGCAGGACACCGGGTTACCGGCGAAGGTATTGAAATACTCCATGCCGTTGTTGAAAGCATCGGCAACCTCGCGCGTGGTCACTACCGCCGACATCGGGTGGCCGTTACCAATGGGTTTGCCCATGCTGACGGCATCCGGGACCACGCCCTGGGTCTCGAATGCCCACCAGTGGCTGCCGACCCGGCCAAACCCGACCTGAACCTCATCGGCCAGGCACAGCCCACCTTCGGCTCGCACCATGGCGTACACCTCCTCGAGGTAGTGTTCGGGCAAAAACACCTGCCCCGCCACGCTCGGGATCGACTCGGCAATGAAAAACCCCGGGCGCTTGCCTGCCTTGCGCATGGCATCCAACTGCTCTGCCACCGACTCGGCAAAGCGCTTGCCGTGCGCTTCCACGGGCCATTGCTCGGGGGCGTAGTAGCTGTCCGGGACCACGGCCTCGTAAACATGCGCCGCCCTGCCCTTGCCCGCCTTGCGCTTGTACTTGTAAGGGCTCAGATTGATCAGTTCCTGAGTAGTGCCGTGGTAGGCCCAGTCCAGCACGATCGCCTGATCACTGCCTGTGAAGTTGCGCGCCATACGCAGCATCAGGCTGTTGGCCTCACTCCCCGAGCAGCCAAAGGATGCTACGCAAAGGCCCTCGGGCAAAGTGCCGGTCAGGCGCTCGGCGTACTCGACAATGTTGTCGTGCAGGTAGCGGGTATTGGTGTTGAGCAGCGCAGCCTGGCGGGTCAAGGCTTCGACCACGTCGGGATGACTATGGCCCAAGTGGCACACGTTGTTGAAACAGTCCAGGTAAGCCCGCCCGAAGTTGTCGATCAGCCATACGCCATCACCGCGCACGAACTTGATCGGATCGGTGTACGAAATGGACAGGTTGGGTAGCAGCAGTTCCTTGCGCCTGGCAATGATCTGGGCCTTGGGCATGCCCTGCTGGCTGTAGGTCTCTGGCGGGATACCGGCCAGGGCCGAGGCATCGGGGAACAGGTCGGCCCACGCTTCGCGGTACGCTGGCTCACCCACGCCAATGACCTCGCACGTGCGCAACTGGGTATCGGTGACCACCTGCAGATGCAGGTGGGGAATCCAGCCGCCGTTCTCGTGATCGCCGCCCATGTAACCGACCAGGTCGCCGGCTTCAAGCTTGTCACCGGCCTTCAAACGGCTGAGCGCCTCGTGGGCCATGTGCCCCCACAGCGTCAGAAATGGCGGGCAACCGGGCGGGGTATGCTCGAGCATCACCAGGCCGCCATAACCCAGCGGGCCTGGCTCAACCTCGACGCTTCTGACGGTGCCGGCAATCGGTGCGTACAACGGCGTACCCGCTGGCATCAGCAAATCTACCCCCACATGCAGGGTCCGGTGCTGCCCCTTGATAAAGCGAGACTCAAAGGCGCTGTCGGTATAGACGGCACGTACCTCGCCCCATGGCCCGATGCCCAGCGGGGCCTTGTGCGTGGCAGAGAATTCATTCCACCACCGCGTCGCATCTGCCGGGCGCTGCTGGGCCGAGGCAATGGTCATCTCATGTCTGGCATCGCCAAACGGCGCGATAACCTTGTCGAGAATGGCGGCTGACGGGCGCACCAGGTCGGCAAACGACTTGTGGTTGTCGGCAATCCAGCGGCGGACTTCCCCCGCACCTTCGATGGCATCGAAACCACAGGCCTTGCGCAAAATGCCGGTGGCCAACCGTGGGTTGATCGAATCGAGCTGTTCCAGTAGACGCCAGGCAGGCGCTTCACTGATCGCCAGGTAGGGGTTGTCGTCTGTCTGATCCTGCCGGGAAGCGGAGAACGTCACGCTGATAACCAAGCGCATGGCTATCAGGTTGAACAGCACATCAAGCTCTTGCGCTTGCAACGGGTACTTCTCATGGAAGCCGGCCACCAGCGCAGCAGCAGCGCCAATCGGATCGTCCATGTCGAGAATGGCGTACGCGCTGGCGATCGCGACCTCGGCAATCAGAACGGTGTGCACGGCATCGCCAAAATCGATGAAGCCAGTCACGTTACCGGCCGTTTCGGCATCGACCAGGATGTTCCAGTCGTTGGCATCGTTGTGGATCACCTGGGCCCGAAGGGAAGCCAGCTTAGGCTGTACAGTCTGTTCGAACCGGGCGATGAAGCGTTCGGCAACAGCCCGGCGATCAGGGTCCTTTATGCAGTGCAGCCGCGAACGTGAGCGCGCAGCATGGCGTAAGTCCCAGTCCAGGTCGCGGACTGCGCCCGGGTGCATGAAGCCCTGCAGGGCACGGTCAAGTTCACCGAGTGCCTGGCCGAAGTTTCTCATCAACGCCAGGGAGCGTCTGGCCTTGGCAAGTGGCGTGCCGGCCAGCCAGCTAACCAGGCGCAAAGCGTGCTTTTCACCGGTGCTGCTGGCCACAGACGGCAGGTAGTCGCCCGTCACGCTGGCCCGCAGGTGTGGTACGCCCAAATGCGCGCCATGCACAGCCAGGTGATCGAGTAGCGCGGTTTGAAACTCGCTTTCTACCCTGGGCTCGCTGGCATTGACGATTTTCAGTATCCAGCCTGCATCTACGCCAGTCTCCAGGCGGTAATTGCGATCACGCTCCCCATCCAGGGGCGTTGCAGTGCCGGTGACATCGAAGAAATCTTTTGCAAGGCTCTCTGCATCGCTAGCCAAAAACCGAGGTGCCGGGTGGGAAAGGTCTGTCATATCATCAGGTTCCGAGCGCGCTGATTGTTTTTCAATAGCTTGTCATGCGCCGCCGAAACGGACACCCTGCATACGGTCGGGCGCAACAGGCATTATGCCGGTTCCGACCGGCATAATGACGGCAAGCTTATCAAGGGGCTGCAATGCGTGACCTGGACGCTAAAGATCGTGAGATTCTTGAGGTACTTTCGAAGGACGCGCGCATTGCGCTCAAGGCGTTAGCCGGCCGCATAGGCCTTTCCCGAAGTGCCACCACCGAGCGTGTCGCCAACCTTGAACGCAGCGGGGTCATTCGCGGTTATCGCGCTGACATCGGCGAAATAGACGCCAACGTGATACGCGCGATCTTGCTGGTGACGTTGCATCGCACGCCTGCCATGAAGCTGCTCGACCAGTTGGCAACGGACGCGCGCGTACGGCGGGTTTCGTCGGTGAGCGGTCAGCTCGACCTGGTGGTTGAAGTGGAGACCCGAACGATCGACGACCTCAACCAGGTACGCGACAACGTGGCACGTCACGAATCAGTGGATGACATTACCACGTCGGTAGTCCTGCGCCGTGATATCGACCGCCAAGGCGCCTGATGCCTGCAGAGGCAGTAGATAGGCCATACTCACCCTAGCCTCACAGGTGTCGAAGCACGCCCTGAATCTCGCGAACGACCTGCCGCGTTGCCTCGTCGACGGTCCCTTCATTGCGGCACAGCACCCAGCCTTGCTCTGCAACCGCACGCTCGAACGCCTCGGTACAGGCAACCTGTTCGTCCAGGTTATGGATCACCGTACTGCCCAGCCCACGCGTGCGCGCCGCGGCCCTCGCCCATGAAGTTTCAGGCTTCGTGACAACGCCGACATGCAAATCGGGCACTTGCACGTTTCGTTCGAGGTTCAGGCGCAGGATCTTGTCAAACGGCACTGTACGGCGAAACGCAGCGTCAGAGGGGTACCAGCGATCAATCAGGATGATGCTGTCAGCGGGCTGCCTGGGCAGTACATGTCGGGAAATCCAGGCTCGGCTTTCAGCGAAGCGCTCGCAAACCTTGAACTCAAGGTCCTGGCAAGGGCTTCTGGAAAGATGGTTGACCAGGGCCATGGTCTCGCCCCGGTGAGGATCATTCTTTCTTTCGCAAAGGCGGATCACCTTTATCCCGTCCAGCCGTAACGCTTGAGTGACGGCCTCCAGCAGCGTGGTCTTGCCGGTACCCTTGGGCCCATCGAAGGAAATAAACAGCGGGCGGTTCATCTTGCAATACCAGTTGGCTCAAGCGCGGGATAAGACCATTGATCGCAGCTGCCTTCAAGCGATTCTCGACGGGAGCACATCCGTACTCCAATGCGGTAACCAAAGCATTGCCTTGGGAATGGACCGGCATTGCCCGACCCGCCATCCCCAAGGCGTTCAATGCCTGCTAGGCTGACGGACGATGGCGGACCTGCTGCCCGCCTCCCCTTACCCACAGGCACGGGCCAATGACCTACAACCCCCACGTTAACCTGACCAACTGCGACCGGGAGCCCATCCAGATTCCCGGGAGCATCCAGCCCCATGGCTGCCTGCTGGCCTGTGATGCCTCGGCGACCGTGGTGCTGCGCCATTCGGTCAACGCCCCACAGATGCTGGGTGTAGCAAGCGATATCAATGGTCAGAAACTGCACGCGGTGCTGGGTGACGAGGTAACGCATACGCTTCGCAACGCACTTGCCCGTACCCGGGACGCCTCGCGTCCCGCGCTCAGTTTCGGCGTGACGCTGCCCAACGGCGAGGCCGTCGACATCGCCGCCCACTTGTACAAAGGCACGGCAATCCTCGAATTCGAACCCGCCGGGGCGAGCATCGCCGAACCGATTGAACTGGCGCGCACGCTGATTGCCCAACTGCGCGAAATCGACCAGACCAGCAAGCTGTTCCGCGACGCCGCCCGTTTTGTCCGGGCGGTGCTCGGTTACGACCGGGTGATGATCTACCAGCTGGGAGCCGACGGTGCCGGCAAGGTGGTTGCCGAGTCCAAGCGTGGCGACCTCGAAAGCTTCTTGGGCCAGTACTTCCCTGCCTCCGATATCCCCCAGCAGGCCCGCGCGCTCTACCTTCGCAACCCGATCCGGGTAATCTCCGACGCCCAATTCAATACGGTCGCCATCAACCCGGTGCTCGACCCATCGGGCGAACCGCTCGACCTGTCCTACGCGCACCTGCGCAGCGTCTCGCCGATCCATTGCGAATACCTGTGCAACATGGGCGTGGGCGCCTCGATGTCGATTTCCATCATCGTCAACGGCGAGCTGTGGGGAATGATTGCCTGCCATCACTACGCACCGCGCACGCTGGCCATGGGGCAACGTGTGGCCGCCGAGATGTTCGGTGAGTTCTTCTCCCTGCATATCGAGACCCTGCGTAGCCGGCAAAAACTCGAAGCCGCCGTACGCATCCACAAAGCGCTGGACAGCCTGCTGCGCGACGCCAACCAGGCGGCGGACATTGATGGGTTCTTCCACGCACGCCTGCCCCGGTTGATGTCGCTGATTCCCTGCGACGGCATCGGCATGTCGCTGCTAGGCCGCTGGTCGTGCGCAGGGCTGGCGCCGCCCCAAACGGCCGTGCCTGATCTGCTGCGTCTGGCAGACATGGTCAGCGAAGGCCGAATCTGGGCGTCCAATCGCCTGTCGACAGTGCTCCCGTCGGCCCAGGCGTATTTTAATGATGTGTCGGGTGTGCTGATTGTCCCGATGTCGCAACACCCCAGGGATTACTTGATCTTCTTCCGCAAGGAGGTGGTCGAGACACTCGACTGGGCCGGTGACCCGAACAAGACCTATGACAGCGGCGCGTTGGGCGACCGCCTGACGCCACGCAAAAGCTTCGCCATCTGGAAAGAAACCGTTCACCAGCAGTCGCTACCCTGGACCGAGCAGGACCGCCAGTTTGGCGATGCCATCCGTACCGCTATCGTCGAGGTGGTGCTGCACAACAGCGAGCTGCTCGCCAGTGAACGCGCCAAAGCTGAGGTGCGCCAGCGCATGCTCAACGAAGAGCTCAACCACAGGGTCAAGAACATCCTGTCGCTGATTGGTGCACTGGTTGCCCATCCGACCCCGGAAAGCCAGACCCTGCAGGACTATGTGGCAACGCTCAAAGGGCGTATCCAGGCCTTGTCGCTGGCCCATGACCAAGTGGTGCGCGGTGACGGTGGCGGGCGCCTGGCGAAACTGCTGGAGGCCGAGCTTTCCCCCTATCGCACGGCTGCCGGCATGATCGAGTTGCTGGGCCCGAACGTCATCCTCGATGCGCGCGCTTACTCGGTCATGGCCCTGGTGCTGCACGAGCTGGCCACCAACGCGGCCAAGTACGGTGCGTTATCGCGGGCCGGCGGCAAGCTTTCGGTGAGCTGGGCAATCGACGCCACCAACGCTTGTGCCATCAGTTGGCGGGAAAGTGATGGGCCAACGGTACGCCCACCCAGCCGCAGCGGCTTCGGCACGGTGCTGATCGACCGCAGCATCCCGTTCGACCTGGGTGGCACCAGCGCAGTGGAATATCACCCCGAAGGCCTGCAAGGCTTTTTCAGAATCCCGGCCAAGCACCTTTCCGTAGCCGAAGCGGCAGAAACCGCTCTCCCGGCCACGCCTCTGGCCCGTGCAAACGGTGCGTTTGCAGCGCGCTCGGGCTTGTGTGTACTGATACTCGAGGATCAACTGGTGATTGCAGTCGGCCTGGAGCAAATTCTCAACGATGCACAAATCAAGGACGTGATCACCGCCAGCTCCGAGGACGAAGCCATGCAACTGCTTGGCAGCCACAAGCCGGATGCGGCAATACTGGATGTCAACCTGGGCACCGGAACATCCATTTCCGTAGCGGATGAGCTGGTTCGCCGGCAGGTCCCGTTCCTCTTTGCCACCGGCTATGGCGACGGCATCAGCATTCCCGAGCACTTGCAGCATGTACCCGTCACCCGCAAGCCATATGATGCCAATTCCATTCTGGCCAGCCTGCAAGGTCTGCTTGAGCTGGGGTGAATGGGAAACAGCAGCAGTCTTGTATTACGAAAAGGCCCGTAAAGCCGACACATAACTGTCAGCTATACGGGCCTCTTCGCAGCACCAGGCCGCGCCGGCAAAAGGACGGCGTCGGCCTGTCAGGGCTTACACCGCCAGGGCGCGCTCACGCAGCTCGCTGTTGAGGATGCGGTCGTTCTCGCTGTAATCGACTGG
>NZ_JAUHUI010000040.1:0-49862 GCF_030418155.1 Pseudomonas sp. 2,4-D
GCGTCGGGGCATCGGACGATCCGTGGGGGCGGGAAGGGCAGAGCTTGGGCCAGCCGGGGGGTAAATGCAACCGAACCGGGCACGCCGCTCGCCTGGCGCCAGGCCTGAGGTGGCATTCCATGCACTGCGTATTGGGGTGAATACGATGGCAAACATAAAAAAGCCCCGCGGGCCATGGCCTGCGGGGCAAACGGTTGGGGGAGGAGCCAACCAAAGGAGTCGTTGAGACAGTGGAATCAGTGTGCGCTGGCCACTGTCTCCGGTTGCCAGCCGCCACCCAGGGCCTTGTAGATCGAAACGATGCCGCGATAAAGGTCGACTTCACCCTGAGCTTGTGCATCTTCAGCACTTAGCCGCTCACGTTCGGCATCGAGCAGTACCAGGTAGTCCACGGTACCCTCGCGATATCGAATCGAGGCCAGTTCTGCAGCCTTGCGGCTGGCGTCGCTCTGGCGCATCAGCGACAGCAGACGCTGCTGGGTCTTGTCGTAATCGCTGAAGGCGTTGGCCGACTCTTCCAGTGCCAGCAGCACCTGCTGTTCGTAGTTGGCCAGTGCCCCTTCGGCATCGGCCTTGGCGCCGCGCAGGCGGGCCCGCACGCTGCCCAGGTCGAAGGCCGCCCAGGTGATGCTCGGGCCCAGCGCCCAGGCGTTGGCCGCCGACGAGCCGATCTGCGAGCCGCGTGCGGCGGTAAAGCCGAGGAAGCCACTGAGGCTGACGCGGGGGAACAGGTCGGCGGTGGCCACGCCAACGTTGGCGGTGGCGGCCGCCAGCTGGCGCTCGGCGCTGCGGATGTCCGGGCGGCGGCGCAGCAGCTCACCCGGGTCACCGACCGGCAGCGCCTTGGCGATGGCCGGCAGGGCCTTGGGCGACAGGTCTACGCTGAGCGCGTCAGGGCGCTGGCCGAGCAGGGTGGCGATGCGATGCCGCGCTCGTGCCTGTTCGGCTTGCAGTTGCGGCACGGTGGCTTCGACCCCGGCCAGGCGCGCATCGGCGCGCACCACGTCGAGGTCATTGCCCACGCCCGCATCGCGCAGGGTTTCGGTGATGGTGCGCGATTCCTGCTGGGTCTTCAGGTTGGCCAGGGCGATCTTCTCGCGCAACTGGGCACCGCGCAGCTGCCCGTAGGCATCGACCAGTTCGGCGATCAGGCTGACCTGCAACTGTTGCAGGTCGGCGGCGGCCACTGCTTCCTGGGCTTCGCTGGCTTCGATCTGGCGCTGGATGCGCCCGAACAGGTCAAGTTCCCAGGCCATGTCCAGGCCCAGGTCGTAGCGCTCACTATTGACCCGTTCGGTGGTCTGGCCGGGGATCTGACCCTTACCGATGTCGCTGCTGGCACGGCTGGTAACCACCGGGAACGGGTCGTTCTCGGCATCTTCTCGAATCGAGCGAGCGGACTTCAGGCGGGCGAAAGCCACGCGCAAGTCACGGTTGCCGTCCAGCGAAGCCTGCACCAGCTGGTTCAGCACCGGGTCGTCGAACTGCTTCCACCACAGGCTCTCGAAGCGGCTACGGTCGTAGGCCTTGGCCTGCACATCGCTGCCCAGTTGTGCAGGTTCGGTGGCTGGCGCCTGGTAGTCCGGGCCTACCGCACAGGCCGCCAGGGCCAGTGCCAGCAGGCTTGGGGTCAAGGGTTTGAGCAGGTTCATGCATGGTTCTCCAGCACTTGAGCGTGTTCAGCCTTGCGGGCCTGGCGACGCTCGACGAAACGGCGGATCAGGAAGAAGAACACCGGGGTCAGGAACAGGCCGAACACGGTCACGCCGATCATCCCCGAGAACACCGCCACACCCATGGCATGGCGCATTTCCGAACCTGCACCGGAGCTGAACACCAGGGGCACCACACCCATGATGAAGGCGATCGAGGTCATCAGGATCGGCCGCAGACGCAGGCGGCAGGCTTCCAGCACCGCAGCCAGCGGATCGAGGCCCTTGGCCTGTTCGTCCTTGGCGAACTCGACGATCAGGATCGCGTTCTTGCACGCCAGGCCAACCAGTACGATCAGGCCGATCTGGGTGAAGATGTTGTTGTCGCCACCCGATACGATCACACCGGTGATGGCCGACAGCAGGGTCATCGGCACGATCAGGATCACCGCCAGCGGCAGGCTCCAGCTTTCGTACTGGGCGGCCAGCACCAGGAACGCCAGCAGCACGCACAGCGGGAACACCAGCAATGCGGTATTGCCCGAGAGGATCTGCTGGTAGGTCAGGTCGGTCCACTCGAAGGTCATGCCGTTGGGCAGTTCCTCTTTCAGCAACTTCTCGATCGCAGCTTCCGCCTGACCAGAGCTGTAGCCCGGGGCGGCAGCGCCGTTGATCTCGGCAGTGATGAAGCCGTTATAGTGCATGACCCGGTCCGGCCCGGAGGTGTCGCTGACCTTGAGGAAGGTCGCCAGCGGGATCATCTCGCCAAGGTTGTTGCGCACCTTCAGTTGGCCGATCTGCTCGGCATCAAGGCGGAACTGCTGCTCGGCCTGGACGTTGACCTGGTAAGTGCGGCCAAAGCGGTTGAAGTCGTTGGTGTACAGCGAGCCCAGGTAAACCTGCAGGGTGTCGAAGATGTCGGTGATCGCCACACCGTGGGTCTTGGCCTTTTCCCGGTCGATGGCGGCATCGACTTGTGGCACGTTGACCTGGTAGCTGGTGAACAGGCCTGCCAGCTCCGGGACATTGTGGCTCTTGGCGATGATGTTCTGGGTTTCCTTGTACAGCGCTTCGTAACCCAGGTTGCCACGGTCTTCGATTTGCAGACGGAAGCCGCCAATCGTGCCCAGGCCCTGTACCGGCGGCGGTGGGAAGATCGCGATGTAAGCGTCTTGGATGTCGGCGAACTGGGCATTCAGCGCGGCTGCGATGGCTGCCGCCGACTGGCTCGGGTCCTTGCGCTCATCGAATGGCTTGAGCGGGGTGAACACGATGCCGCTGTTAGGGCTGTTGGTGAAACCGTTGATCGACAGGCCCGGGAAGGCTACCGAGTCGGCCACGCCAGGCTGCTTGAGGGCGATTTCGCTCATGCGCTTGATCACCGCTTCGGTACGGTCGAGGCTGGCCGCGTCCGGCAGCTGGGCGAAGGCCACCAGGTACTGCTTGTCCTGGGCCGGCACGAAACCGGTCGGCGTGGACGAGAAGCCGAGGTAGGTCAGGCCCATCAGGCCGGCATACACGAACAGGGCGATGCCGCTGGAGCGGATGACGCGGCGCACGCCACCGACGTAGCTGTGGCTGGCCCGGTCGAAGAAGCGGTTGAAAGGGGAGAACAGCCAGCTGCCCAGCAGCTTGTCGAGGAACCGTGAGAAACGGTCCTTGGGGGCGTGATGGTCCTTGAGTAGCACCGCGGCCAAGGCTGGCGACAGGGTCAGCGAGTTGAACGCCGAAATGACGGTCGAGATGGCGATGGTCAGGGCGAACTGCTTGTAGAACTGCCCGGTCAGGCCGGAAATGAACGCTGCAGGTACGAACACCGCGCACAGCACCAGGGCGGTGGCGATGATCGGCCCGGTCACTTCGCTCATGGCTTTTTGCGTGGCTTCCAGCGGTTTGAGGCCCAGCCCGATGTTACGTTCGACGTTCTCCACCACGACGATGGCATCGTCCACCACAATACCGATGGCAAGCACCAGCCCGAATAACGACAGCGCGTTGAGGGAAAAACCGAACAGGTGCATGACCGCGAAGGTACCGATCAGCGAGACCGGCACAGCCAGCAGCGGGATGATCGAGGCGCGCCAGGTCTGCAGGAACAGGATCACCACCAGCACCACCAGCACCAGGGCTTCGAACAGGGTGTGCACCACCGCTTCGATGGAGCCGCGCACGAAGATGGTCGGGTCATAGACGATGCTGTAGTCCATCCCTTCCGGGAAGTCCTTTTTCAGCTCGGCCATTTTCGCCCGCACTTCGTCGGAGATCTCGATGGCGTTGGAGCCTGGGCGCTGGAAGATCGGGATGGCCACCGCCGGCTGGTTGTTCAGCAGCGAGCGCAGGGCGTACTGGCTGGAGCCGAGTTCGACCCGGGCGATATCTTTCAGGCGGGTGATCTCGCCATCGGCACCGGCGCGGATGATGATGTTTTCGAACTCTTCCTCGTTGACCAGACGGCCCTGGGTATTGATCGACAGCTGGAAACTGGTCGAGCCTGGGGCAGGCGGCGCGCCCAGCTGGCCGGCTGCCACCTGGCGGTTCTGCTCGCGGATTGCCGCGACCACATCACTGGCCGTCAGGTTGCGCGAAGCGGTCTTGTTCGGGTCCAGCCAGACGCGCAGCGAGTAGTCGCCCATGCCAAACAGCTGCACGTCGCCTACGCCGCCCAGGCGCGCCAGTTCGTCCTTGATGTTGAGGATGGCGTAGTTGGACAGGTAGAGCATGTCGTAGCGGTTGTCCGGCGAGGTCAGGTGCACGACCATGGTCAGGTCAGGCGAGGCCTTGTCGACGGTGATACCGATACGGGTCACTTCCTCGGGCAGCTTGGGCTGGGTGCGGGTCACGCGGTTCTGCACCTGCACCTGGGCGTTGTCCAGATCGGTACCCAGGGCGAAGGTGATAGTCAGCGTCAGCTTGCCGTCCGCAGTGGATTGGGAGGACATGTACAGCATGTTCTCCACACCGGTAATGGCCTGCTCCAGTGGCGCGGCAACGGTTTCACCGATGACCTTGGGGTTGGCGCCGGGGAAGTTGGCGCGCACCACCACGGTGGGCGGTACCACTTCGGGGTATTCGCTGATCGGCAGCTGGAACAGCGAGATAGAACCCGCGATCAGCAGCACCAGCGACAGCACCGCGGCAAAGATCGGCCGGGTAATGAAGAATTTCGAGAAGTTCATCGGTAGGGTCCCTTAACCGCGTGGCGCCTGGGCGCTGGCGACTTTCACGTTGTTGCCCGCCACCTTCGGCGCCGGGTTGCTGGCCTCCAGGGCCTGACGCTGCTGGGCGAGGGCGGCGAGGGTTTGCTCGCTGGCCATCTGTGTTTCTTCCGGGGTTACCGGCGAACCAGGGCGCACGCGCTGCAGGCCCTTGACCACGATGCGGTCGTCCTTGCCCAGGCCGCTGCGCACGATGCGCAAGCCTTCCAGCTTTGGCCCCAGTTCCACGGCGCGATAGGTGGCTTTGTTGTCCTTGTCCATGACCAGCACAAACTTCTTGCCAAGGTCGGTACCCACGGCTTCGTCGTTGATCAGCATGGCGTCGTACTGGGCGCTGCCGACCAGCTTCAGGCGCGCATACAGGCCCGGGGTGAACTGGCCGTTGCTGTTGTCGAATACCGCGCGGCCGCGGATGGTGCCGGTGCGCGGGTTGACCTGGTTGTCGACGAAGTTCATCTGGCCCAGATGCGGGTTGCCGCTTTCGTTGGTCAGGCCCAGGTATACCGGGGTGCTCTGGCTCCGCTGGCCTTCACGGGCCAGCTGGGTGTACTTGAGGTACACGCGCTCGTCGGCGTCGAAGTAGGCGTAGACCTTGTCGGTGGACACCACACTGGTCAGCGGGGTGACATCGGCGGTAACGATGTTGCCGGCGGTGAACTCGGCGCGGCTGACACGGCCGCTGATGGGCGCGGTGACGCGGGTGAAGCTGAGGTTCAGGCGTGCCAGGTCGAGCTGGGCCTGGATCGCATCGACGCCGGCACGGGCTTCGGCGGCGGCACTGCTGCGCGATTCGGCCAGTTCGGCGGAGATGGCGTTGCTATCACGCAGGCGCTCGCCACGGCGGGCTTCGTTGGCGCTGCGGATGGCGGTGGCCTTGGCCTGTTGCAGTTGGGCTTCGAGGCGGCGGACTTCAGCCTGGAACGGGCGCGGGTCGATCTGGAACAGCAGGTCGCCTTTCTTGACCTGGGCGCCTTCGGTGAAGGCGACCTGGTCGATCTGGCCGGAGACCCGCGGGCGCACTTCGACGGTTTCCGGGGCTTCGAGGCGGCCGGTGAACTCGTCCCATTCGGTGATCGGTTGTTCGATCACCTTAGCCACACTTACCTTGGGCGCGGCGGGAGCCTGCACGGCGTCGGGGGTTCGACCGCAAGCGCTGATCACCACCACTGCCAGGGCAGCGAGGGGGAAGCGCAAAGGTTTGAGTGATTGTTCCATGGAGAACTCCGCCAAAGTATTAGTAGTGGGCGGAGTGTGAGTGTGTTGCGCGCGAGGCACGAATCGAACGGGACGAAGGTTAATATCACGCTGAATGATAAGTGGGGATCAACTATCGATGGCGGCCAGGGTTGGGCGCAGAACACCGCCTGCGCGGGCTCCGGGTTACGCGAAAGCCTGGGCCTGGCCATTCAGTGAATACTTGAGGCCAGCTCGAATATCGGCATGTACATAAGGATCACGATCAGGCCGATCAGCAGGCCGATGAAGGTCATCAGCAGCGGTTCGAACAGTTTGACGAACCATTCCACCCAGCGGCCGATTTCCTGGTCATGGAAGTCGGCGCAGCGCTCCAGCATCTCGCCCAGGTTGCCAGACTGCTCGCCAGCGCGCAGCAGGCGCAGGGATACCGGCGTCACCAGGTGCCCAGCGGCCAGTGCATCGGAAAGGGGCAGCCCTTCGCCCACGCGCTGGCTGGCCTGCTCCAGGCCCTGCGCTGCTGCGTTGCCGAGCAGGCCGCGGGCCATGCCCATGGCGGTGAGGATGGGGATGCCGCCTTGCAGCAGAATGCCCAGCGAGCGATAGAAACGCGCCAGCTCGTACATCATCAGGCGCTGGTGCAGTGTGGGCAGACGCCGCAGTTGGCAGGAGGCCCAATAGCGTACACGCGGGTGCCGGCGTAGCAGCCAAAGCGCCGCGACCCCACCGACGGTGCCCAGCGCCAGTGGCGCTTGCTGGGCATGCAGAAACAGGCCGACCTGCATCAGCACCCGTGACAGCCAGGGTAGCTCGGTGCCCATGCCCTCGAACACCTGGCTGAAACGCGGCACCACATATCCGAGCAGGAACAGCACCACACCGCCTCCCACCAGCAACAGCAGTAACGGGTAGACCGAGGCACCCACCAGCTTCTGCCGGACCAGGTCCAGGCGCTGACGATAGCTGATATAGCGGGTGAGGGCGTCGCCCAGAGCACCGGTGCGTTCGCTGGACTGCACCAGCGCTACATACAACGGCGGGAAAACCCGCGGTTGCTGGCCCAGCGCCTGGGACAGCGAGCGGCCCTCGTACAGCTGGCGCACCAGCTCGGCGAGCACCTTGCGCGCTGTCGCGGCCGGGCTCTTCTCCGCCAGGCTTTCCAGTGCGTCGATCAGCGGCAGGCCGGCATTGAGCAAGGTTGACAGTTCCTGGCTGAACAACACCAGGTCGAATGCCGCCTCACGGCGCCAGGCCATGCCGCGCAGGGCGCCGCTGCTGCTGCGCAGGCTGAGCACACGCAGGCCTTGGTCTTCGGCCTGGCGGCGGGCCTGGTCGGCGTCCTCGGCGTCGATCTGCAACTGCACCACGCCCTGCCTACCCAGGGCCTTGAGGCTGTAGCGCATGGCCGCTCTCCTTACTGCCAACTGGTGATTTCGGCGTTTTCGCCATCGCCGCCCGGCTGGCCGTCCTTGCCCATCGACAGCAGGTCGTACTCACCGCCGTTCTCACCGGGTTGCCGGTAGATATAAGGGCGGCCCCACGGATCTTGCGGCACGGCCTTCTGCAGGTACGGGCCGGTCCAGCGAGCCTCGCCACTGGGCGCGACCACCAGCGCCTGCAAGCCTTGTTCGCTGTTGGGGTAGTGGCCGACCTCCAGGCGATACAAGTCCAGGGCCTTGCTCAGCCCCTCGATCTGCGCCCGCGCTACCTTGGCCTCGGAGCGGCCGAGCTGACTGAAGTACTTGGGTGCGACGATGCCGGCCAGCAGGCCGAGTACCACCAGGACCACCAGGAGTTCAAGCAGAGTGAAGCCACGTTGCGGGTTGGTTCTGCGCTGCATGGTGAAACCCTCCACTGCATGGGAACAAGCGTTGACAGGCACCATGCAACAGCCGTGCACGTCTGCCTCGGGGCCTTGCGTCATGCGGCACAGGAAGCGGCACAGTGCTTGCGTCGTGGTGACTGTCCTCGGGTTTTCCGGGGCATTTCCCCCACATCGGGGGCCACGACGAAGAGGCGACCGGCATGCGTGGACTCATCCTTGGTTTGATCTGGCTGGCGGCAGGTGCTGCCCAGGCCGATGTGTACATCTCAATCGATGCCAAGGGTGGCTACGTACTGACCAATGTCCATCGACCCGGGCGACACTACGAGAAGGTGATCAACGAGCCGCTGGCCCAGGGTGGGCCGGTCAAAGCGCAGATGATCACCGGCCGCCCTTACGCCGAGGTAGTCGCCACGGCTGCGCGTGTCCACAACCTACCGCCGGCGCTGCTGCATGCAGTGATCAAGGCCGAGTCCGGCTACAACCCCAAAGCCCGTTCGCGGGCGGGTGCAGTGGGGTTGATGCAACTGATGCCGGACACCGCCCGCGAGATGGGGGTGCAAGACCGCCTCGACCCGGAAGACAATGTGCAAGGCGGGGCACGCTACCTCAAGCAGATGCTCACCCTGTTCGACAATGACATCACCTTGGCCGTGGCGGCCTACAACGCCGGCCCGGATGCTGTGCTGCGGCGCGGTGCCGTGCCGCCGTTTGCCGAGACCCGGCGCTATGTGCCCACGGTGTTGCGGGAGTATCGCAAGTTGCAAGGGTTGGCTGACGATTCGCCTTTGTAACGACTGGCTTGCAGCTCACGCATTCCCACAGGGTCTGCACCACCTTCAGGCTGTTTCGGGTAGGCGAAGTGAGGAGGGGTCAAATACCCTTCGGCGGATGCCATCAATTTAATACCATGGTTTCCCCAAGCCTGGGCTATAACCTTCTAAAGGTGACCAGCTGAGGTGTCCGTTATGGACGTCGCCCCTCGTTCCGACACTATTGACGTGCCTGCCGATAGCGAGTTGGCCGCCCCGCGCAAGCCATTCAACCTGCTGCGCTGGTATGCCTGGGTCAGTTTAGCCATCATCCTCTCGGTGGCTGCCGGGTTGGGGTTGATTTCCAGCCGCTTCATCATCGACGAGAGCGTCGAGCGCGATGCGTTACTCACCGCACAGTTCATCACCTCCATCGCCGATGCCGAAGTGCGCCATGTGTCGATCCCCAATGTGCGGACCATGGGCGAACTGCTCGACCCGCGCACAGACCGCAATAACTTGCCCGACGTCGACCCGCAAGCCCGGCGCAAGGCCCGCGGCGAGTTCCTTGACCATATCGCTCACCTGCCCGATATGTTGCTGGCCAATATTTATGCTTTGGACCATACAGTGATCTGGTCCACCAACCCGGCACTGATCGGCAAGCTGATTGAAGGCGACGAAGACTTGAATCGGGCTTTCGAGTACAAGATGCGGGTTTCGGCCAGCTACCAGAATTTCGAACAGGCCCGCTCCGAGCAGAAGTTCATCATCCCGCCCCGGCAGCTATTGATCGAGAACTATATTCCGCTGTTCGATGCCGATGGCGAGCAGGTCACAGCGATGGTCGAGATCTATAAAGAGCCCCATGACCTGATCGCACGCATCGAGCATGGCCTGGTCCTGATCTGGTTGGCCATAACCGTCGGCGCTGCACTGGTCTATGTCGGCCTTTACGGCATCATGCACCGCGCTGCACGGCTGCTGGCGGTGCAGCAGAAACGCCTGATCAGCAGCGAAACCTACGTGGCACTGGGTGAGGTGTCTTCGGCGGTGGCCCATAGCCTGCGCAACCCGCTGGCCAGCATCCGCTCAAGTGCCGAACTGGCCCTGGCGTTCGACGAAGGCCCGGCGCAACGCCAAGTCAACGATATCATCAGCCAGGTCGATCGCATGTCGCAGTGGATCCGCCAGATGCTGCAGTCACTGCGGCCGCTGAACGACGAGGCGTTGGCGGTGGACTTGCCGCAGGCGTTGCAGGAAAGCCTGCAGACCTACGCTGTGCCACTGGCGCGCGGCGGAGTAAGCCTGGACCTGCAACCGTTACCGGCCGTGCAAGTGTTGGGGCACCCGGTATTGCTGCGCCAGGTGTTCAGTAGCCTGATCGCCAATGCCCTGGAGTCGATGGAGCAGGGCGGGCGGTTGCGTATCGAGGTGGTACGTCACAACCGGCGCAGCTTGACCTTGCGTTTGTCCGACAATGGCAAGGGCATGAACGAAGAGCAGCAGCGTATGGCTTTTCGGCCGTTCTTTACCACCAAACAGGGTGGACTGGGGGTGGGGTTGGTGCTGGTGAAACGCATCATGGAACGTTTCGGCGGTACGGTCCGGCTCAGCAGCAGCGAAGGCCATGGCACGAGGGTTTCGTTAAGCTTCCGACTGGCCTGAGTACGTCAAATGACATCAATATAGTTTAGTAAGATGTTGATATGTAAAGGATTTACGGTTTTGGGTGAAAATCACCCAAATGTGGGGGATCTTCCTCTGATCACGTTTAATAAGTTCTGGCAACCTGCTGAAAAATAACGGTTTTAATTTAGCATTTTTCTGCTGGCCAAGTTTTTGCAGCGAAGTTTGTGAAGCGCGACACGCGACAAATGGCAGCTGCGACTGCCCAGGTGGATTGCTACCCAGTGGCTGCTGCCATTGGCCTTGATGCAGTTCTGAACGTATACCCTGCGCGGGAACCACGCGATGCAGATGCTGGAAGACGAAGCGCCCGACAAGGCCAATGCGACCGCCAGCGGACGGGCCGTACCCTTGCGTGAATTCAACCTGCTGCGCTGGTTTTCGGTGATCAGCCTGTTGATCATTGCCTCGGTGGCAGGTGGGCTTGGTTATGTGTCGACGCGCTTCGTGGTGCGCGATAGCGTGGAGCGCGATGCCATGCTTACAGCGCAGTTCATTCAGGCAATGGCCCAGGCCGAAGTGCGGCATTCGCAATTGCCGCCTGGCAGCACCATGGGCGATTTGCTGGACCCGCGGCTGGACCAGCAGCACTTGCAGTTCACCCCGGCCATGGCCGAATCGACCCGTATCGAGTTCCTCGATCATGTCGAGCACCTGCCGGACACCTTGCTGGCCAACGTCTATGCCCGCGACCGCACCATTGTCTGGTCCACCAACGTAGAGCTGATCGGCAAGCGGATAGAAGTTGATGGCGATCTTGAGCGGGCCTTCCGTTCGCGCAAGGCGGTGTCGGCCAGTTATCACAAGGCCGCCGAGGATCGCGAAGAGCAGAAGTTCCAGCGCGCACCACGCTACCTGTTCATCGAGAACTACATCCCGCTGTTCGACAGCCAGGGTAAGCAGGTACTGGCTATGGTGGAAATCTACAAGGAGCCGCAGGACCTCATCCGGCGCATCCAGCGCGGCTATGTGCTGATCTGGGCCTCGACACTGGTGGGTGGGGCGTTGATTTACTTCGGCCTGTTCTGGATCGTGCGCCGTGCGGCGCACATGCTGCATCTGCAGCAGGAGCGGCTGGTGGCAAGCGAAACCTACGTGGCGCTGGGAGCAATGTCGTCGGCCGTGGCTCACAGCATGCGTAACCCGCTGGCCAACATACGCTCCAGCGCCGAACTTGCCCAGGAAACCGCCAACGCTGCTGCGCAGAAGAACATCACTGACATCATCAGCCAGGTCGACCGCATGTCGCGCTGGGTGCGCGACCTGCTGGTGTCGTTGCGCCCGGCCAGTGACAAACCCGAGGCCGTGGACCTGGTAGCGGCCATCGAGGACACACACCTTGCCTTTGCCCGGCAGATCGAACGCAACGGCGTGCGCTTCCATTTCGAAGGGCCTGACGTGCAATGGGTGGTCAGCCAGCCGCTGCAGCTCACGCAGATTCTCAACAGCCTGTTTTCCAACGCCCTGGAGGCCATGCCCGCTGGCGGGATGCTCAATGCCCAGGTCAATGTGCAAGAAGGCCTGCGTGCCGAGTTCGTGCTGACCGACACTGGCAAAGGCATGAGCCAACAGCAGGAACGGATGGTGTTCAAACCGTTCTTCACGACCAAGCAGGGTGGCCTCGGTGTAGGCCTGGCCCTGGTCAAACGCATCATGGAACGTTTTGGCGGCTCGGTCAGCCTGAGCAGCCGCGAAGAGGAAGGAACCCGCGTCAGCCTTACATTCAATATTGCAGCGGGAGGGGAACATGGACCACAGCATCCTGGTCGTCGAGGATGATGAAATCCTTGCCGACAACATTCGCACCTACCTCAGCCTCAAGGGCTACGAAGTCATCGTGTGCCATAGCGCGGAGCTGGCGCTGGAGCACATAAAGCGGGCGCAACCTGACGCGGTGCTGACCGACAACTCGTTGCCAGGCATGAGCGGGCACGACCTGCTACGTACCCTGGTGGCCCAGGCGCCGGACCTGAAAGTGATCATGATGACCGGCTACGGCAATGTCGAAGATGCCGTGCAGGCGATGAAGGAGGGCGCGTTTCATTACCTGACCAAGCCGGTGGTATTGGCCGAGCTCAAACTGACCCTGGACAAAGCCCTGGCTACCGAGCGCATGGAGCGCACGCTGTCGTTCTACCAGGAGCGCGAGGCGCAGAAGTCCGGGTTGCAGGCTTTGATCGGCGAGTCGCCAGTGATGCTCACCCTCAAGCACACCCTGCGCCAGGTACTCGATGCCGAACGGCGCATGGCCAGTGACGACCTGCCACCGGTGCTGATCGAAGGCGAGACCGGTACTGGCAAGGAACTGGTGGCCCGTGCCCTGCATTTCGATGGTTCGCGCAGTAAGGGGCCGTTCATCGAGTTCAATTGCGCTTCGATCCCTGCCAACCTGCTTGAGGCCGAACTGTTTGGCCACGAGAAGGGCGCGTTCACCGATGCCAAGGAGCGCCGCGTAGGCCTGGTGGAGGCTGCCGATGGCGGTACCTTGTTCCTTGACGAGATTGGCGAAATGGACCTGGTGCTGCAGGCCAAGCTGCTCAAGTTGCTGGAAGACCGCAGCATCCGCCGGATTGGTGCCGTGAAGGAACGTAAGGTGGATCTGCGAGTGATCAGCGCCACCAACTGTAACCTGGAGCAAATGGTGCAGCAGGGCAAATTCAGGCGTGACCTGTTCTTCCGCCTTCGCATTATCGCCCTGAAGGTGCCGCGCCTTTATTCGCGTGGGCAGGACATCCTGCTACTGGCGCGGCATTTCCTTGCCCACCATAGCCGGCGCTATGGCAAGCCGAACCTGCGCTTTTCGGCCGAGGCTGAAAGCCTGCTGCTCGGTTATAGCTGGCCTGGCAATGTGCGTGAATTGCGCAACATGCTGGAGCAGACTGTGTTGCTGGCGCCGAACGAGGTGGTGCAGGCGCATCAGTTGAACCTGTGCATGACCTTGGTTGACGAGCCGTTGGCGCAACAGCCGATGGCGGCCATGTTCGAACTGCCGCGGCACGAGCCAGAACCGGGTACAAGCCTGCCTGACATGGAGCGCGACCTCGTCTGCAAGACCCTAGACCGCACCGACTGGAACGTGACCAAGTCGGCGCGGATGCTTGGGTTGTCGCGGGATATGTTGCGTTACCGGATCGAGAAGCTGGGGCTGACCCGGCCTGACAAGCGTCAGTGGTAGTACAGGCCGTGTCGTCAGGGGTTACCTGTGCCCGAGCTGCCTTCTCCTTGCCGGCCGGTACCTTCCGACCCACTGCCATCCATCCCCGGCAGATCGCGGTTGTCATTCTGCTTCGCCGGCGGGCTTTGCGGTTCGTTGCCCTGTATGCGCGGGTCGGTGTCCCGCGGCAAAGGCTTCTCGATCGGGTTGAGGGTGCTGTCCACGCCTGGCTGTGGCGCCGTATTGTGCGGGTCGTCGGGGTAGGTCGGACCTGTGCCGACAGCAAAGGCCAGCGGCGAGGCGAGCAGGGCAATCGACAGGATGATTGAGCGGGGCATGGCAGGCTCCTTTTGCTGTATGGGTAAGGCTCATACTTCTCTTCGGCCTTACCCGGAACGTCAAGGTGCCATTACCCCGATCAACGGTCACACCACCAGCGACAGCAACATGATGAAAATGATGCCGACGATGGACAGGATCGTCTCCATCATGCTCCAGGTCTTGAAGGTTTCTGCCACGGTCATGTTGAAGTACTGCTTCACCAGCCAGAAGCCGGCGTCGTTCACATGCGACAGGATCAGCGAGCCGGCACCGGTTGCCAGTACCAACAGCTCACGGTTCACCCCCGGCACCAGGTCGATCACCGGTGCCACGATACCTGCGCCGGTGATGGTGGCGACCGTGGCGGAGCCGGTCGCGATGCGGATCACCGCCGCCACCAGCCATGCCAGCATGATCGGCGAAATTTCTGCCTGCACCGCCATCTGCCCGATCACGTTGCCTACGCCGGTGTCCACCAGCATTTGCTTGAAGCCACCGCCAGCGCCGACGATCAACACGATGGCGGCAGTCGGTGCCAGGCTCTGGTCAAGCATCTTCATGATCTGCTGGCGGTTGAAGCCGCGGGCCGAACCGAAGGTGTAGAAGGCCAGTAACAGGGCGGCGAGCAGGGCGGTGATCGGGTGGCCGATCAGGTCCATCCACTGGCGCACGATGTGCTCGGCAGGCAGCACCACGTCGGCGAACGTTTTCAGCAGCATCAACGCGACCGGCAGCAGTACGGTGATCAGGGTGATGCTGAAGCTTGGCAGGTTGCCCTGATCGGAGTCCTTGGCGATCTGGTCCATCAGCTCCTGGGACGGGTTGCCTGGGATGTAGCGGGAAATGAAGTTACCGAACAGAGGGCCGGCGATGATCGCGGTGGGCAGTGCGACGATCAGGCCGTAGAAGATGGTCTTGCCAATGTCCGCGTGGAAAATGCCGATCGCCAGCAAGGGGCCCGGGTGTGGTGGTACCAGGCCGTGCACCACCGACAGGCCGGCCAGCAGCGGAATGCCGATTTTCACCAACGAGACGCCCGAGCGCCGGGCGACGATGAACACCAGGGGAATCAGCAGCACAAAGCCGATTTCGAAGAACAGCGGGATGCCCACCAGGAAGGCGGCGAACATCATCGCCCAATGCACGTTCTTCTTGCCGAAGGCGCGGATGAGGGTTTGTGCGATCTGGTCGGCACCACCGGAGTCGGCCATCAGCTTGCCGAGCATGGTGCCCAGGGCGAGCACGATACCGACGAAGCCGAGTACGCCGCCAAAACCGTCCTGGAACGATTTCATGACCTTGTCCACCGGCATGCCGGAAGTCAGGCCCAGGAAGCCGGCCGCGAGGGTGAGGGCGACGAAGGGGTGAACCTTGAAGTGGGTGATCAGCAGGATCAGCCCGACGATGGTAACCAGCGCGTCGAGCAGCAGGAAGGTATCAGTAGCCAGTCCGAACATGGTTTTAAGGCCTCGGTCTTATCGTTGTTTTGGGCGTAGCTTTTTGGAGAATTCGCCCGTGTTTACGGGTCGGGGTAGCGCTGTCTTTGGTGAGACGGAAAAAAGCCGCCGAGGTCAGGCGGTTTGTGCCAGGCCCGGCTCACCGCAGCGCTTTAGCCAGAGGTCCACCGCTTCGGCCAGTGCTTCGATCGGTTGGGTGGCGTCCAGTACAAGCGTAAGGGGTTCGCCGCGTGGCGATTCCAGGGCAGCGAACTGGCTGTCGATGAGGCTGGCCGGCATGAAGTGCCCTGGGCGAGCCAGTACGCGTTTTTCGGCCTCGGCAGGCGACAGTTCGAGGAACACGAACACCAGCCCGGGCATGGCCTCGCGCAGGGTGTCGCGGTAGCGGCGCTTGAGTGCCGAGCAGGTCAGGATCGGGCGTTCCCCGGCCTGGGTGGTGGTTTGCAACTCTTCACCAAGGCGTACCAGCCAACCGGCACGGTCGCTATCGTCCAGCGGGATGCCAGCGCTCATCTTGCGGATGTTTTCGGCAGGGTGGAAAGCGTCGCCTTCAATCAGGCGGCCGCCGCTTCTGGCAGCGATGGCGGCGCCGATGCAGCTTTTGCCACAACCGGCCACGCCCATCACTACAATGGCGGACAGGGGAGAATTCATCAGTACCTCCTGCGGGTGAGATAGCGCTGTCTCGCCGATGACGAACAGCCACCTCCCCGGTGTTATTGGTCTTGTCCTTACGCAGTATGGACGCCTGGTGGCGAGCGCGTGGTGGCTGCTACCAAAGATTACATTGCCTGCATCCTGAGACAGCGCTACCTTAGTGGCCGTTCCCTCTCCTTGCAAGTAGTAAAATTACAACATTCATGTCCCGCACCGGCTCCCGAACTACAGGTCGTCCCACCCTGGCTGAAGTTGCCAGACTTTCCGGGGTTTCCCCGATCACCGCTTCGCGTGCCTTGCGCGGGGTCAGCACCGTTGCGCCTGACCTGGTGGAAAAGGTCATCGCCGCAGCGGCGAACCTTGGTTATGTGGCCAACCCGGCGGCCCGGGCGCTGGCGTCGGCACGCAGCCAGTCGGTGGTGGTGTTGATCCCGTCGTTGTCCAACCAACTGTTCATCGACACCCTGGAGGCCATTCACGAGGTCATGCGCCCTCGTGGGCTAGAGGTGCTGATCGGCAACTATCACTACGACCTTGCCGAAGAAGAGAACCTGATCCGCAATTACCTGGCCTATCAGCCCTGCGGCATTTTGCTGACCGGCTTTGAGCGTAGCGATGCTGCCCGGCAGATGCTGGCTGCCAGCGGCGTGCCGTGTGTGCACATGATGGAGCTCAATGGCGAGCCAGGGGCTTTGTCGGTCGGCTTCTCGCAGCATCAGGCCGGGCGTGCTGCTGCACGGCACCTGATCGAGCGCGGGCGCAAGCGCCTTGCATTCATTGCCGCGCAGCTGGACCCGAGGGTGATGCAGCGTGCCGAGGGTTTCCGTCAGGCATTGGCAGAGGCCGGTTTGCAGGCCGCCGAGCTGGAGGTGTTGGCCCCGGAGCCATCGTCGATTGCCCTGGGCAGCGCGCTGTTCAGTCAACTGATGCAGCAGGCGCCGGATGTCGACGGCATCTTCTTCTGTAACGACGACCTGGCCCAGGGCGCGGTGCTGCAGGCCTTGCGTCAAGGGGTGGAGGTGCCACGCCAGGTGGCGATGGTCGGCTTCAACGATTTGCCTGCGTCGGCGCATATGGTCCCGCGGCTGACCTCCATTCGCACACCGCGGGCTGCGGTGGGTCGGGGCGCAGCACAGGCGCTGCTGGCGTTGCTGGATGGCAAGCGGGTGACGAATGCGCAGCAGGATCTGGGCTTTGAGCTGATGGTGCGGGAGAGCACCTGAGAGTGCCCGCCAAGGCCTTCTCGCGCGAATCCCACAGGAATGATTGGCCGAAAACGAAGGTGTAGCGGGTTTACCTGCGAAGCGTGCGTTGCGGGGCATGGCACCGGCTGTGCCGGTGTTCGCGGGTGAACCCGCTCCTACGGGGGCGCGCTGGTTCAAGACAGGCGCTGTAGATGCCACGACTTGCCAACGGCGATCTATGCTCAGAAAACCGCGCATAGGGAGCCCCGCGTCATGTTCGATTTCCACCGCAAGTCTGATTTGGCAGAAATCCAGCGCAGCCGCCAGGCGTTGGCCAATGCGCAAGCCAAACTGTCCGCAATCGGCCGTTCCATGGCGATGATCGAGTTCGCCCCTGACGGTACTATTCTCGACGCCAACGAGCGCTTCTGCCAGGCCATGGGCTACAGCGCCGACGAGCTGCGTGGCGAGCACCACCGGTTGTTCTGTGAGCCGGACTATGCAAAAAGCGCCGAGTACCAGCAACTGTGGCGCGAGTTGGGGCAGGGCAAGGCTATCAGCGGTACGTTCGAGCGTATCGACAAGGCGGGGCGCGAGGTCTGGCTGGAAGCCAGCTACATGCCCGTGCTGGACGAGCATCGGCAAGTCACCAGCGTAATCAAGGTGGCGTCGGACATCACCCAGCGGGTGGTGCTGGAGCACGAGAGCGAAAGCCTGCTCAAGGCCATCAGCCGCTCCATGGCGGTGATCGAGTTCACCCCCCAAGGCCGGGTGATCAAGGCCAACCGGAATTTTCTCGACACCATGGGCTACCGCCTCGATGAAGTGGTTGGCCGCCACCACGGGCTGTTCTGCCTGGCGCATGAACGCGAATCGGCCCAGTACCGAGAGTTCTGGGCTTCGCTGAACCGTGGCGAATACCACTCGCACCGCTTCGAACGCGTCAACAAGCAAGGCCAGACCGTTTTTCTGGAAGCCTCCTACAACCCGATCTTCGACAGCAAGGGCCGCCTGTGCAAAGTGGTCAAGTTTGCCAGCGACATCACCCATCAGGTCTGCACCCAGCAAAGCGCTGCCCATGCCGCCCATGCCAGCTCGGTGCAGACCGATGCCTGCGCGCGCAAGGGTACCGAAGTGGTGCAGCAGGCGGTGCAGGTAATCGAGCAGATTTCCCAGGAGCTTAACGACGCTGCGCGCAGCATCGACGCGGTAAACAAGCAGTCGGATGTGATCGGGCAGATTGTGCTGACCATTCGGGGCATCGCCGACCAGACCAACCTGTTGGCCCTTAATGCAGCCATCGAGGCAGCGCGTGCCGGCGAGCACGGGCGCGGCTTTGCCGTGGTGGCCGATGAGGTGCGCAACCTGGCCGCGCGAACCAGCAAGGCCACCCTGGAAATCGTCGATGTGGTGCGGCAGAACCACGACCTGTCGCTATTGGCAGTGGCCAGCATGCAATCGAGCCTCAACCGCACCGGTCACGGCGTGGCGCTGGCCAATGAGGCGGGAACGGTGATCATGGAAATCCAGCAAGGCTCACGGCACGTCGTGGACGCCATCAGCCAGATAACTTCGACGCTGCAATTGCATTGAGCGCCTCGCGCATCTCGTCAAGCAGTGCCTGCAGGCTCAGTTGCAGTTGCGCGCGTTGTTCGACGGTCGGCAGCCCTTTTGCGTGGGCGTGTTCGATAGCTTCACAGTCTTTGACCACAGTGCGCACCCTGATCATTTTGGCGCCACCCTTGATGCGATGGGCAAGGGCGCGCACGGTTTCATCAGGGGCGTCTGTTGCCAAGGCACGCAGGGCGGCCAGGTCTTCACCGACGCTTATCGACAATTGCTCCAGCAAATGCCGCGTCAACTGTTCGTCGTCCTGGGTCAGGTGACGCAGTTCGGCCAGGTCGAACCCACTATGGAAAGGCTCCGGCGACGGCTGCTGAGGGCGCACCTGGGGCAGATGGATCTTGAGCGTGCGCAGACCAATCGGCTTGAACAGGCATTCGTCCATGCCGCTGGCCAGGCAGCGAGTACGCTCCTCGGCCTGGGCGTTGGCGGTCACGCCAAGAATACGGCCTGCTGGCAGGCCGCGCTCGCCCTCCAGGCTGCGAATGCGCCGGGTGAGCTCATGCCCGTCCATGACCGGCATGCTGCAATCGGTGATCACCAGGTCGAAGCGCGCTTCCTGCCAGCGTGCAAGGGCGATCTCGCCATTCTCCGCCAGTGTCACATGGTGCCCCAGGGTTTGCAGTTGCCGTTCCAGCAAAAGCAGGTTGGCCGGGTAGTCGTCGACCACCAAGATATTGAGCGGGCCGCTGTTACTTTCATGTGTGGTGAGTTGTGGGTCCGCTTGTGCCGGTGCTTCGCAGACGGGTAACCGCAGGCTGACTTGTACCCGGGTGCCAACGCCCTCGACGCTCTGAAGGCTCAGGGCGCCGCCCATCAGTTCGGCCAGGGTACGGCTGATGACCAACCCCAGGCCTGCCCCTTGACGTGCCCTTGGGCCATCGACCTGAACGAAGGCACTGAACAGCCTGGCCTGGTCGGCGGGGCTGATGCCGATGCCGGTGTCGCGCACATCCAGCTCGATAGCCAGAATGCCGTGGCCGGCAACTTTGGGCAGCAGCAGGCATGCCTGCACTTCACCACGGTCGGTGAACTTGATGGCGTTGCTGATCAGGTTGGACAGAATTTGCTTGAGTCGCAGTGGATCAGCCAGCACCCATACCGGCTCTGCGGGCAGCTCGCCGTGTAGATGCAACCCTTTGGCCCGGGCATTGCCTTCGAACACCCGCAGCGTGGCGCGAACCAGTTCGACCAGATTGGTAGGCACTGGCTGCAGGCTGATGTGCCCGGATTCGATGCGGGAAATGTCGAGAATATCGCCAATCAGCTCAAGCAGGCCAATGGCCGAATCATGCGCGGTCTGCAAGGTCTGGGCGTCGCTGCGGCCGCTGCGGCTATCTTCCAGGGCCAGTTCCAGCAGACCGATCACGGCATTCATCGGGGTGCGGATCTCATGGCTCATGGTGGCCAGGAAGGTGCTTTTGGTCTGGCTGGCCTGTTCGGCATCGTCCTTGGCCTGGCGTAACTGTTCCAGCAGCCCGCGGCTCAGCGCGAGCTGTGCCTGCAGCGCGTGCTGTGCCTCGGTTCGCTGGTTGATCAGCTTGCGCAGGTAGCTGTTCCAGAACACCACCCCGGCCAGCAGCAGGGCCGACAGCACCAGCACCTGCAAAGCCAGGGTGCGGTAGTCGCGCCAGGGACTGTCGCTCACCAGTGTGCTGGTGCGCCAGCGGTTGATCAACTGGTCCAGTTCTTCAGGTGGAATGCTCAGCAGCGCCTTGTCGAGAATGGCCTGCAGTTGGGGCTGGTCGGCGGCTACGGCAAAGGCGGCAATGGCCGGGGCGTCGTCGAGCATGTTGGCGATGCGCAAACGGTCCTTGAACACATGGCTGATGTAATAGGCAGCATTGATATGGCTGCTCAGGGCCGCGTCGGCAACACCGTTGGCCACGGCCTCCATCTGGCCCAGGGGATTGTCAACTTCGACTATCTCGGCCTGCGGGTACCGCTGTTGCAAAACGGCCTGCTGCGGTGAGCCGCGCACCAAGGCGATGCGCTTGCCATCCAGAGCCTTGGCCTGTGCAGGTGATTCACCGTCGTTGCGGGTAACAAGCACGCGCGGGCTGACCAGGTAGGGGCGGGTATAGCGCAGTTGCTTCAAGCGGTCGGCACCATAGCCCAGCGCCCCGATCATCTGTGCCTCGCCCCGCACCAGGCGGTCGATCATGGCCTGCGATGAAGCACTCTCGACGGGTTTGAACTGCAGCCCCGTGCGCAGCGAGATCTGCTTGAGCAGGTCCAGGGTGATACCGCTAGGGCGGTGCTGGGCATCGTTGAACGTCAACGGTGCCAACGAGGTATTGACCAGTACGCTGATAGTGGGGTGGGCGGTGATCCAGGATTCTTCTTCTTCGCTCAAGGCTGTGAGGTGGCGCTGCAGCAGCAGGCTGGTGTTACCACTGCTCCAGCGGCGCAGAATGTTCAGGCGTTCACTTTCGCTTATGCGTGACAGCGCCTTGTCCACCAGCCGATGCAGGCGCGGGTTGTCGCTGGCGATGGCGAAGGCAAAAGCCTCTGGGGCCAATTGAGAGAAATGGTCGATTTTCAACGTGCCCTGAAAGCTTTTGCCGATCATGTAGTCAGTGCTGATGGCATCGCCCAGATAGGCGTCTGCCTCGCCCAGCGCCACGGCAGCGAGCCCGGCCAGGGTCGAGCGGTACAGGCTCAGTTGCGCCTTGGGGTACAGTGTGCGAACGCTGACGGCCGGCAGGTAGTGATCGACCATCGCCAGGCGCAGGCCGGCGAGCTCGGGCGTACTTTTCAAGCTGCGCCCTTCACGGGTGACGATCACTGGCAGGTCGTCGGCATAGGGGGTGCTGAGGCTTAGCTCGGCGTCCGCCGCCTCGAAGGCGTTGGAGCTACCCAACAAGTCGATACGGCCATCACGCAGGGCAGTGATGGCCTCGTGACGGCTGTCAAAACGACGTACTTCAATGGGGATGTCCAGCTGTTCGCCGATGATGCCGGCGTAGTCTGCGCTCAGCCCCTCATAGTCATGCTGGCTGACGTTGATTTCGAACGGGGGGTAGTCGGGGCGCGCACTGCCCAGTACCAGGCGTTGGCGTTGTTTCAGCCAGTGGCGATCATCGCCGGATAACGTCAGCGGGGCAGCGGCACTGATCGAGCGCGCCAGCAGGTGGCGTGGTTCACTGCTGGCCTGCAGTTCCGGGGAGTTGGCCAGGCCGATAGCCAGAAGGACGCTCGCCAGCAACTGTTTCATGGCAGCCGAGCGCTCAATAGACGCTGTTGCGCTTGGCCAGGTCGACCATTTCCACCAGCGACTCGGTCTTGAGCTTTTCCATGATACGGCCCCGGTAGGTGCTGATGGTCTTGGCGCTGAGGTTCATGCAAGTGCCGATGTTCTTGTTGTTCTCGCCGCGCGCGAGGCGCCGCAGCACTTCCATTTCTCGGTTGGAGAGACTGGCCAGGCGCACTGGCTCGCTCTCCAGCGAGTTGCTGTTGACCGACATTTGCGGAAAGGTCGAATAACCTTTGATCAGCGCCTTGAGGGCGAACAGCAGGGCCTCGTGGTCCTCTTCCTTGGTGACGAAGGCGCCTATTCCGGCATCCAGGCAGCGACGCACATACAGATCGGTGGCCTGGCCGGTCAGCACCATGATCTTCGGTACCGGCTCAAGGCTCTGCAATCGCTTGATGACTTCCATGCCGTCCAGGCCGGGCAGGCCGATGTCGAGAATGACTACGTCCGGGCGCAGTTCGCGGGCTACCTGAGCCACTTCACTGCCATTGCCGACCTCGCCGATGACATGGAAGCGCTCGCGCTCGAGCAGTAGGCGCAACGACAGCCGGACAATAGGGTGGTCGTCGACGATCAGCACGGTTGTCATGAGGAAAACTCCTGTAGGGATGTGGTCCGCTTCCTGGAACACTCAGGAATACGTCTGTAAGTGGGGTTATCGGAAGCGCTGCACGATACGACCATTCCCGAAATTTGGTAATGCCGAGTATAGAAGTGTTGAAATCCTCAGGGCATATTGTTGAAAAGTCCTACAAGAAACAGGAAAGACATCACCCTGAAAAAGCGGTGATGCCGGTCTTTGCAGTTGTTCAGGCGCAGGCAGCGTGCGGTTTGTGTATCCGCAGCGTGGAGGCAGGGTTGTTGGTCAATGCCTGCCCGACCCGCGTCGGGCGGGCTACCAACTGCCCGGTACAATTCGGGCAGCGGCCTTGGAAGCGGGTTTCGGCACAGGCACGGCAGAACGTGCATTCGAAGGAGCAGATCATAACGTCGGGGCTGTCACCCGGCAGGTCGGCATCACAGCACTCGCAGTTGGGGCGTAGTTCCAGCATGGGCATGACTCCTGTTCGCAGGCGGGAACCCGGAGTCTGCTACGCCCGAGGCAAGGCTGGCAATGTTCAGTCGCCAGGGCGGTAGAGGTGGGCATGCCCGGCACGGTACAACGCCGATTCAGCGAACGGTGTGTCACCCAGCACGTGGCCTACCAGGATCAGCGCCGTGCGCCGGAAATCCTTGGCCGCTACGCGTTCGACGATATCGCCGAGGTTGCCGCGCACCCAATCCTGGTCTGGCCAGGTGGCCCGATGCACCACCGCAACAGGGCAGTGCGCGCCGTAGTGCGGCATCAACTCATCGACAATGCGCGACAGGTGCTTGACCCCTAGGTGAATTGCCAGCGTACTGCCATGGCGCGCCAGGTCGCCCAACTGCTCACCCGGCGGCATGGGCGAGCTGTCACCATAGCGAGTAAGGATCACCGTCTGCGCCACTTGAGGCAAGGTCAGCTCGCAGCCGAGCAGGGCGGCGCTCGCTGCCGTGGCGGTAACACCGGGGATGATCTGGTAATCGATGCCCAGCGCCTGCAGGTGGCGAATCTGCTCACCGATGGCGCCGTACAGGCTGGGGTCGCCGCTGTGCACCCGGGCCACATCCTGACCTTTTTCGTGTGCGCTGCGCATGGCGGCGATGATCTGTTCCAGGTGCAGTTCGGCGCTGTTGATCACGGTTTCGGCCTGGTGGCCTTCGAGCACGGCGGCGGGTACCAGTGAACCGGCATAAATGATCACCGGGCACTGACGAATCAGCCGTTGGCCCTTGACCGTGATCAGCTCCGGGTCGCCGGGGCCGGCACCGATAAAGTAGATGGTCATGCAAAGTCCTGGCAAGAATGAGGGGGCGAAACGCTCAGCAGGCCAGGGCGAGCGTCGCCGGGCCCAGTACCTGGCGCGTCAGCAGCAGCCTGGCCGTACCCTGCCGCTGGTTGGCCAGGGCCAGTGCCGCGCTCTCGGCTACGCCCCAGCAGCCACTGTGCCGGTGGGTAGCGGCGGAACGGTGGCTGAGCAGTGGTTCATAGGGTTGCAGTTGCGCGCCATAGTACAGCACCAACGGCAAACCGAGGTGCTCTGCCAGTTGCAACAAGCCGGGCTCGTCTGCCTTCAGGCTGATGCTTGCGATGCCGCGCAGGTCAGCCAATGCCAGGCCCTGTTTGTCCAGGGCCTGGCACAGCAAGCGTTGCAAGGTATCCGCCGGGCAACCCCGGCGGCAGCCAAAACCGGCATAGAAGGCAGGCATCAAGCCTGGCTGGAACGGCGGAACAGCCAGGCGCTGAGCAGGCCCAAGGCCAGCCAGAAGGCGGCGTTGGTGAGCCAGGAGGCTACCTTGAACTGGGTTTCCAACGCTTCCGGGGCCAGGCTTTCGTGCACCTCGGGTTGCGGTGCACCGATCACATGAGGAATGACCAGCAGCACGGCGCCCAGCGCCTTCAGCAGCCAGTGCCGGGCGAACACCAGCAAGGCCAGGCCCAGCGCTGTGGCACTGGCTGTACCGACCCACCAGGTTTGGCGTTGCCCCAGGTCGGCGGCCGCCGTACCCGGCAGTTCTGGTGGCAAGCCCAGGGTTGGGGCCAGGCAGAAAACGGCGAAGCCAGCCAACCCCCACAGTGCGCCGGTGGCGGCGCGTTTGGGCTCGCGAAGGCTGTACAGGGCGGCGAGGATCAGGGCGAAGCCGACCGCGACCACCAGGTTGCCGCCTGTGGTGGACAGCACGCGCTGCCAGCCGTCTTCCGGCGACCAGGCTTCGGCGCTGTGTTCATGAGCGGCGACTTCGCCAACGTGTTCGTGGTGTGCGGCCGGGGCCGAGGACTCGTAGGTTTCCGCCTCCAGAATCAGCGGAGCCACCCAGAAGCTTTGCAGCAAGGTCAGCAACAGGGCTGCAAGGAGCCCGCTGAAGCCCGCAGTACGGGCAATGCGCGTGATCATCAGGCGTACTCAGTGGCAGGGGAAGGCGGCGCTGTGACGGGTGTCGTGGGCGGCGTTGTGCACGGCCTCGATGTGCGAGAACCCGGCAAAGTAGACCAGGCACAGACCCAACAAGCTGGCACCGACGGCGATGGTTACACGCTGGCTGAGCGTAACGGGGGTAGCAAGGCTGTGTTGTTTGGCGCTGGTGACGGGCATGACGCGATCCTCTGCTTTTTGTGGGCAATGGGCGAGCGCGGCAGCCCCGGACGTGGTCGCCCAAGGGAATGCAACAGCGCCCGCCCACCGCGGGGTGTTCATGAACGCCAGGCCGGTCTCCGGGCTTGCGAGGAAGAGCTGGGCTCCTGGAACGCGTCACCTTCCCATGCCGTACTACGAGGCACAGTGGTACAGACGCTTCACTCGCTTACCGTTGCGGGGGCAGCACCGGCATTGTCCGGCCCTGCTGAAGGGCCTGGGACGCACCGGTTTCCCGTTTCACCCCCTGAGGGGCACCTGAACGCGAGGCATAAGGAGAGCATGGGGCGGGCTTGGCGTCAATGTCATACAGCGCGCGAGGCCGTCGAACAGCAGGTACGACAGGCTCTCAGGCCTGCAGTCTTCTTCCAGCAGGCAGAAGTGCAGAAACCGGGCGATCACCCGCGGGCGAATGCCGCCAGCTTGTCGCCATCCAGCCGGTAGCGCACCCACTCATCCTGCGCCTCGGCCCCCAGCTTCTGGTAGAAGCCGATCGCTGGCTCGTTCCAGTCCAGCACACTCCATTCCAGACGCCCACAGTTGTTCGCCACCGCTTCGCGGGCAATGTGCTGCAACAACTGCCGGCCGGCACCATCGCCGCGTTGTTCGGGGGTTACGTACAGGTCTTCCAGATAGATGCCATTGCGCCCGAGCCAGGTCGAGTAGCTGTAGAAGTACACGGCAAAGCCGATTGCACGGCCATCACGCTCGCACATCAGGGCGTGCACAGTGCTGCCTTCGTCGAACAGGCTGTGCTCGATGTCGGCAAGGGTGGCGACCACCTCGTGGCGGGCGCGTTCGTACTCGGCGAGTTCGGTGATGAAGGTGAGGATCTGCTCGGCATCGGTACGCACGGCAGGGCGAAAGGTGAGGCTCATGGTGACGGCTTCCTTGGTCCGGATTGGCGATACAGTGATTTGTATCTGCATAATTTAATCAAACTGTAACGGTCGCTGGGAGAGGCGACTCCGGTAGTGTGACAGCACCTATAAAGAAAGTGGAATGCCCGCCATGCTTGCCTCTGCCGACCTGCTGACCGCTTTTGTGCTGTTTGCCTTCGTATCTTCCATCACGCCTGGCCCCAACAACACCATGTTGCTGGCCTCGGGGGTGAACTTCGGCGTGCGCCGCTCGGTTCCTCATGCCTTGGGTATCAGTTTCGGGTTCATGATGATGGTGCTGGCTGTCGGCCTGGGGCTGGGGGAGGTATTCAAGGCCTGGCCACCACTGTACACGGTGCTGCGCTACGCTGGCGCCGCCTATCTGCTGTACCTGGCCTGGAAGATCGCCACTTCCGGGCCGGTCGGCACGGCCGCGTCCAGTGCCCGCAAACCGCTGGGCTTCTGGGGTGCGGCGGCGTTCCAGTGGGTCAACCCCAAGGCTTGGGTGATGGCGGTGGGGGCGATTACCACCTACACGCCAGCGCAAGGCTATGTAACCAACGTGATCGTCATTGCGGCCTTGTTCGCTTTGGTCAACTTGCCCAGCGTGGGGGTATGGGTGATGTTCGGCAGCGCCCTGCGCAACCTGTTGCAAAATTCGCGCTGGCTGATGCTGTTCAATGTCGTGATGGCCCTGTTGCTGGTGATTTCCCTGTACCCGCTGCTGTTTGTAGAATCAGCGTTTTCCTGACCCCGAGAGTACAGTAAGCCGATGCAGTTGATTCCCTGGTCCCACGAATGCGCCGAAGGTTTCACCCTGCGTGGCTGGCGAACTCCGGCCAGTGGCAAACCGCTGCTGCACTTTCTGCATGGCAACGGCTTCTGTTGCCTGGCCTACCAACCGTTGCTGATGCGCCTGGGCGAGCATTTCGACCTGTGGCTTTGCGACGTTCAGGGCCATGGGGACAGTGATCATGGCGGGGTGTTTCGCGGCTGGAACCGCACTGCTGCCTTGGCGGTGGAGGCCTTTCAGGGTGGACGTGGCGAGTATGGCGACGTTCAGCGGTTTGCCGCAGGGCACAGCTTTGGTGGCGTGCTCACGGGGCTGATCCTGGGCAGTGAGCCGCAACTGTTCGCACGTGCCGTGCTGCTCGACCCGGTACTGTTCAGCCGACGCATGATCGGCGTGATGGGGGCGGCAGCCCTGGTCGGCCTGCATCAGCGCCACGCCCTGGCTCGCAAGGCTGCCAGCCGCCGCAGCCACTGGCCCGATCGCGAGTCGGCGTTGGCCTCGCTGGAAGGGCGCGGCATCTTCAAAGGCTGGACCCATGCGGCACTGCAGGCCTATGTCGAGCATGCCATCGGTGAGTGTGGCGAGGCCGTAGTGCTCAAGTGCCGGCCCAGCCGTGAAGTGGAGATCTTCAGTTCGTTCCCTAAACGCATGTGGGCCAGTCTGGCCGCAATCAGGACGCCGACACGAGTGTTGTACGGAGAAGACACCTATCCCTTCGTGCCACACTCGGTGAATCGCCTGGCGCTGCTCAACCGCAATGTGACCGCACGGCAAGTTCCCGGTGGGCACTGTTTCATGCAGGAAGACCCGGCCATGGCGGCCGAGCAAGTGCTCGATTTCTTGCAGGGTTGACTGTTCCGCAGGTGGGACGATGCATGCCATTTTAGCCATCTACCGCGTGATTAACATCATTGATAAGGTTATCTCAGCCAAGAGAGGAGCCTTCTCATGAAAACGATTCTGGGTATTCACCGAAGCCCCCACGCCCATTGGGTGGGTGATGGTTTCCCGGTGCGCAGCCTGTTCACCTACGACAACCTGGCCAGCCGGATCAGCCCGTTCCTGCTGCTGGATTACGCTGGCCCGCATGATTTCGCCCCTACCCAAGCACGACGCGGTGTAGGCCAGCATCCGCATCGCGGCTTCGAGACCGTGACCATCGTCTACCAAGGTGAACTGGAGCACCGTGACTCCACCGGTGCTGGCGGCTTGATCGGCCCAGGTGACGTGCAGTGGATGACGGCGGCCAACGGCATCATTCATGAAGAGTTTCATTCCCCCGACTTTGCACGCAGTGGCGGCACGCTGGAAATGGTCCAGCTGTGGGTGAACCTGCCGGCGCGGCACAAGCGTGCAGCGGCCGGCTACCAGACGCTGTTGGCCGGCGACATTCCGGTGGTAGCGCTCGACGGTGATGCCGGGAGCTTGCGGGTGATTGCCGGTGACTATCACGGCCACCAGGGGCCGGCTCGAACCTTCACCGCGATGGACGTGTGGGATTTGCGGCTCAACGCCGGCGCGGCCTTGCAGTTGCCGGTTGCTGCCGGTCGCAATGCGGCGCTGGTGGTGATGCGTGGTAACGTTCGAATCAATAGCGAGCGCGAAGCAGGCCCGTCGAGCCTGGTGCTGCTCGACCGGGAGGGTGTAGACGTAGCTGTCGAGGCGCTGGACGATGCAAGTGTGCTGCTGCTCAGCGGTGAGCCAATCGATGAGCCGATCGTCGGCTACGGCCCGTTCGTGATGAACAGCCAGGCAGAGATTGCCGAGTCGTTCGATGATTTTCATGCCGGGCGGTTTGGACAGATGCAGGACGAGAGGGGAGGCGCCGCGCACTGATCCTGTTAATTTGTTGGCCTGCTCCGGCCCCTGTCGCTGGCAGGTCTTCTCCCACGGCGACCCGGCTGTACATTGGTCAACGCGTTGCTGACCAAGACCACTCGTCGTCAAGTCTGCTAATGCAGTCGAACACTCGGCCCCCGCGGAGAATCTTCCACTAAGGTGCTAAAGGATCCCCCGCAAGCTCATTGCCCGGGCGCATGGACAGCTGGCCGAGCATGCGCAATATCAATTGGCGCCCCGCCCGACAAAGGCGTACTCCCAAACAACAGGCCATCCCACAGAGAGGGTCGTACCATGTCGTTGATAGGCGTTTCGATACTAGAGATGCGGCAACTGATCGAGCAGGCCTGCTTGCCAGACCGCTGTGAAGTCAGCTGCCCGGACGGCGCCCACCTGACCATCCGCCTGGGTCAGGGCCAGGATCTCGATCAGGGCGTGACGCTCAGCGGGGTCGCGCTGCAAAACCTCAACAGTTGCCGTGATCTGGTCAACCTGGTGGACCAGCTGCATGCGCTGCGTGACAACCACCCGGCGCCGCTCAAGGCGATCGCCTGAACGCGCCTGTCGTGCCCCGGTCAGTCCAGGCTGGCCGGGCGTACGTATTCCGGCATCAGGCCGTTGAACCAGAACAGGATCATTGCCACAAGGATGGTCACCAGCAGTAGCAACCCTACCCCCCAAACGCACGTTGCAAACAATAACGCCTGCTCTTTCTTCAGCCGCATGAAAGTCTGCAACCCGCCATATAGCAACACGCTGGCATACACAGAGGCAGCCATTAGCGCGGCAAAGGCGAGCCAACGAATTGGCATCAGACCAACCACTCCGGCAAAGAACCACGGCGTGGCGCAATAGGCGGCAAAACCGATACACTGGTTCAGACTGGGCTGTGTATCGAACCCTCGTGACATCCAGCGGATCATCACTCCCATCAGCATCACACCTATCACAGTGGTGGTATACAGCAGGCCTGCCAATTGCGCGGCGCTGCCGATGCTAAGGCGTACCCGCTCCTCGGCCGCCAAGCTCCAGCCGAAGGTGGTAGTGCCGACGAAGAGGCACACGGCGGGTATCAGCGCCAAGGCTAGCAGGCGTGGCAGGTATTGCTGTGGGTTGTCTTCCTCGGCCCGGCGGATGTCCAGCCAGGCGTCGGCGGGGTGGGTGAAGAGCTTGAATAACGGACTGTTCATAGCGTTCTCCGGTAGGCAAGAGCCCTTTTGCTATGGAGACACGCGGCTGTCAGCCAGTTCAGCCTGGATGGCCGCCGTTGATCGGCTTATTGCAGTTCCAGCAGCAGGTTCAGGCCACCGTCGCCGCACTTTCCCTTCTCGCGAACCACGCCGTGGTAACTCCGCCCATCCCAGACGAAGGCCACACTGTGAGCTCGGTCGATCTTGTCAGGCAGTGGGGGGCAAACGTGCAGGCGCAGCCCTGGGCGACCCTGCAGGTTGAGGGCGGCGAGTTGGCATTGGCATTCCACTCGTTGCGCCACCGGGCCGAACAGGGTGTCGCGTACGTAATCGAGCTGCAGCGAAGCATTGGGTGCGCGGCCAGGCATCTTCATCGGTACATGGCTCCGTTGCAACGGCTCGAAGAACCAGGCGGGTTGGGCATGGCAGGCTCCAGACAAAAGAAAGGCGGCTTATCATTCGAAGCTTGCCTGGCCAAGATGTTCAATGTGTTTCATGTGCGTTCATCTTGTTTTGCGCTGGATGGCAGATGACGGCCTCTGTTCAGGCACCCGCCTTGCGCAAGGTCAGGTTGATCCGCCGTTCGCCCAGGCGCGGATGCACACCGGGTTTGATCGGTAGCACGCCGTGGAAGCGCAAGCGGTCTTCGCCGCCCCAGACCAGCACATCGCCGTGGCTCAGCGCAATGCGCTGAGCCTTGTCGGCACGCTGCAGGCCGCCGAACAGGAACACCGCCGGCAAGCCCAGCGACACCGACACGATCGGCTGGCCGAAATCCTGCTCGTCGCGGTCCTGGTGCAGACTCAGGCGTGTGCCCGGCAGGTAATGGTTGACCAGGCAGGCATCCGGCACGAAACCGTCAAACCCGGCCATGGCTGCAGCGCGGGAGGCCAAGGCGAGCAAAACCGGGGGCAGGGCGGGCCAGGGCTGGCCACTGAGTGGGTCGGTGGGGCTGTAGCGGTAGCCATGTTGATCACTCACCCACCCCAGCGTACCGCAGTTGGTCAGGGCCACTGCCATGCGCAGACCTCCAGGGGTGTACATGTGCCGGAACGGCGCAGCACGCAGCACCGGACGCAGGGCATCGAGCAGCGCCTCGGTTTCGGCCAGGGCGAAGCCGGGCAGCAGCACGGTGTGGCTGGCCAGGCGTTGCGGCTGGGTGCCGAACAGGTCGAGGTCGGACTGGATCATGCTGCTGCACATCTTCGAGCGGTTTGCCATTGTACCCGACAGATACACGTCAGGGGATTGCACACGCCGGCCGGATCGAATGATGGCAGAGGGCGGGATAACAGAAAAAGGAACCGCGGCACCAGGGAGAGAAGCACCGCGGTTCAAGGGGGAGCGGCTTACTGCTGGGTCACAGTGGCCAGGTTCGCGCTGCCCAGCTGGGTGATGGTGGCGGATTGGGCGACACCACTCTGGTCGACGAACGCCTTGTTGCTTTGGCCCCCCTGGGTCACGTAGGCGACGTTGATGCTGTCGGTCTGTTTGATGGTGGCTTCGTTTCCGCTTCCGTAGAGTTGGTTGGTGTAGCTCTGGTTGCTATAGCCGGACTGGTCGAGCGTGATGGTGTTGCCGGTGCCCTGGCTGCTGCCGTAGGCATAGTTGTCGGTACCACGCTGGTCGGCGATCAGAATGTTGTCAGTGCCGTTTTGTTCGAAGTACAGCTCGTTGCTGACGTCATCCTGCTTGGTCGACATCTGGTTGCCTGTACCCGTCTGGCTCAGCGTGGCCTGCTGGTCAGCGCCCTTCTGGGTCAGATTGACGCCGTTGCCATTGCCCGTCTGGTTGATGGTGGCGTTCTGGTTGGTGCCGAACTGGCCACCCATCTTGGCGCCTTTCCAGTTACTGGCGGTGATGCTGTTGCCATTGCCTTGGGTGTTGATGGTCAGGTTGAGGTTCTCACCATTCTGATAGGTGAAATGCAGGTTGTTGTTGCCGGTCTGGGTAATGGTGGTGGTCGAGTTGTTGGTCTCGAACTGGTCCGACCAACTGGCGTTGGCATTGCCTTGCTGCGACAGGCTGACCTTGTTGCTGACGCCGAAGCTCTGGTCGATATAGCCTTCGTTCGACTGGCCGGTCTGGACCACGGAGGCCTGGCTACCGATCTGTGTGTCCTGCCACACTTCCACGGAGTTGCCGCCCCCGTACTGGCCAATGGCAATGGTGCCACCTGTGCCTTCGCGCTGGTCGCCATAGGCCCAGTTGCCGTGGCCATCCTGATAGACCTGGATATCGCCATCGACCTGGTTCAGGTGCTCGGCGGTGGCGTAGTTGTCCTGGCCGGCCTGGTTGACGGTGCTGCGATTGTTGCTGCCACCGAAGGTCTGTTCGATGAACGCCTCGTTGCGCTGGCCGGATTGCAAGCTGGTGGCTTTGCTGCCTTCCTGGCTGTCCTGCCACACGGTGGATTTATTGCCGACGCCTTGTTGGGTTTGCAGCGATTCGTTATTCGACCCTATCGACTGGCTGGCGAAGGCATCGTTGTAGCTGCCTCCCGCCTGCTGGGTGATCTGGCTGCCGTTCTCGAACAGTTGCTCAGCGTAGCCAGCGTTGTACTGGCCGGTGGCACTCTGGTGTATATCGCTGGTGCTTTCGGCCTGCACGGCGAGGTGGTTGTGGCCCTTGCCAGTCTGGTTCTGGGTGGCCGAGGCGAAGGATGCCTGGGTCTGAGAGACCTCGGCGATGTTTTCCTTGCCGTCCTGGGTCTGGGACGAGGTGCTGTCAGCAGCCATGGCCTGACCTGCGAGGGCCAGGACGATAGCGGCACTTAACGGAGCGAGCTTGTACATGGTGGTGCCTCCAGGTCTATCGGTATTGGGTGATCTGAACATGCTGGCCATTGCCAGCCTGGGTCACGGAGCTGTTGAGCCCTGAGCCGGACTGCACGATGCTGGCGCTGTTGTCGTTGCCGATCTGCTCGATGGCGGCGTTGTTGCTGCTGCCGCTCTGGCGAATCGACGCACTGTTGCCATTTCCCTGTTGGCTGATGATGGCCATCAGGTCACTGCCTTCCTGCAAGATGTACGCTTCCTGGGCACCGCCGGACTGGACGATACGGCCCAGCAGGGCCTGTCCGTTCTGGTCGAGGGCGGCGCGGTTGCCTGACCCTTGCTGCTCGATCACCGCAGCCTGGCCGGCACCGGCCGGCAGCAGGCGGATGATCACTGGTTCACCGAGGTCGTTGCCGGGTGCAAGGTCGGCATTGTCCATCAGGTCCTCTGCCCAGCAGGCCTGGCCCACCAGGGCCAGGCAGAGCAACAGGGAGTACAGCCGTTTCATCGAAGCCTCCGGCTTTTACTGCACGACTACGTTGACGGTGCGCGTGGTGCCTTGGCTGGTGGTGATCGTCGCCGTCGGTGCAGCAGTCGGGATGATCGTGGTGCTATTGCTTACCACCAGGCGCCAGCGGCCGGTCAGCGCTACCGTGGCCGTCCCCAAGGTCTGGACGCCCGTGGTAGTGGTTACCTGCACGGTTACGGTATTGCCGGTGGTCACCGACGAGGTGCCACTGATGTCCCAGTTGTAACGGTTGTTGGAGCGCGCCGTGACCGTGGCTGTCGTGACGGCGAAGGTTTCAGCGGCAGGCCGAGGCGACACGTTGACGGTGACCGTACTTGGGGTGGACAGCCCCCCCAGCGAGTCACGTGCCTGGTAGGTGAAGGTGGTGGTGAAGGCTGTGGTTACAGTGGCCGGTGGGGTATAGGTCACGGTTGTGCCGTCGGTGCTGACCGTGCCACGGCCGGCGGCCGGCTGGGTGATGTTGGCCACACTCAGCGGTACGTTGCCTTCTGGATCGGTGTCGTTGGCCAGCACGTTGATGGTCAATGGCACGCCCAAGGTGGCGACGGTTTCCGGGTTGGCAGTCGGTGCCTGGTTAGGTGCGACGTTGATGGTGACCGTGGCCGGTTCCGACTTCAGGCCCTTGGCATCCACCGCCCGGTAGCTGAAGTTGGCTACCAGCGGTTGTGTGGCCCCGGTCGGCGGTGTGTAGGTAACCGAGGTGGTGCCGTTCAGCACGACGCCGCCAAGGCCGGTCCCGGGTTGGGTCAGGTCGCTGATGGTCAGCGGCACGTCGCCATCCGGGTCGCTGTCGTTCAGCAACAGGTTGAGTGTGATCGGTACACCGACACTGGTGCTGCCGACATCGGCCTGGGCCAGCGGTGGCTGGTTAGCGGCCTCGACCGGGGCGCTGCCGACCACGATCACCGGCTCCACATCACTACCGCCATGGGCAGACTTGACCGTAACGGTAGCGGGCGGTTGAGCCAAATCGTTGACCGTGATGCTTTGCAGTGTGCCCGATTTCGACATGCGGCCGTAGCCTTGGGCGAGCAGGTCGGGGACCGTTATTTCGTCGCTGGAGCTGGCCTCGATCAACAGACGTTTGTTGGCCCAGTCATAGCGTGCGGTGCTGACTTTGACCACGTCGCTGAGCTTGCTCGAGAGCGCAGTCGGCTGGGTGCCGCCGACTGCGTTGCTGGCGGTGACAACCACCACCGCTGGCGGCACCGACTGGTTGAACTGCTGGCTGAAGAACAACCCGTTGTTGTCCGAAGTCAGGGTGAACTGACAAGGCGAAGGCGGCGTGCCGATCAGTGCCAGGCCATTGCGCATGCACAAGCTGGCCTCACTCGGGGCCTTGGCGAACACTTCCACGCGGGTGCCGCTGCCGTTGCGCGAATAGGTGGCGCGCTCCAGGGTGACCGGGGTTTGTGCTCGCTGGTCCAGCACCTTGCCAGACACGGTGAACGTGTTGGTTTGAATGGCGCCCGCGGGCCCTTCGATGCGCACGAAGTTGGTATTGAAGGGGCTACCCGTGACCGCTTCGGTGATATTGGGGTCGCCGATGTAGGTTTCGGTGGTGCCCGTGTCAGGATTGACCTCGGTATATGGCCCGCCAACCCCCTTCAGCCAAGGGCCGATCGCTCCCCCCAGCGCCCCCTGGAAGTTGCCCGGAGCACCGATACCGATGTCCCGGGTGATGTTGATTGCGCGACGACCTGCCGTGGTGACGTTGACCGTCTCCACCCCGTAAGGGTGCGTGATGGTGTAGGTACCGGTGCGTGGGACCGATGCGCGGATACGGATGCGGGCGAAACTTTGCTGATCACCGTCTACCGGGTTTTCAGCAGCGAAGGCTGCCTCTATACCGGCAACGTAGACCTCCAGTTCATATCCGCTGTTACCCACTTGTGGTATCGAGGTTTCGGCCAGGAACCAGAACATCTCGGGTGGCCAGTTATCTGGAAATACCAGCGGCAGGGCATCGTCATAGATCCCGGGCTCGGGCAACAAGGTGCACATGTAGGCGGGCGCCCCTGGTGCGCCTGGCGCACGGGTGCTGGTGGCACGCGACTGGCACAGCTCCAGGGATTGGTCGAGGCTGTCCTTGTACCACATCGGATAGCCACCTGTGGCGAAAGTGTAGGGCCCCGGATCGACATCAGACAGCGCGGCGAACGCGGCGCTGGTTACGGTAAGAGAGAAACCGGCGGCCAACAGCGCACGGCGCGACCAAGTGTTCATGCTGCCTCCTTGAAGGCTGAGCCTTTGTCTGTTCATGGCACCAGCACCACGTCTTCGGTGTCGCTACCACCGTTGGCGCTGGTGACCTGCACCTTGGCCGGCGGAATGGGCGAGAGGGTCATGCTCAACGTCTTCACGGCGCCGGTACCGCCCAGGTTGCCGATCAGTGTGCCGTTGCCGGTATGTGCGGTAAGTACTGGAGGTGTTGTTTCGTCACTGGTGCTGGCCACCAGGGTCAGCTCGCCGGTGGACAGGCGGTACTGGGCTTGCGTGATGGTGACCAGGTCGGTCAGGGGAACGTTGCTGGTGGTCAGGCTGCTGGTCGGGATTGCCACGCTGTTGTCAGCGGACAGTGTCACGATGGTTCCGGCCGCCGGGTTGAGGGCTGACTGGGCGTACCAGGCGCCGGTGCCGTTGGCCTCGGTGAGGCTCAGGTTGGGGGTCTGGCTGGTCAGGGTGACGCTTGCCGGTGGCGGCGGGGCCAACACGAAGATGTCTTGCTGGGCGATCAGGTCGCCGTTCTCGGTATGGCGTGAGTAAGTGCTGCGTTGTGGCATCAGCGGGGTGGGCAGGGCCACTTCGGAAAGCTTGCCCGAGACAGCGAAGAGCTCGGTGCGCAGGTCGATGCCACCAGGGCCTTCGATGCGTACGTAGTTTGTGTTGAATGGGCTGCCCGTCACCCGTTCTTCCAGGTTCGGGTCACCGATGAAGCGCTCGTTGCCTTCGGTGTAGGGGCCGTTGACACTGCGCAGGAACGGCCCGACATCGCCCTTGAGTGCGCCGGTGAAGTCGCCTGCGCCGGCGATGCCGATGTCGCGGGTCATGTTGATCGCCCGGCGCCCTGCAACGGGCACATCGAACACTTCAACACCATAGGGGTGGGTGACCACGTAGGTGCCCGCGGTGGGTACGTCGACCCGGATACGGACCCGGGCGAAGCTGACCTGGTCACCCTCGACAGGTTCTTCGGCGGCGAATGCCGCTTCGATCGCGGTACCGTAGCTGAGGTCGATGCCACTGGCGGCGTCGACGATGGCAGCGTCAGCAGTGAACCAGAACGCTTCGTCAGGGAAGTTGGTGGGGAAGACGATGGGTTGGGTATCGTCGAACACACCAGGCGTGGGCAGCAGCGTGCACATGTATGAAGGTGCGCCGGGCGCGCCGGCGACCCGGGAGCTGACCGCCTTGGTCAGGCACAGGTCGAGGGTACGACCGTGGCTGTCCTGGTACCAGGCGGGGAAGCCGCCATTGGCTGGGACGTAAGCGCCTGGATCGACAGCGTTCAAGGCGGCTTGCGCGGGAAGCTGGAGCATGCCGGCGAAAATCGCCACTGCCAGCGGGTGGGGTATCGGTCGGTGCATGAGTCAATTCCTCCTGCAAACGGGCCCATGGACTTGGGGCGTCTGGGAGGAGATCGGCAAGACCTGTGCCAAACCCTGAAAAATGCTGTGCAGGCCTTGTGGGGCAGGGGGTTCAGATTTTCAGTAGGGCTTTATGCCAGCGGCTGGCGGTGGGCAGCGTTCCCCCAAGGTTGGGGATTGGGGGCCGGTAATTTCAACCCGGTATTCGATGCAGAGCCGAGTTCTGAGCGAAATACAGCGCCAGCAGCGTAAACCCGCTGGATGCATGGCCACCCGGCCAGCAACGGCCATCGCCGGGCTTGCTCCATAAAGAGAAGTTTTCGAACCATTCGACCCGGGGCTGCGAACCGCCATACAACGTGGTTTCCACAGGGCAATACACGCTGGTATGGCTTTTCAGGTAGTGAATCACGGTGGTGCTCAGTGCGAACGCTACCACCACGAACAACAGGTCGCGTCGGTGTTGGGTGGCAAAGCGCAGTACCGGTGCAATACGGACCTTTTCCAGCGCCTGGGCAAGGCCCAATTGGAGGCGGTTGGCCAAGCGCGGCCAGATGAACGACAGCAAACTGCCTATGACGGCCAGTTCACCGGTCCAGTCCGGCAGGATGCGTGGCCATTTGTGGGTGATTCTCTCGAATAACGGGTTGTGCAGCAGCGGGAACTGGCCAGTGGCCGGGTCAAGCAGCAGGTTGCTGATCCAGCGATCGAAGTCTGTGAGGTCGAAGGCCATGAACACAATGGCGGCCAGCAATAGCGGCAGCAGCAGGTTGTTGCGGTAGAAGGTGGCGCGGGAGGGAATGCTCAGAGTTCCTTGGCATCAATGAGTGTGTGCCATTCATTGGCCGCCATCTGGCCGAGCACCTTCGTCTTGCCATCGTTGCCACGCGTAATGAACAGGGCGCTGGCATAGCTGTTCGCTGTTGCGCTAGAAGGCGCTTTGAGCGCCTGCTCCAGTTGTTCCATGCAGCCACTGTGGCTGACCAGCACGAGGGTGTGGCCTTCAGGCAGGCATCACTGGAGCGGTCGCAGCGTTCGGCATGGCGCAGGCAGAGGGTGAGGCTGGTATGGAAAAAGCCTTGGCCGTTAGGCGTGCAGTGGAGGTCAAGCCAGGTAAGAAGGCAGAAATGAAACCGGTTTCAAAACATGTCTGAACGCGCTAGATTATTCGGCTGTCTTCTTGGTGGCCTATCAAGATCACCTCTCAATTGAAAATCAGATGGCGCTTATCAAGGCCACCCCCACAGCCGATGAGGATTCGCAATGCCTGAGCATGCCCCAGACAACCCGCGCAGGGATTTTCTGCGCAAGACCTTGACCCTGATCCCTGTCGTTACAGTGGCCAGCACGGGGCTTGGCGTGGGCGCCAGCCAGCTGCTTGCGGCCCCGCAACCGCATCAGCAACCGAAAGTGCCGGCCACGCCGCCTGCGGGTAATTATCAACCGACATTCTTCAGCGCCGAAGAATGGGCTTTTGTACAAGCCGCCGTGTCGCGCATCATCCCGGCCGATGAGCTTGGCCCAGGGGCACTCGAAGCTGGCGCTGCCGAATTTATCGACCGGCAAATGAACACCCCGTACGCGACTGGCGCACAGTGGTACATGCAAGGGCCGTTCAACGCCGACGCCGCGCCCGAGCTGGGCTACCAGCTGCAGCTCAGCCCGCAACAAATCTACCGCCTGGGCATCGCTGCCGTGGACGGCTGGTGCAAGGCCAATAGCGGACAGGTTTTTGCTGCGCAAGATAGCGCTACCCGGGACCGCATTCTCAGCAAGTTGGAGGCAGGAGAGCTGGTTTTCGACACCGTTCCGGCCAAGGTGTTCTTCAGCCTGCTGGTGCAAAACACGCGTGAAGGGTTCTTCTGCGACCCGATTCATGGCGGCAACAAAGGCATGGTCGGCTGGACCCAGATCGGCTTCCCCGGCGCCCGCGCCGACTTCATGGACTGGGTCGAGCGCAATGAGCCTTACCCGTTCCCGGCTGTATCGATCCGTGGTGAGAGGGCCTGAGGCATGGCGACTGTGTTGAACAAAGTGGATGCGGTGATCGTCGGCTTCGGCTGGGCCGGTGCGATCATGGCCAAAGAGCTGACCGAGGCCGGGCTGCACGTGGTAGCCCTGGAGCGGGGGCCGATGCAGGATACCTACCCCGAAGGCAGCTACCCACAGGTGATTGATGAGCTGACCTACAGCGTGCGCAAGAAGCTGTTCGTCGATGTATCGAAAGAAACCGTCACTGTCCGCCATAGCGTGAATGATGTGGCATTGCCCAATCGCCAGCTGGGCGCATTCCTGCCGGGCAAGGGCGTGGGGGGCGCGGGCCTGCACTGGTCGGGTGTGCACTTCCGGGTCGACCCCGTCGAGTTGCGCCTGCGCAGCCACTATGAAGAGCGCTACGGGCGCACGTTCATTCCCGAAGGCATGACCATCCAGGACTTCGGCGTCAGTTACGAAGAGCTGGAGCCCTATTTCGACTTTGCCGAAAAGGTCTTTGGCACTTCAGGCCAGGCCTGGACCGTCAAAGGCCAGGTGGTCGGTGAAGGGAAGGGCGGCAACCCCTATGCGCCGGACCGTTCCAACCCGTTCCCGCTGCCTGCGCAGAAGAACGTTGTATCGGCAAGGCTGTTCGAAAAGGCTGCCACCAGCCTGGGCTACAAACCTTACAACCTGCCGTCGGCCAACACCTCGGGGCCATACACCAACCCCTACGGGGCGCAGATGGGGCCGTGCAACTTCTGCGGTTTCTGCAGCGGCTACGTGTGTTACATGTACTCCAAAGCCTCGCCCAACGTGAATATCCTGCCGGCGCTGCGCCAGGTGCCCAACTTCGAGTTGCGGCCCAATGCCCATGTACTGCGGGTGAACCTGGACGACAGCAAGCGCAAGGCCACCGGCGTGACCTACATCGATGCCCAGGGGCGCGAGGTGGAGCAGCCGGCAGAGCTGGTGATTCTGGCGGCTTTCCAGTTCAACAACGTGCGTCTGATGCTGCTTTCCGGCATTGGCAAACCTTACGATCCGGTGAAGAACGAGGGTGTGGTCGGGCGTAACTTCGCCTATCAGAACATGGGGACAGTCAAGGCGTTCTTCGACAAGGACACCTACACCAACAACTTCATCGGCGCAGGTGGCAATGGCATTGCCATCGACGATTTCAACGCCGACAACTTCGACCATGGCCCGCACGGCTTCGTCGGCGGTTCGCCAATGTGGGTGAACCAGGCCGGCAGCCGGCCGATTGCCGGTACCTCCAACCCGCCGGGCACACCGGCCTGGGGCAGTGCCTGGAAAAAAGCCACGGCCGACTACTACACCCACCAGGTGTCGATGGACGCCCACGGCGCCCATCAGTCCTACCGTGGCAATTACCTGGACCTGGACCCCACCTACCGCGATGCCTACGGTCAGCCGCTGCTGCGCATGACGTTCGACTGGCAGGAAAACGACATCAAGATGAACCAGTTCATGGTCGACAAGCTGAGCAAGATCGCCCAGGCGATGAACCCCAAGGCCATTGCTGTGCTGGGCAAGCAGGTCAAGGACCACTTCAACACTACCAGTTACCAGACCACCCACCTGAACGGCGGGGCGATCATGGGCACCGACCCCAAGACCAGTGCACTGAACCGCTACCTGCAAAGCTGGGACGTACACAACGTGTTCGTTCCGGGGGCTTCGGCGTTCCCGCAGGGGCTGGGTTACAACCCGACCGGGCTGGTGGCCGCACTCACGTACTGGTCGGCTCGCGCCATCCGTGAGCAGTACCTGAAAAACCCCGGTCCGTTGGTCCAGGCTTGAGGAGCGATGAGCATGAAGACACTGTTGATCGCAACCTTGGTGCTGGGTGCCGGCGCGGCTGCACAGGCCGTAGCGAATGACGATGCGCAGGTACGCCTGGGCGAGTACCTGGCCCGCGCCGGTGACTGCGTGGCCTGCCATACCGCCAAAGACGGCAAACCCTTTGCCGGTGGGTTGCCGATGGAAACGCCGATTGGCACGGTGTACTCCACCAACATCACCCCGGCGGCCAGTGGCATTGGCCAGTACAGCTTCGAAGACTTCGACCAGGCCGTGCGCAGGGGTATCGGCAAGGACGGCAGTACGCTCTATCCGGCCATGCCATACCCGTCGTATGCGCGGGTCAGCGAGCAGGACATGCAGGCGCTGTACGCCTATTTCATGAAGGGCGTGGCGCCTGTCGAGCAGGCGAACAAGGCCTCTGACATTCCCTGGCCGCTGAGCATGCGCTGGCCACTGGCAATCTGGCGCGGCCTGTTCGCACCAGAGGCCAAGCCCTGGCAGGCATCGGCGACAGCTGACCCTGTGGTGAACCGCGGTGCGTACCTGGTCGAGGGCCTTGGGCATTGTGGCGCTTGTCATACACCGCGGGCGCTGACCATGCAGGAAAAGGCCCTGAGCGCTGCTGATGGCGAGCAGTTTCTGGCCGGCAGCGCACCGCTGGAAGGCTGGATTGCCAAGAACCTGCGTGGCGATCACAAAGACGGCCTGGGCAGCTGGAGCGAAGCGCAGTTGGTGCAGTTTCTCAAGACTGGGCGCAGTGATCGCAGCGCCGTGTTCGGCGGCATGAGCGATGTGGTCGAGCACAGCATGCAGCACATGAGTGATGCCGACCTGACCGCTATCGCCCGCTACCTGAAAACCCTGCCGCCGAGTAATCCGGATGACCAGCCGCATGTGTACGACAAGCGGGTCGCGGATGCGCTATGGAAGGGTGACGACAGCAAGCCTGGGGCGGCGGTGTACATCGACAACTGCGCGGCCTGCCACCGCACCGACGGGCAAGGTTACACCCGCGTATTCCCGGCCTTGGCCGGCAACCCGGTGGTGCAGACTGCGGATGCCACGTCGCTGATCCATGTGGTGCTCGCCGGTGGCACGGTACCGGCAACGCACAGTGCGCCGTCGAACTTCACCATGCCGGCTTTCGGCTGGCGTCTGAGTGACCAGGAGGTTGCCGAGGTGGTGAATTTCATTCGCAGCAGCTGGGGTAACCAGGGCAGTGCGGTCACGGCCGGTGATGTGAAGTCGCTTCGCTGACATGTATTTCTGCGCCCTCGCCCGTAGGAGCGGGTTTACCCGCGAACACGGGCGAAGCCCGTGCCATCCCTAACGTAATCAGATTCCAGGACAAGCCCTGCCGACAGATATAAATCTATTAATATCAATTGTATATGCAATATTCTTAATGCGATTTAACATTTTATGTCTCCGTGTCCGACCAACGGCCTGTTGACGAACCCGCGCATTTTTGCTGTATTGAAACCGGTTTCATCACTATTAAAACAATCATAAGGAAAACCCATGACCGACGCGCCCGCCCATACCCGCGAACGGGTCACCATCAGCGAAGTGGCGCGTGTTGCTGGCGTTTCCAAAGCCACCGTCTCCCGTTACATCGGTGGCGACCGCCAATTGCTGGCCGAAGCCACGGCCAAGCGGCTGGAAGAGGTCATCGAACGCCTTGGTTATCGTCCCAACCAGATGGCTCGCGGCCTCAAGCGCGGCCAGACGCGACTGATCGGCATGCTGGTGGCCGATATCCTCAACCCCTATTCAGTGGCCGTGATGCACGGCGTGGAAACCGCCTGCCGTCAGCATGGTTACAGCCTGGTAGTTTGCAACACCAACCGCGACGACGAGCAGGAGCGTCACCACCTGGTGGCCCTGCAGAGCTACAACGTCGAAGGGTTGATCGTGAACACGCTCGGTCACCACCCCGGCGAACTGCTCAACCTGCAGCGTGACATCCCCATGGTGCTGGTCGACCGCCAATTGCCCGAGCTGAATGTGGACCTTGTCGGCCTGGACAATGCTGATGCAGTCGAGCAGGCCCTGGACCACCTGCAGGCCCAGGGCTACCGCGACATCCTGGCGGTCAGCGAACCCCTCGATGGCACCAGTTCACGCCTGGAGCGGGTGCAGGCGTTCGGCGCATCGATCAGCCGTCGGCCAGGCATGCGTCAGCAGGTACTCGAAATCGGCGCCGGGCTGCAGGGCCAATTGGCTTCGTTTCTTGCCCACAGAGGTCATGGTCTGCAAGCCATCTTCACCTTCAACGGCGTTGCCACCTTGGCGGTGACCCGGGCCCTGCTCGAGGCCGGGCGCAACCTGGTTGCCGATGTCGGGCTGATCGCCCTTGACGACCTCGACTGGTACCCCTTGGTCGGCAAAGGCATCACCGCACTGGCCCAGCCCACCGAGCGTATCGGCGTGGCGGCATTCGAAAGCCTGCTCGGTCGTTTGCGCGGCGACAGCGGCGCAGCCCGGCGCATCGACTTCAAAGCCAACCTGATCATCCGCGGTTCAACCCAACCCCAGTAAGAAAACGGCAGGCTTGTGCCTGCTGCTGATCAAAAATGAAACCGGTTTCATAAGGACAAGAACAATGCAAGCGAACCCCGTTTCCATCAGTCTCTCCAGCTACGGCGCCGACTTTGTGCGCCAACGTGGCCAGGAGCAGTTTCTGGACCTGCTGGCAGCCGCTGGCGTCAGCCGCGTCGAATTGCGCGAAGAATTGTTCGCCAGCGCACCGGACGCAGCTGCGCTCGGTAGGGTCATTGCCGCGCTGCGCCTGGAATGCCTGTACTCCACCCCCCTTGAACTGTGGACCGCTCAAGGCGTGCCCGACCCGCTGCTGGTGCAGAAGCTGGAAATTGCCCGGGCGCTTGGCGCGGTGGCGCTGAAGGTTTCCTTGGGGCACTTCGATGAGCACTGCGATGTGACGGCCCTGGCGTCGCTGCTGCCTGCGCAGGGGCCTCTGTTGCTGGTGGAAAACGATCAGACCGCACAAGGTGGCAGGATCGAACCGATGCTGCAGTTTTTCCAGCGTGTCGACCCGCTTGGGCTGCGCCTGGGCATGACGTTCGATATCGGTAACTGGCAGTGGCAAGGCGAGCCTGCGCGGCAAGCTGCAAGGCAGCTAGGCCGTTGGGTGCGCTATGTGCATTGCAAGGCTGTGCAGCGCCGGGCCGATGGCCGTCTGGTGGCCATACCGCCGCAGGCTGCGGACCTGCAGGAGTGGGCAGCGCTGATGGCCGAGTTCGCACCGGGCGTGGTGCGCGCCGTCGAGTACCCCCTGGTGGGCGAAGACCTGTTGGCGCTGACGCGGGCCCAGGTGCGTCACCTTTCTGCACTGGGCGCGGCGCAGGAGCTGGACCATGCATGAACATGACGTGCTGTGTTTCGGCGAGACCATGGCCATGTTCGTTGCAGAGCAAGCCGGTGACCTGGCCGGTGTCGGACAGTTTGGCAAACGCATCGCCGGCGCCGACAGCAACGTGGCGATTGGCCTGGCGCGGCTGGGTTTCAAGGTGCGCTGGCTGAGCCGGGTAGGTGACGATTCGCTGGGCCGTTTCGTTCTCGACAGCTTGCGCGGCGAAGGCCTTGACTGTTCCGGCGTCGAGGTGGATGCCAACTACCCGACGGGTTTTCAGCTCAAGGCCCGCAGCGATGATGGCAGCGACCCGGCAGTGGAGTACTTTCGCCGCGGTTCGGCGGCCAGCAGGCTGTCACCTGCGATGGTGAGCCCCGTTTGGCTGCAGGCTCGGCACGTGCACGCTACCGGTATTCCGCTGGCGCTGTCGGACAGCTCGCGGGCGCTGTCCCACACGCTGCTGGATGCAATGCGCGCAGCCGGGCGCAGCATATCGTTCGACCCTAACCTGCGCCCCTCGCTGTGGCCCGATCAAAGCAGCATGGTGCGTGAAATCAATGCCCTGGCGGCCAAGGCCGACTGGGTTTTACCGGGGTTGGAAGAGGGGCGGTTGCTGACTGGTCAGCACACCCCGGCCGATATCGCCGCGTTCTACCTGGACCAAGGGGTGGAACTGGTGGTGATCAAGCTGGGCGACGCTGGCGCCTACTTCCGCAGCGCCAAGGGCGAAGGGCAGGTAGCCCCCGTGCCAGTCAGCCGCGTGGTGGACACCGTCGGTGCAGGTGATGCCTTTGCCGTCGGTGTGCTCAGTGCGCTACTGGAGGGCCGTCCGGTAGCCGAGGCGGTAGCGCGCGGCAACTGGTGCGGCAGCCGTGCCGTGCAGTCGCGGGGCGACATGGAAGGGCTGCCGCTGCGCGATGAACTGGAGGCCTACGACCTGCGCAGAAGCGCATGAGCCGATCCCGAAACACCTGTTGCAACAAAAACAACAAGCTCAGGAGAAACAATCCATGCAAAGCCAAAGCCTGGCACCTCGCCGCTGGTGGTACATCATCCCGATTGTGTTCGTCACCTACAGCCTGGCGTACCTGGACCGCGCCAACTACGGCTTCGCCGCCGCCTCCGGCATGGCCGAAGACCTGCACATCACCCCGGTGCTGTCTTCGTTGTTGGGTGCGCTGTTCTTTCTCGGTTACTTCTTCTTCCAGGTGCCCGGCGCCATCTACGCTGAAAAGCGCAGCGTGAAGAAGCTCATCTTCGTCTGCCTGATCCTGTGGGGTGGCCTTGCCACGCTTACCGGCATGGTCAGCAACGTCTACATGCTGATCGGTATCCGCTTCCTGCTCGGGGTGGTGGAGGCTGCGGTCATGCCGGCCATGCTGGTGTACCTGTGCCATTGGTTCACCCGGGCCGAGCGTTCGCGCGCCAATACATTCCTGATGCTGGGCAACCCGGTGACCATTCTGTGGATGTCGGTGGTGTCTGGTTACCTGATCAAGCATTACGACTGGCGCTGGATGTTCATCATCGAAGGCCTGCCCGCCGTGATCTGGGCGTTCTTCTGGTGGCGCCTGGTGGATGACCGCCCGGCCCAGGTGGCTTGGCTGAGCGAGCAGGAAAAGGCCGCCCTGGCGCAGGCACTGGCTGCCGAGCAGCAGGGTATCAAGCCTGTAAAGAACTACCGCGAAGCGTTCCGCTCGCCGCAAGTGATCATCCTGGCGCTGCAGTACTTCTGCTGGAGCATCGGCGTGTATGGCTTCGTGCTGTGGCTGCCGTCGATCCTCAAGCAGGCGGCGAATGTCGATATCGTGCAGGCCGGCTGGCTGGCCTCGGTGCCCTACCTGGCGGCGGTGCTGGCGATGGTGGGCGTGTCCTGGGCGTCCGACCGCCTGCAAAAGCGCAAGCGCTTCGTCTGGCCGCCGCTGCTGATTGCCGCGTTGGCGTTCTATGGTTCCTACGCCTTGGGCAGCGAGCATTTCTGGCTGTCGTATGCATTGCTGGTGGTTGCTGGCGCCTGTATGTACGCACCCTATGGCCCATTCTTCGCGATCGTGCCCGAGATCCTGCCGGCCAACGTCGCAGGCGGCGCCATGGCGCTGATCAACAGCATGGGGGCGCTGGGCTCGTTTGGCGGTTCGTGGCTGGTGGGCTACCTCAATGGGGCTACGGGCGGGCCCGGCGCCTCTTATCTGTTCATGTGCGGTGCGCTACTGACGGCAGTGGCGCTTACCGCTGCGCTCAATACTTCCCAGACCTCTGGCCGGGCAAAGCGCGATAGTTCGCGCCTGGCCATGAACCATTAGGAAACCTGCAATGAAGAAGCGAATCGTCCTGTATAAACGCCTGTCCGAAGACCTGATGGCACGCCTGCAAGATCGCGTCGAGGTGACCTGGGTGGATACCACCCAGCCCGATGGCCTGGCCCGCCTGCGCGATGCATTACCGGGGGCGCATGGGTTACTGGGGGCCAGCCTGCGCCTGGATGCCAGCCTGCTCGACCTTGCCCCGCAACTGGAAGTGGTGTCGAGCGTTTCGGTAGGCGTGGACAACTACGACATTGCTGAACTCAGCAGGCGTGGTGTGATGCTCACCAACACGCCCGACGTGTTGACCGAAACTACGGCCGACACAGGCTTTGCCTTGATCCTGGCTACCGCCAGGCGGGTGGTGGAGCTGGCGAACTGGGTGCGTGACGGCCGTTGGCAGGCCAACCTGGGGCCGGCGCATTTTGGCAGTGATGTGCACGGCAAGACGCTAGGCATCGTCGGCATGGGCCGCATTGGCGAGGCCCTGGCCCGGCGCGCGGCCGCTGGTTTTGGCATGCGCGTGCTGTATCACAGCCAGCGTGCCAAGCCCGAGGTGGAAGCACGCTATGCCGCATGCCAGTGCAGCCTGGATGAGCTGTTGCAGCAGGCAGATTTCGTTTGCCTGACGGTGCCATTGAGCGCCAGCACCGAAGGCCTGATAGGCGCACGGGAACTCGCGTTGATGAAGCCTGAGGCAATCCTGGTGAACATTTCACGCGGGCGTGTGGTGGATGAGCAGGCGCTGATCGAAGCGCTGCGGGCCAGGCGCATCCGAGGTGCGGGGCTGGACGTGTTCGTGCACGAGCCGCTGCCGACCGATTCGCCGCTGTTGCAGCTGGATAACGTGGTAGCGACCCCGCATATCGGCTCGGCGACCGAGGAAACCCGCCAGGCCATGGCGCGTTGCGCGGTGGACAACCTGCTCAGCGCGCTGGCCGGTGAACGGCCGGTAAACCTGGTCAACGGCTGACGCGCCCCCGTTCCCACAGGGGCCGCGCAGCCTTTGAAACGATCAGCGGCAGTTGCCTGCCTTGCGATACCCCGCTGCCTGCGCTTCACCTTCGTTTGCGAAGGTAACCTGGTTCTTCGCTGCAACCTGGTTGTAGCCCGGGCAGCCGACTGACAAGTGATAGACGTGGCTGTTGCGGTTGCCAAGCACGGCGCCGACCGAACCGGCACTGGCAAGGCTTGGTTTGGCCTCTGGCTTGGCCGCTTTTACCGGCACCGCCTGTACCACGCCGCTGCCAACCGGCTTGTAGCCGGCGGTCCACTTGCGTTCGCCGCTTACGAACGGGTTGGCATGGCCCATGATCGCGGCAATGCGCCGGTCGCGTTCTTTCTCCCAGGCCGACACCGGGTGTTGCTTGTCCCAGGCCATCAGCAGCTGTTGCTGTTGGCGCGACATGTTCAGCTTGTAGCGGTCGAACATGTAGAACGTGGTGCGGGCCACCAGCCCTTTGACTTCGTCACGCGGTTCGGCGGTGCGCTGGACGAAATCGACCTTGGTGGTGCATTGGCCGTATTCGCCGGCATTGCCAGTGACCATGCCGTAGTTGAAGTTACTGCGGTCACCGTTGACCTCACCCACGGCCGGGTAAAGGTTGAACAGGTCGGCCTCCATGGCGCGGAACACCGGGTCGTTGTCCACGCAGTGCTCACGGCCGCCGTTCTTCCAGCACTGGCGCTGGTTGCCGAAGGTGTGGGCGGGCACGATGTGTTCCCACTCGGTGCGTTCGGCACGGTTCTGCTGCTTGCGCGTCTGGTAACCACACGAGGCGGCATCGATGCGTCCGCCAGACTTGCCCACCCAGGTCCATTTGCAACCGCAGTACAAGTCGCCCATGGCACTGCTGGCCTGGTCCAGGTAGACCTTCTGCTTGGCCACCACCTTGGCTTCGGTGAAGGTGGCCGGCGGATTGGCCAGAGCGGGGAGGGTAAAGGAAAATAATAAGGTTATGGCGTAAAGCAGTGATTTCATGGGGAAAACATATTTCAGGTTGGGCCGGGCATTGTAATGGTTTCCCCGGGGCTGACCAGCTCACGGAGCCATACCAATGGTCGGCCAGGGTCGTCGCTGCCCATACGGCTGAATGTGGCTGAGTCGAGCATGTCCCGCACTTGGGTGCCCATGCGCAGCAGGTGCTCGACGAAACCGGCACCGATGTCACCGTAGTCCTCCAGGGAAACCCCGCTCTGGTTGTGCTGGATTGCGAGGTGGTAATGACTGACACCATCGCCGTTGCCGCTACCGCCCAGTACCACCGTGAAGCGTGGGCCAAGCAGGGCGGCCAGGCGTTCCCGCACCAGATCGAGCAGGGCGAGGGGTATTTCATTTTCGCGCAGTGATGTAGGGAAACAGGGTGTGAACGGAGGCATGAGGGTGTCCTGCTGGGCGGGGTTCGAGTGCTGGCCAGCTTAGGCAAGGTGACTGTCAACTTGGGTAAAGCGGGGGTAAAAGCGGGTAATGCTCAGCCCCGCTGCGCGGTTCATTTCAAGAGCAGCCTCAGAAGGTCTGCCCCAACGAGAACTGGAACACTTGGGTTTCGGCGTTATCCGGCTTCTTCAATGGCGCCGCCAGGCTGAAACTCAGCGGCCCCATCGGGCTGTACCAGGTCACGCCAACCCCCAGCGACACAGCCATCTGCGCCAGGTCGACGCTGCCGCAGCCTTGAGTGGTGGACAGGTAGCAGGTGTCGGCATATACGTTGCCGGCATCGACAAACACCGAGCTGCGCAGCTGGCTCTGGTCCTGCACGAAGGGCAGCGGGAACAGGTACTCGGCACCGCCGGTAATCAGGATATTACCCCCCAGCACATCGGTGTCGCGGTCGGAATAGTAAGCCTGCCCAGCGCTGGAATAGGCCCCGGTAGCCGGCGTGCTGCGCGGGCCGAGGGTGCCGTCCTTGAACCCGCGTACCGACCCCTGCCCACCGGCGTTGTAGCTTTCATAGAACGGCAAGCCGTCGGTGGAGCCATAGCCGTTGCCGTAGCCCAGGTTGGTGTGCAGGCGCAGCGTGGTGTTGCTGGTGACCGGCAGGAAAGCCTGGCCGTTGTAGTCAAGCTTGTAGAACGAAAGGTCGCTGCCAGGGGTGGTAGCCATCAGCGTCAGGCTCTGCGAGTGGCCGCGGGTGGCTAGCACGCCTTTGTTGAGGGTAGATTCCGACCAACCGATCGACGCCTTGAGGTTGTTGAAGCTTTTGCCTTCGCGGGAGATGAAATCGTAGATCTCGTCAGCGCTGTAGGTGCCGGGCGAAATGTCGTCGTGCTGCAGGGTCAGGCCGTAGGTAAGACGCGAGGTTTCGTTGATCGGGTAGCCGAAGCTGACCCCGGCGCCGTAGCTGTTGATTGCATAGTACGAAACCCCATCGTCGTAGTAATCGCTGTAGTCGGTGCTGTTGTAGAACAGGTTGTAGCCCAGGCTGACGCCGTCGGCGGTGAAGTAGGGGTCGACGAAGCCGAAGTTGTACTTGGTCTGGTATTCCGAACGGGTCAGGCCGATGGATACCTTGTTACCGGTACCGAGGAAGTTGCTCTGGCTGATCGAACCACCCAGGATCAGGCCGGCGCTCTGGGCGAAACCGACGCTGGCGGT